>JBDKSM010000034.1:0-79767 GCA_039680665.1 Syntrophaceae bacterium | reverse complement strand
GATGATGCCGGTGGCGCCTGAGCGGAGCAGCCTGGGGATCAGATCGCGCGCCTGGGTCTCCTTGATGATGGTCTCCACCGAAAACCATTCCGAGTCGAAGAGCGTGGATACCGTGGGCGAGGTGATGGAAGGCAGCATGCCGATGATCTCCTGCAGCTTGGCCTTGGGCGCGTTCATCTTCAGCCCGGTCATGTCCGCGGCCGTGAGCGCGGATTTGAGCATCATGGAGACCTGCTCGATCTTGGCTCGCTTGGCCTTGTCTTCCCAGGATTTTTTATTGGCGATCAGCTTGGTGTTGGTCACCAGGAGCTCGTGAATGATCTTGAGGTTGTGCGCCCGGATGGTGGAGCCGGTCTCGGTCACCTCCACGATGGCGTCCACCAGACCGTCCACGACCTTGGCCTCGGTGGCGCCCCAGGAAAACTCGACCTCCACGCTGATTCCGCGTTCCTCGAAGTAGCGGCGCGTATAGTTGACCAGCTCGGTGGCGATCTTTTTCCCGTTCAAGTCGGCGAGCGTCTTAATGTCCGAGTTCTCGGCCACCGCCAGCACCCACTTGGCGGGCTTGGCCGTGACCTTGGAATAGACCAGGTCGGCCACCTCGACCACCTCGCTTTCATTCTCCAGGATCCAGTCCAGGCCGGTCAAGGCCATGTCGAACAGGCCGTTCTCCACGTAGCGCGAGATCTCCTGGGCGCGCACCAGGGCGCACTCGATGTCCTTGTCGTCGATGGTCGGGAAGTAGCTGCGCGAGGACGGCACGATGCGCCATCCCGCGTCCTTGAACAGATCAATGGTGGACTGCTGCAGGCTGCCCTTGGGTATTGCCAGGCGTATCAGGCTCATTTCTTGTACACCTCCTTGGGGTCGAATACCCGTTCCTGGTCGATGATCACGTCCCCGGCGGAAAGCTTGCGGAAGAAACAGGAATGATAGCCCTCATGACAGGCCGCGCCGCCTATCTGCTCGACCTTGAGCAGCACCGTGTCGGCATCGCAGTCGATGCGGATCTCATGGACGCGCTGCACATGACCCGACTCTTCACCCTTGCGCCAGAGCTTATGGCGCGAACGGCTGTAATAACAGGCACGACCGGTGCGGATGGTTTCGCTGAAGGCCGCCTGGTTCATGTAGGCCAACATAAGCACCTCGCCGGTCTGGTAGTCCTGGGCGATCGCCGGAACGAGCCCACCCTGTTTTTCGAAGTCAAGCAAACTGTCCATGTCCATGAAATCCTCCTGGAGGAGCCCTTAACAAATGTTCTTTGTCCGTGTCAAGGCTTCTACCACGGTATGCTCCCTGGCCTCGGCTCAGGGGCATATACGGCCGAGGCGCTGATAGCCTTCAAACGCCTGCCGCCTCGCCGTATTGACTTTGCCCGCCCGCGCCTTATTGTATACATGGAAATTCACCCTTTCTCTTCTCCATGGACTGTCCTGTCATGACGTTATGGTTTTTCTGGCATGCAATGGCTATGGGCCGCGAAAATGCGCCCCCCTTTCCGGCAAGGATTACGATAGGCCCCCTAAGGCTATAAAACCAGGAGGTGTCATGATGGATAACGAGCGGTTCTGGAAAAAATCCTATGATAGTGGGCTGGCCGATCTCGAAGGCAGTGCCTGGGAACTGTCCTACGTCGAGGCCGTCAAAGAAGTCTTCTCCCGTTTTCCCGATAAAATTGCCCTGGCTTATATGGGTACGCACATCAGCTTTGCGGAATTGGACCGCTATGCCAACCGCTTCGCCCACATGCTGGGGTCCCAGGGGTTCATCAAGGGCGATGTGGTGGGGATCAACCTGCCCAATATCCCGGAGTATGTCATCGCCTGGCTGGGGACGCTGCGCGCCGGCTGCGTGGTCTCGGGCGTCTCGCCCCTGCTCTCGGCCGAAGAGATGGCCTACCAGCTCAAGGATTCGCGCGCCAAGGGGCTTGTCACACTGGATGCCATCTTCGCCGTCAAACTCACTCCGATCGTCTATGACCTGCCCGATCTCAAGGTCGTCGTAGCCGCCGGTATCGGCGGCTTCCTCAGTCCCATCAAGCGCGTCCTGGGCAGGCTCTTGAAGAAGATACCCACTGGTGCGGTAACAGGCCTTACGGGCAAAACGGTCTATCGCATGCAAGAGATCATCAAAGGCGAACGCTTCCCGTCCACCGAACTCACGCTGGACATCACCCCCGATGATATCGCCTACCTGCAGTACACCGGCGGGACCACCGGTCCGCCCAAGGGCGCCATGCTGACGCATCGTAACGCGGTGGCCGACATCGTTATCATCCAAAGCTGGCTGGGCTGGGAACAAGGCGCGGGCGTCGGCCTTTGTGGATTTCCTTTCTTCCATATCGCCGGCTTGTTCTTCAATGAGAACGCCATCTATCTGGGATGGACTCAAATCCTCATTCCCAACCCACGCGATACCGACCACATTTGCGCGGAACTCCGCAGGTATCAGCCCCGGCTATTAGCAAATGTACCCTCGCTCTATCAAATGCTCATGGAAAACCCCAAGTTCAAGACCCTCGATTTCTCGAAACTGGAGACCTGCATGTCAGCCGCGGCTCCCTTCCCGGAGGAGGCCCAGCGGAAGCTGGAGGCTATCATCGGAGCAGGCAAGCTCCTGGAGGTATACGGCATGACCGAGACCGCCCCGCTGATCACCGCCAATCCCTACCGTGGACGCAAGCAGCTGGGCTCGGTGGGCCTGCCGCTTTTGAACACGGATATCCGTCTCATTGATCCGGGCACGGGCAAGCTGGCGCAGCCGGGAGCGCCCGGCGAGATCTGCGTCAAGGGTCCGCAGGTTATGGCCGGATACTTGGGCAAGCCCGAGGAGACCAGGCAGGTCTTCGATGCCGACGGGTATCTCCATACCGGGGACGTTGCCGTTCAGGATGCGGACGGATACCTGCGCATCGTGGACCGCACCAAGGACATGATCATCGTGGGCGGGTTCAAGGTTTTCTCAACCAAGGTCGAGGAGGTCTTGAGCCGGCACCCGGCCGTGGGCATGGTCGCCCTGATCGGCGCCCCCAACCCTCAGCGGCCGGGCTCAGAGATCGTGCAGGCCTACATCACGCTCAAAGCGGAGTATCAGGCCGGACGTGATGTCGAGGCCTTGAAAGAACAAATCCTAGCCTTCAGCCGCGAAAAACTCTCGCCTTACGAAATCCCGAAGCGGATAGAGATCAGGGCCGAGCTCCCGCTCACCTCGGTCGGCAAGGTCGACAAGAAGGTCCTGCGCCAAGAGGCCCGTGCTCAGGTCTGGGCGGTTAAGGAACGGAGAACCCAGGAACGCGGCAAGGTGGACCTCCCCTGCGATGTCAGGGGGGTATCAAACGGCCGGGAAACGCGCGAAACCGGTCATGTCGCCAACTTAAGTCATGAAGGCATGTTCATCGAGGCTGAAACGCCGCTCGATGAGGGCACGGAAATCGAGGCCCAGATCTCGGTGATACAGTTCGGCAACACGTTCTGGGTGGAGGGCAAGGTGCTGCGCAAGACCGCAAATGGCATGGCCGTGCGCTTCAAGGAGAGCCTCCCCCCGGAGATCGACACCATCCTGAGTTCGTAATAGAAACAGCATCCCCGGTTATGACACCGCGTCACACCCTGCCCCCCATGGGAATGCAGGGTGCGACGATCATGTCCACGTTGTATTTAAGATACGCGCGGCGGCCGGATCCTGGCGTATACGGCCGCCATCGCTTCCACCGCCACGTACAAAGGGGGCTCCCCTGACTCCAGCGCCGCGGGATAGGCGACCGGCCGTGTGACGGTGGTCGTGGACCCCGGACCCGGATCATTACCCAACATCAAGACCGTGACCAGAAGGTCGTACATTGTCGTCCGGGCATACCCAGAGGCGATAGTTCCCGGACAGGACAGCGGCCCTCGACAGAGCTGTCTCCATTGAAAAACGCATCACCCGGTCTTCGAGGGCTCTGCTCACGCCCCGGGGACAAACCTCATATATGGGCGGTGGTGATGAAGCAGAAACACCCCCCGCTGTCATCGTCGTCATCATCATCGACGGCACGGGAAGTAGGGTCTTCCTCCTCGGGCGTCACCGGCTCATCCCGGGTGGTGAACGACCAGACCGGAGAAGGGACGCCGCCGGCGAGACCGCTGTTGGTCACCACCTGCCAGGCATAGGTCGTTCCGGGCTCAAGGTCGCTCACGGTATAGACAGGCTCGTTCAGGCCGCTGGCCAGGGGGACGGTGCACAGCAAACAGGCGGCATCGCTTTCGGCGGCCAGATAGAGGTCATACGTGAGCGCATCGCCGTCCGGGTCGCCCCCCAGCCAGGCAAGCTCCACGGATGCGGGTTCAATGCCGGTCGCACCGCTGGCGGGGTCAGGCCCGGCGGCCTCATAAGCAAGGTTGTCCACGGCCGTCGAACAATCGGAGACGAAGGTTTGGGCGGTACCGGTGTCGATCGCGGGGACGCTGTAGGAAGCAGAGCTGTCGCAAGTAAGATACTGTTGGTTTATGGTAAGCACGGCCTGGTTCCATAAGGTCAGGGCCGATGCGTTTTCATCGCTTTGGCCCGTTAGCGTGGCATTAAGGTTGTTGACGCTCAGGCTGCCGGCCTGGGAACCGAGCTTGGCAAGGCCGCCATCCGTCAGTTTCAGGGTCAGGTTGTTAAAGGCGGTCTCGGCCAGGTTGAGGATCGTGGTAATCCCCAGATTATTATTCAGGCTGGAGTTGTTGATTTGCGTGGTCCCACCGGCCGTGATCATATCTACTTGCGAGAACTTGCCGTGAGAGGCGCCGCTGGCATCGGCGTTCAGGTTGTTGATTTCTACCGCGCCTTCAAGAAAGCACAGCTGGAGCGCGCCGCCGTAATTCCCATCAAAGCTGGCGTTGCCTACATAGAGCTGGTCATGGTTGATCAGCTTGACCACACCCTGGGCGCCGTTGGCGACGGCGGTGTAATTGTAAAGGGTGGCATCGCCGCGGTTCTCAATGGAGAGGGCCGGATAGGGGCCTGCTTCGTCATACTGGGATTTCATGTAGCAGTTGAATATCTCCACCTGAGCGCGGTTGTCGAGCAGGAAGCCGGCGCCGTAGGCCTCACTATTGAGGTTGTTTATCACCATCGTGCCGGTGTTCTTCACAATGACGCCCCGCCAGGTAGCGGTTTGATTAATATTAACAGTATTCAGACTGCATTGGGCGGCATTGTCGAAACGCAGGGATGAGTCTAAGGCTACGAGTGATAGATTACCACTTTCAAAAGTCCCGCCGCTGAGCGTGAATGTGAGTGCGTCCGCGTCATCGAGCGCGGACGATGTATCGGCCGCGAGATTCGCGATACGCACCTCCCCGGACAGCTGGTCGAACGCGAAGGCGCCGCCGTTCGAGCAGGTGATCGTCCATCGCCCGTTTGCCACATCAATGGCGCCGCTATTGGTCAGCCGTATCCTGCCGCCGGCATCATTGGCTACGAAGTTGGTTTCACCCCCTTCGGCGGTAAAGGCGAATTGCACCATTCCGGCGTTTTCAATGGTGATGAAACCGGACTCCAGGGCCTGGAAATTCTGGCCGGCATCCAGATTGTTGCGGATCAGGCCGTCGGCGGCGTTGACGATCACCAGGGCGGCCTGTTCGGCCGAGAGTGTGGCGTCGTCGATCACGAACTCCCCATGGTTCTCGATCCTCAAGGTGGGGCGTGCGACGGCCGTTCCTTTAACGGCCAGGGTGCCGCCCAGGACGGCGATCTCACCCGCGGGGATCACCAGCGTGTCGTCGCTCTCGATGAGCAGGGTTGCGCCGGTTCCCGGCAGATCGGCGGTTGTCAGGGCCAGGGCCCAGGACGGAAAGATGAGACAACAGGAAATGATCAAGACCGTAACCACAGATGCACGTTTCATGGCAATCTCCTCACCCCACTCAAACGCGACATGCAACATCAGGTTATTGAAAAACACTCCAGGAAAGCCGATGGCTTTCAAAACGGGGTTATCATACAAAAAAAATACGCCCTGGCAAGCAAAAGTCAAGTCGGTCACCGCGGCGATGCGCTTTTATGGAAAAATGCAACGTTCCTTTCAAGTCGCATTGAAAGATATTTTGCATGCCGGCCGTTTTGTGAGGGACTTTTGTAGGTAGTCCCTCCCGGCTGAATATTAACATCAGCAATAATTCCAGCCTAGTGCAAAATATGGCATCTTTTCCCCATGTTTGGCATGGACGTTGCGATAGATACGGCAGCAAGCAAATGAAAGGAGGTCAGCGATCATGAAAAGGACCCTTCAGGTTAAACGGAATACGAACCGTACCGAAAACTTCTATCAACTGGCCATGTTGAACTTCTGGGGCGCGGCCCTGGTGGCGGCATCGTTCCTGTGCCTGTTCGTGGGTCACTGGATCGACGTGCAGCTGGATACGCCGCCGCTGTTCATGATCGGCATGCTGGTGCTGGTGGTCTTTCTGGTCGTGGGCCGGCTTTACCGGGAAGCGACCAAGATCGCGCGCACCATGGGCGACATGCGCAAGCGCCACGCCTGAGCTCGAACCAAGCCGCCCCGCCCCCGCTTTCTTCAGACGGGGGCGGGGTTTTTTTATGCCTTGTGCACGCTGAAGCCCAGGACGTCCTCGGCGGCCTCCTTGATAACTTCCGTCAGGGTGGGATGGGTGTAATGCGGATGGAGGAATTCCTCAACGCTTAAACCCCGGTCGATCGCCAGGCTGGCCCAGGCGATCAACTCCGTGGCGTGCGGCGCCATGATGCTGATGCGCGTCAATCTTCCGTCCGGGTCGGCATACACGTTGGCGAAACCCTCATGCGCCTCCATGGTGCGGGCGCGGCCCAGGGCGGCCACCGGGAACGTGCCCTTGGCGCTACCGCCGGATGAGCCGCCGACCGAGGCGATCTCCGGGTCGGTGAAGACAATCGAGGGGATATTGGTGAATGACATGCGCTTATCCCCGCCCGTGACATGGTCGATCACGACCTCGGCGGCCTTGGAGGCGGCATAGGCGAACATGTGAGCGCCGATGACATCGCCGACGGCATAGACCTTAGGGCATGTGGTCCGCATGTACTCATCGACAACGATGCCACCACCCTCTCTCAAGGCAAGCCCAAGTTCTTCCAGTCCGGGCGGCAGGATGGGCGCGCGCCCGATGCAGGCCAGGATCTTTTCGACCTGGATGGTGCGTGATCCGTCAGGGGATTCGACGGCCACGCTATAGGGGCCGAAACCGTCGATGGCCGTGATGCGCGCGCCGGTGATGAAGTCCACCTGACGCATGATCTTGACCAGGGCAGAGGAGACCTCGGGGTCCTCGCTAAATAGGATGCGATCCAGGGCCTCGATCACCGTGACCTTGGTGCCCAGGCTGGAAAAGATATGGGCCATTTCGCAGCCGATGACGCCGCCGCCGATAATGGCCAGCGACACCGGCGCCTGCTTAAGCTCAAAGACATCGTCGCTGGACCAGAGCTTAGGCGCGGTCATGGGCGGAGGTTTGGGAATCGATCCGGTGGCGATCAGCAGGTTCGCGGTCTGGATGCTTTGGCCGTCGATGTTCACCGTATCGGGCGCGGCAATCTCGGCCGTTTGTCGGTAGAGATCGACGCCATTGTTTTTAAGCAGCAGCTCGATGCCTTTACCCAGGCGGGAAACGATGCGCTCCTTGCGTTTGGCCAGCGCCTCCAGACTGATCGTGGACCCACTGACCTCGATGCCGAACCGTGAGGCGTTCCTGATGCGGTTGAAAAGATTGATGCTTTCGATATAGGTCTTGGTCGGGATACAGCCGCGGTTGGTGCACGTGCCGCCCAGCGTCTTCTCTTCGGCAATGCCGACTTTAAGACCCTTCTTGGCCGCCAGGACAGCCGCAGTATACCCGCCCGGACCGGCGCCGATGATAAAAAGATCGTACATGCCCGCCCACCCTTATTCGCTTACGCATTCTGCTTGACCGTAGCGGATCTATACCATATACACTCCACTTTAGAAAGGCGCTGAATCCGTACGCTTCATCAAGATTCGCCGGCGTATATCCGATGGGAAAGAAATACAGGGGGTGCGATGGAATCCGGGTTCTCGATGGATTACAGAGAAGGCGACGTCGATACGCTGATTCGATCGCTGGGTACGGCGCGCATCGATTCCCCGGTCAAGGGGACCTATTTCGTGGAAGACGGCGAGCGGGTCCTGATCAATGACTCCCTGAGCTATGTCGAAAAATGCATGGCCGACGGTGTCAAGCCGGCCACGCTCGAGATCGCCGGTCCGCGCACCAAGATCTTTTTCGATCCGTCCAAAACCAAGGCCGGCATCGTTACCTGCGGCGGTTTGTGTCCGGGGATCAACAACGTCATCCGCGGCATCGTGCTCGAGCTTTTCTACATGTACGGCGTCAAGAATATCTATGGCATCCCCTATGGGTTGCAGGGTTTCATCCCATCCTATGGACACCCGCTTTTGGATCTCACCCCGCAGTTCGTGGCGGGCATCCACGAGATCGGCGGCAGCATCCTGGGCTCATCCCGGGGTGCGCAGGATATCATGGAGATCGTGGACGCCATTGAACGCCTGAACCTCAATGTCATGTTCTTCATCGGCGGGGACGGCACCCTGAAGGCCGCTTCGGCCGTGGCGCGGGAGATCATGTCCCGCAATTACAAATGCGCCGTGATCGGCATCCCCAAGACCATCGACAACGACATCAATTACGTATCCAAGACCTTCGGCTTCGATACGGCCGTGAAGGAGGCCAAGAAGGTGATCCAGTGCGCCCATAACGAGGCCACCGGGGCACCGGGCGGCATCGGCCTGGTAAAGCTCATGGGCCGCGATTCCGGGTTCATCGCCGTCAATGCCGCCCTGGCGCAGGGCGACGCCAACTTCGTGCTGGTGCCGGAGATGGACTTCGACCTCGATGGCGAGAAGGGTTTTCTGGCCTGCCTGGAGCAACGACTGAAGGCCAGAGGCCACGCGGTGATCGTGGTGGCCGAAGGCGCCGGCACACGCTTCTTCGATGTCAAGGAGGCCCACACGGACGCCTCCGGCAATATCAAAAGCGGCGATATCGGCGTCTTCTTAAAGGAGACCATCCAGGAGTATTTCAAGGCCAAGGCCATGGAGATCAATCTCAAATACATCGACCCCAGTTATGTGATTCGCAGCGTGGAGGCCGATGCATCCGATTCCATCTTCTGCGGCATGCTGGCGCAGATGGCGGTGCATGCGGGCATGTCCGGCAAGACCGACATGCTGATCGGGGTCTGGGACAACCGCTACGTGCATATCCCCATTGCCTTGAGCGTCGGGGAACGCAAGAAGATCGATACCCACGGGCCGCTGTGGAAGAGTGTCATGGAATCCACCGGTCAGCCGGTCATGAAGAATTGAGGCCCTATTTCAGCTTGTAAAGGAGACCATATGGCTGAAACGTACGATGACGAAATTGTTGACCTCACCGATCTGATGGAGGAGGGTGAGCCGGCGAAGAAACAGCACAAGGCCGAACAGACGTCCATCGAAAAACATTCGGTGCGCGAACCGGAAAGTTTCGATCTCGGCAAGGAGATCTCCCTGGACGAAGAACTCATGCTCGATACCGAATCAGCACCCGCAGCCGAGGAAAAAATGGCGCCTGAAACACCGGCCGAGGAACCCCTGCCCGAAGAACCATCCAAGGAGCTTCCGGTGATGGAACCGCCGGCGGGCAGCGATGATCTCGACGCCCTGGCCAAGGAACCGGCCCAGCCGCCCGAAACACTGCCCGACTTCTCGGCTCCGGATGAGCTGTCCCTTGAAGAACCCGAGTCCAAGGAACAACCCCCCTCGATTATGAAAACCCGTACGCCGCCCAGTGTGTCCCCGGTTTTCGACGCCTTCTTCAAGGAGACCATTGAGGAGGTCACGCTCGAGACCACTCTTGGAGCATCCGAACCCATACCGGCCCGGAAGAAAATGGTGCTGGAAGAGGTGCTGGAACGGGCCGATACCCTTGAACCCGAGGAGGCTGCCCCGACCATCGAGACCGCCGAACCGCCGGCTCCCGAAGCACCGACCGAGACCCTGCCGCCCATTGAAAGTGACGCCATAGTCCAGCCTGTCATCCCGGAGGTGACCCCAGCTCCGGCGGCGCCCCCGATCACGCCGCCCCAGGAGGTGCCCGAGGAGCTCCGCCAGGAGATGGAGGCCAAGGTGCAGGCCGCGGCCGAGCAGCTCAAGGCCGAGGTCCCGGCCCTGCTGGAGGGCATCGTGCGGCCCGTGATGGACGACCTCATCCGCGAGATCACGCAGACCACGCGCGACATCCTGCCCGGCATCGTCGAAAAGATCATCCGCGAGGAGATCGAGAAGCTCAAGAAGCTCGACTGAAAAGATCGATCATCCTCCGTGCTTACGCGCCCATGTTCCCGCCTTCCGGGGGCATGGGTGCTTGCCTTTTTGCGTCTGGAGAAAAACATCAGTCCATGCTATGAAAACAGGGAGTTCCCAAGAGAGGAGTGCGCAATGATGGACAAGGAATACGATCCGAAGGATATCGAACCGAAGTGGTATGATTTCTGGCTCAACAAAAAGCTCTTTCACGCCGACGCCCAGGACTCCGGGCGCCCGTCTTTCAGTATCGTTATTCCGCCGCCCAACATCACCGGCGTCCTGCACATGGGCCATGCCCTGAACAACACCCTGCAGGATATCCTGGTCCGCTATAAGCGCATGGACGGCTACAACACGTTGTGGATGCCGGGCACGGATCATGCCGGGATCGCCACCCAGAACGTGGTGGAGCGGCACCTGGCCGAGAAAGGCACCTCGCGTCACGCCCTGGGCCGCGAAGAATTCATCGCCGAGGTCTGGCGCTGGCGCGAGAAGCACGGCAACATCATCATCGGCCAGCTCAAGCGCCTGGGCGCCTCCTGCGACTGGGAGCGCCTGCGCTTCACCATGGACGAAGGGCTGTCCCAGGCGGTCAAGAAGGTTTTTGTCACGCTCTATAACGAAGGGCTCATTTTTCGTAGCGACTACATCGTGAACTGGTGTCCGCGCTGCCACAGCGCCCTGTCCGACCTGGAGGTCGAGCACGAGGACGAAAACGGCTTCCTCTGGCACATCCGCTACCCCAAGGCGGACGGCACGGACGGGGTGGTGGTGGCCACCACGCGTCCCGAAACCATGCTGGGCGATACCGCCGTGGCGGTCAATCCCGAGGACGAACGCTATGCCGGCATGATCGGCCAGGAGGTCATCCTGCCTATCCTGAAGCGCCCGATCAAGATCATCGCCGACAGTGTGGTGGACAAGGAGTTCGGCACCGGCGCGGTCAAGATCACGCCCGCGCACGACCTGAATGACTATGAAATGAGCCTGCGCCACGGCCTGGAAGTCATCGTGGTCATCGACGAATCCGGGGTCATGAACCAGCACGCCGGGCCGTATGCCGGCATGGACCGCTTCGCGTGCCGGCATCAGCTCGAGCAGGATCTGCAGGAGCAGGGCTACCTCGTGGACAAGACCCCCTACAAGGTGCCGGTCGGCAAGTGCTACCGCTGCAAGACGGTCATCGAGCCCTACCTCTCCAAGCAGTGGTTCGTGGCCGCCAAGCCGCTGGCCGAAAAGGCCATCGCGGCAGTCAAGGAGGGTGACACCCGCATCATCCCGCCCCAGTGGGAGAAGACCTACTACGAGTGGATGAACAACATCCGCGACTGGTGCATATCGCGCCAGATCTGGTGGGGTCACCGCATTCCGGCCTGGTTCTGCGAGAACTGCGGCGGGGTTACGGTCAGCGAGACCGAACCCGGAGTCTGCTGCCACTGCAAATCCGACAAGATCCGGCAGGACACCGACGTGCTCGACACCTGGTTCTCTTCCGGCCTGTGGCCGTTTTCCACCATGGGCTGGCCCGAGGACACGCCGGAGCTCAAGCGCTTCTACCCCACCTCGGTGCTGGTCACCGGGTTCGATATTCTGTTCTTCTGGGTGGCGCGCATGATGATGATGGGCATCAAATTCATGGGCGATGTGCCCTTCAAGGACGTGTACCTGCATGCCCTGGTGCGCGACGAGCACGGGCAGAAGATGAGCAAGTCCAAGGGCAACATCGTGGACCCCTTGATCGAGATGGAGCGCTTCGGGGCGGACGCCTTCCGCTTTGCGCTCACGGCCTTCGCCGCCATGGGCAGAGACGTGCGCATCAGCGAAAAGCGCGTACAGGGCTACCGCTTCTTCATCAACAAGATCTGGAACGCGGGCCGCTTCGTGCTGTCTAACCTGGGACCGGACTTCGATCCTGACGCCATCGCGCGCAAGGACCTGACGCTGGGCATCGCCGACAAATGGATCCTCACCGAACTTGGCCGCGCCATCGCAGGCACCCGGGACGCCCTGGACTCCTACCGCTTCAACGACGCGGCCGAAACCATCTATCACTTCACCTGGCATACCTTCTGCGACTGGTATATCGAGCTGGCCAAGCCCATGCTGGAGGGCGCTAGCGCGGCCACCACGCGCTGGGTGCTCTGGTACGTGCTCAAGAACATCCTCGAACTGGCGCATCCCATCATCCCGTTCATGACCGAGGAGATCTGGCAGATCCTGCCGGGCGCCAAGGGGGTCTCCATCGTCGTGGCGCCCTACCCCAAGACGGACGATGGCCTCAACTTCCCGGATGAGGACCGGGGCATGAACATCCTGCTGGAACTCATCTCAGGCATCCGCAGCATTCGCGGCGAGTCCAACATCCCTCCCGGGCTGGAGCTAAACGTGATCCTGAAAGCAGAAGCCCCGGAGGTCAGACAGATCGTCCAGGGGCACATGGATTATGTACGGCGCCTGGCGCGGGTCAAGGACGTAAGCTTCATGGCCGAAGGCCAGACGCGCCCCCCAAAGACCGCCTTTGCCGTGACCGCGGACATGGAGATCTACGTACCCTTGGAAGGCGTGATCGACATCGCCAAGGAGCAGGAGCGGCTGGCCAAACAGGCCAAGACCGTCAAGGCCGATCTGGAGGTCAGGCTCAAGAAACTATCCAACAAGGGCTTCTTAGAAAAGGCCGATCCCGAGGTCGTGGAGGAGCAGCGCCAGATCAAGGCCGAGCTCGAATTCAAGCTGGAGCGGCTGGAAAAAGCGCTGGCCCTGCTTGAGGCGTGATCGATCTCACCGGACTCAAGCTGGTTCGCGAATATATCGAGCTCGATATGGTCGACTCGACCAATCGCTATGCCCTGGATGCCGCATGGGCGGGGCTCCTGATCACGGCCCGTGAACAGACCGCGGGCCGGGGACGCCAGGGCCGGAGTTGGTTTTCCCCCCCGGGCGAAAACATCTACATGACGCTCACGCTTCAGGCTCCCGACCCGCGCTTTTGCATCGTGGCCGGGGTGGCGGTACGCGCGGCCCTGGCCGGCCTATTGGGCAATGTGGAACTCAAAATCAAATGGCCGAACGATATCCTGGTCATGGGCCGCAAGGTCTGCGGCATCCTGTGCGAGGCGCGCGGGGGGGTGTCCGCCATCGGTATCGGGGTGAACGTCGACCAAACCGACTGGCCGGATGAGCTGCATGACACCGCCACGTCCCTCAAGCTCGCCACCGGGAAAACTTTCGTCCGCGATGAGGTCATCCAGGCGGCTGTTCAAAGCCTCGATCATTGGTTCGGTATCTACCATGCCGATGGATTCGAACCGGTGAGGCAGGCTTTCCTGGAACACAGCCTCTGTGTGGGGCAAACGGCGCGACTGGAAGATGGAATGCCTTGCGTGATCAGGGATCTCACCTCGGAAGGATTTCTGGAGGTGGAGGTGGAGGGCGTCAGACGCATTATCGTAAGCGGCGATGTCCGATTGGACCGCTCGAGATTACGGCATGCATGAGCGCCCTCGGGTAATTATCAATGCCGACGACCTGGGTTTGAGCCCCCAGATCAATGCCGGGATCTTCAAGGGTGTCGAGGCGGGCGTGGTAACTGACGTCTCGGTGATGTCCAAGGCTCCGTTCGTACGTGAAGCGGCCGCACGCTTAAAATCCTATGGGATTGCTTCCGCCGGCATCCATATCGACCTGGACGGCCTCCTGGGCTGGAGTTCGCCAGGCCGGGAGCGCTACAATCGTTCTGAGCTTCAGAGGCGCTTCGAGCAAAGCGCGTTCCGTAAGACGCTCGCAACCGAGGCCCGCGACCAGATCGAAAAGTTCCTCGGTCTGGGGCTCATACCGAGCCACATCGACGCGCATCATCATGTGCACGGCTTCCCGGTGGTGTTTGCCATCATCCTCAAGCTGATGGGGCAATACGTTATCCCGGCCATGCGATTCAGCCGCTCCGGCTACTCCCTGCCCACCCGTGAAGATATCCCCTGGACGAGCGTTACAGCCGTCGACATGGAAGCGAAGCTGCGGGCGCATGGAATCCTGTACTGCGACAACATGCTGGAGGGAACCGGCCTGATCGGCCATGCCGGACCGGGCACGACCGAGATCGTAGCCCATCCCGGTCTGGGCGGGGATGCGTGGCGGGATGAAGAGCTCAAGACATTGTTGACGCTCGGATCGTCCGCGATCCGTGAACGCTTCGATCTGATCTCTTATCTGGACCTTCAGCCGGCATTCAAGGACTGACGGTCCAGGGCGGCATTGCGGTAGTAGAGCAGGATGTCGGTGAAGACCATGGCGCCGTTGAGGGCATAAAGAAAGACGACCCAGTCCAAGTTATAGAACAGCTTGTGAAATATCCCCGATATATATCCGGCAAGGATGATGAAAAGGAAGAAGAGGCTCTTGCCCTTGGCCGTGCGTGATGTGTAAGACTTGTATACGGCCGGCGGCCAGGCCGCGCCGAAACAGACGAGCATGATGACCTCGAAGATACTCATGGCTTTATCCCCTTTGCGCTGAACTAAAAAAATCCCCCTTGTCGCCAAGGGGGATCGGTGTGTCTTTTAAGATATGACCTTTTATGGTTATCCGACCGTGCCCGCCATCTTGAAGATCGGCAGGTACATGGCGATCACCACGCCGCCGATGACGGTGCCCAGGAATACCATGAGCAGCGGTTCCAGGGCTGAGGTCAAGGCCTCGACCGCGGTGTCCACCTCTTCATCATAGAAATCGGCGATCTTGGCGAGCATATTGTCCAAAGCGCCGGTAGCCTCGCCCACCGCCACCATCTGGACCACCATGGAGGGGAACAGGCCGGTGGCGTCGAGCGGATCGGCCATGGGCTTGCCCTCGCTGATGGCCGAACGCACGGAGCGGATGCCTTCCTCGATGACCATGTTGCCCGAGGTCCTGGAGGTAATTTCCAGGGCGTCCATGATGGGTACGCCCGAGGAGATCATGGTAGAAAGCGTGCGGGAGAATTTCGCCACCGCAACCTTCTTGAGCAAAACGCCGAAGACCGGGAGCTTCAAGGCCAGCTTGTCCAACTGGTAGCGGCTCTTGGGCTGTTTGCGGGCATAGATGAAGACGAAGACTAAGGCTACGATGACGCCGATGATCAACCACCAGAACTTGATGAAGACATTGCTCAGGTTGACCACGAACTGGGTGGGAGCCGGCAGGGTGCCGCCGAACTCGATGAACATTTCGCTGAAGGTCGGGATAACGAACCACAACAGGATGCCCACCACGATAAAGGCCACGGCCAGGACGATGGACGGATAGGTCATGGCACCCTTGACCTTGGCCTTGAGGGCCTCGGCCTTTTCCATGTACTGGGCCAGACGATTCAGGATCGTGTCCAGAACGCCGCCGATCTCGCCGGCCGCCACGAGGTTGACGAACAAGTTGTCGAAGATGGCGGGGTGCTTCTTCAGGGCATCGGCAAAGGTCGACCCGCTTTCGACATCCTGTTTGATGGTGGTCAGGATACGCTTGAAGTTGGGGTTGTCATGCTGGGTAGCCAGGATTTCAAGGCACTGCACCAGCGGCAGTCCGGCATTGATCATGGTGGCGAACTGGCGGGTGAAAACCACGATATCCTTGTTCTTGATGCGCTTGCCGCCGAACAGGGAGATTGCCTTGGGTTTGGCCTTGACCTTGCTGGGGGTGATACGCTGGCGCCTCAAGACCATGGCAGCGGCGGCCTTTGTCTCCGCCTCGATCTCACCCTTGCGGGTACTGCCGTCGGCCAGTTTGCCTTCCCACTGGAATAGGGGCATAGTTTATCTCCTCTCGCTCGCGCCTGAGCCACGTTGCGAGCTCGGCGTGGCCATCATCTGGCGCAATTCGTCCGGATCGACCGACCAGCCCAGGGCGTCTTCCAGGGAGATCAACTTCTTGCTGAAGAGGTTATAGAGGGACTGATTCATGGTCTGCATGCCGTGTTTGGATTGTCCGACCTGCATCTGGGAGTAGATCTGGTGGATCTTGTCTTCCCGGATGAGGTTGCGGATGGCGGGCGTGGTCAGCATAACCTCGGCCGCCAGAACCCGGCCTTTGCCGTCCGCGCGGGGGATAAGCTGCTGGGCGATGACGCCCTCGAGCACGAAGGCCAGCTGGGCCCGCACCTGAGACTGCTGGTGGGCCGGGAAGGCATCGATGACCCGGTTGACGGTCTGGACCGCCGAGTTGGTGTGCAACGTGGCGAACACCAAATGTCCGGTCTCGGAGATGGTCAAGGCGGCCTGCATGGTCTCAAGATCACGCATCTCGCCGATGAAGACCACGTCAGGGTCCTGGCGCAGGATATATTTCAGGGCATTGACGAAATTCTTCGTGTCCGCCCCGATCTCGCGCTGGTTGACCAGACAGCCTTTGTGTTTATGCACGAATTCGATGGGGTCCTCAATGGTGACGATATGGTTGTGGCGTTCCTTATTGATCTTGTCCAGGAAACTGGCCAGGGTCGTGGACTTGCCGCTGCCGGTCGGTCCGGTGACCAGGATCATGCCGCGGGGGTACGAGGTAACCTTACCAACGATGTTGGGCAACCCCAAGCTTTCCAGGGGAAAGATCTCATAGGGTATCATCCGGAAGACACCGGCCGGCGCGCCGCGCTGTACGAAGATGTTGCCCCTGAAACGGGCCAGGCCCTTGATGCCGAAGGAGAAGTCAAGCTCGAGCTCTTCCTCGAAACGGTGCTTCTGCACTTCGGTCAGGAGGGAGTAGAGCAGCTGCCTTGTATCAGGCGCCCCCAGGATGGGCTCATCCATGGGGACCAGTTCACCCCTGACCCGGATCTGGGGAGGCGACCCGGTCGTGATATGCAGATCCGAGGCCCCTTTTTCCACCATCTTCTTGAGCATGTCGTATATGTTCGTTTCCAAATGTACCTCCCGCCTAGTCGGCCATTGTGGTTCTGAGCACCTCGGCCACCGAGGTAACGCCCTGGGCAACCTTTGTCAGGCCGCTCTGCCGCAGGGTTTTCATCCCCTGGTTAATGGCCTCTTTCTTGATTTCGCTGCCGGATGCCCCCATGAGCACGAGTTCCTTGATCGGATCATTGACCGTCATGACCTCATAGAGCGCGATCCGGCCCTTGAACCCGGTGTTGTTGCACATCGTGCAACCCTGCCCAATCGAACAGACCACGTTCTTGGCCTCTTCCGGGTCCATGCCCATTTGAATGAGGGTCTCCTTGGAGATGTCGTCCGTGGTCGAGCAGTGGGGGCAGATCTTGCGGGCCAACCGTTGCGCCACGATGAGATTGACCGATGACGCCACCAAGAACGGCTCGATACCCATGTTCAGAAGCCGGTTGATGGTCGATGGCGCGTCGTTGGTATGCAGCGTGGAGAGCACCAAGTGACCGGTCAGGGCGGCCTTGATGCCGATCTCGGCCGTCTCGAAGTCACGGATCTCGCCCACCAGGATAATGTCCGGGTCCTGCCGCAGGAAAGAGCGCAGGGAAGCCGCAAAGGTCAACCCGATCTCCTCATGCATCTGTACCTGGTTGACGCCGGCCAGATCGAACTCGA
Organism: Syntrophaceae bacterium; assembly: GCA_039680665.1. Taxonomy (GTDB): domain Bacteria; phylum Desulfobacterota; class Desulfomonilia; order UBA1062; family UBA1062; genus JAKQBR01. The sequence goes on along the minus strand of JBDKSM010000034.1, from coordinate 61,884 downwards.
CCGGGTCTTCGGCCGTGGAGATGTTGGTCTCGATCTTGTTGAGCTCCGAGATGGCGGAATACAGGGTGGTGGTTTTGCCGCTCCCGGTCGGTCCCGTGACCAGCACCATGCCCCAGGGTTTGTAGATGCCTTCCTTGAAATGCATCAGGGCTTCTTCCTCGAAGCCCAGCTTGGTCATGTCCAGTTGGAGGCTGGATTTGTCCAGGATACGCATAACCACTTTTTCACCGAAGAGCGTCGGCAGGACCGAGACGCGGAATTCCACCTCGCGTCCGCCCTGGATGCGCAGCTTGATGCGGCCGTCCTGGGGCAGCCGCCGTTCGGCGATGTCCAGTTTGGACATGATCTTGAGGCGGCTGATAATGGCGTTCTTGAGCCGCATGGGCGGCTTCATGACTTCCTGCAGCATGCCGTCGATGCGGAAACGGATGCGCATGAACTTCTCGTAGGGTTCGATGTGGATATCGCTGGCGCCCTTCTTGATGGCATCTATCAGGATCAGGTTGCACAGCTTGATGACCGGGGCCTCTTCGGCCTCCTTTTCCATGGCGCCGACCGAGACCTCGTCCATGCCCTCGGCCAGTTCGATGGACCCGTCTTCCTCCTCCATGGTGGCCAAGGCCTCGCCCAGGGAGGCCGAATTGTCATAGAAATGGTCGATGGCCCACTTGAGCGACTCCTCGGAGGTCACGTAGACCTCGATGGAATAACCGGTCAAAAATTTCAGATCGTCGACGGCAAAGATATTGGCCGGATCGGTCATGGCCACCTTGAGCGTCGAGCCCTGGCGTTCGAAGGGAATGGCCATATACTTCTGGACCACGTTCAAGGGCACCAGCTTGACGGTTTCCTGATCAGGGTGGACCGTCTTGAGCACGATGGCCGGAAGGCCATATTGCTGGCCGAGGAATTCGACCAACTGCTCTTCCGAAAGGTACCCCAGTTTTACCAGTTGCGAACCCAAGCGGGTGCCGCTGGCCTTCTGCGCCCTCTGGGCTTCGACGAGCTGGTCTTGGGTGATGAGTGCGTTCCGGACTAACCTTTCTCCAATGCGTTCGTTCGCCATACCACTCCTTGGATAAGTCTATCGGCAGCCGCAAATTGCGACTTTAATTGCAAATCCAAAGCCTTTGAGCCTGCGTTTTAAAAGCCCAGGGATATCGGTTTCCCATCCCCGCCGCGGAGGAGAAAAACCAGAACGGCACGCCCGGCAGTACCCGGAAAAACACAAGCCCCCATGGTCATGCCTAGGCCAGGCCGAGTTCGCTATCGATGTCGGCCATGGCCGACAGGGATATTTGTACGAATTCAGGCAGGTCAAGCCCCACCTTTTCGCACAGCATGATATGCTCGCGGTTCACCGTACGGGCGAAGTGCGCCTCTTTCATACGTTTGACCACCGAAGACGGCTTCACGCTTTTGAGGCGTTTGTCCGGGTATACCAGGGCCACCGCGACGATAAGGCCGGTGATGGTCTCCCCGGCCGTCAACGCGAAATCGATCGGCGCGCACCGCTTGAGCCCCAAATTTTCGGCATTGTGGGCCTTGATGGCATCGCTGATCTCCGGGGGTATTCCCAGACCTTGCAGGATCTCGGCCGTCAGAAGTCCATGGCGCGCCATATCGTCCTTGGTGGCGCTATAGTCAAGGTCGTGCAGAAGGCCCGCCAGTCCCCAGGTATCTTCATCGAATCCGAGCCGCTTGGCCAGATGGCGCATCACCGCCTCGGTGGCCAGGCAATGTTTCTTCAGATTATCCTGTTCGATATGATCCGCCAGAAGCTTAAGCGCCGTATCCCTGTCCATATATTCCCCTTCAAGTATCGCCGGTGGGCTTGTTCCCGGACCTCGCCGCCAGCGATATCACCGTCCCCGGACGCGGGCGCTTTTTCTCTCCCGATACCGGTGCCGATTGTCGCCCGGGCACCGCTTGTATCATGACCGGAACGCCGTCCATGGTGAAGGCCTCTCCGTCGATCTGTTCCTCTCTCAAGATCCAGGTAAGGTTCTGGGGCGGAAAGGTGAGCAGCAGAATGTCGACCTGGTACCAGCGTGGCTTCCGGTCGGCTTCATAGCCTTCAATCCGGCCGTATACGGAAGGCTTGCCGTCTATTGAGATCGCCACCACTTCACCGATTGCCCGCACGCACAACCCATATCACAACCATGGGGGCATGACAACCACGGGCCGTCTCCTTTCAATTATCTTATTTTATTAAGTATTTCCGGCAACCAGCCCGCCGCCGGACCATCTCCCGGGAAAAGGTCTAATATTTAGAACTCTTGCCGACGATAAGGATGTTACTGGGGACAAGTGTTCCCTTGAGATGCTTTGAAGACCTGTGCTATAACGTAACGAACACAAAGCAAAGGGCCGGCATGAAGGAAGACATACTCTTCGTAGATGACGAGGATTTCATTTTAAACCTTGCGGAGCGCATTTTTAACGACCGGGGCATCGAGATCCTGACCACCAGCAACCCGAGCGAGGCTCTCAATCTGGTCAAGGAACACGAGATCGCGGTACTGGTCTCCGACAACATGATGCCGCACATGACCGGCATTGAGCTCTTATCACGCGTCAAGGTCCTCTCGCCCGATACGGTCAATATCCTGATGACCGGCTATGCCAGCCTCCAGACCGCCATCGACGCTATAAACAAGGCCGAGGCCTTCCGCTTCGTGGTCAAACCCTGGGACAATTTTGCCCTGATCGAGATGGTGGAGGACGCTTTTCAGCGCTATCGGCTGAAGAAATCGATCCGCGTGGGCGATGAAGGCACCATGCTGTCCCTGATTCATGCCCTGGAGCTCAAGGACCCGTATACCAAAGGCCATTCCGAACGGGTGGCCGAGTATGCCCTGGCGATCGCCAAGTCCGTCGCGATCCCGGAAGAACGCATGACGGCCATCAAATACGGCAGTTGGCTGCACGACTGCGGCAAGATCGGCATCTCGGAGACCATCCTGCACGGCGAGGGACCGCTGGACGAGGCTGAGATGCATATCATCAAGAACCACCCGCTGTGGGGGGCCGATGTCGTCAAGGATGCCAGGCTTTCGGACACCACGGTCAACATTATCCTTTCCCACCACGAACGCTATGACGGCCAAGGCTATCCGTTCGGCATTAAAGGCAGCGCCATACCGCTGGAGGCGCGTATCGTAGCCGTGGCCGATGTCTATGACGCCCTGACCACGCAACGATCATACCGCGGGGCGTACAGCGTTGATGACGCCCTGGCGATCCTGTCATCCATGAAAGAAAACGTCCTGGACCCCGTGATTGTCGATGCCTTTGTAGAGATCATTCGCGTCTACGGCCCGCCCTGCGCGGCGGAGAACCCTGAGGTCTGAAGGCCTCGCGGCGGCCGTCCGGCAAGGCCCCGTCACCTGGCGCCGTAAAATGTACGGCCGGATCTAAAACGGAATATCGTCGAAGCCCTCGGGCTCGGCAGCCCCGCCTTGTACGCCTTCGGATATGTCACGAGGCTCGCCGCCTTCCTTGGGGCTTAAGATCTGCATGCCGCCCGCGATAATTTCGGTGATATAGCGCTTGTTGCCGTCCTTGTCGTCCCATGAACGCGACTGGATACGGCCTTCCACATAGACCAGCTTGCCCTTGGACAGGAGCTTGGCGCAGTTTTCGGCCAGCTTGCCCCAGGTGACGATGCGGTGCCACTCCGTGCGCTCCTGGCGCTCGCCGCCCTGGTCCACCCAGCTTTCGTCCGTGGCCATGGTGAAATTCGTAACGGCCCGGCCGCTGGGGGTGAACCTCATCTCCGGGTCTTTGCCCAGTCTCCCGATCAGCATTACTTTATTGAGCGATCCCGCCATAGCGCCTCCTGAAGATTCTTAAGGAAACCTACCCAACTTTACCCGGACAAGTCAAGGTTTTAATCCTTGGAAGAGCGCTTGACAAAGGCCGCACTCCGCTGTCGTTTTCGCGGCGAATCAAGCTTTAGGAAACCCCGCCGGAGACCAAGGCCGGGCCTGGGAATGGCGGCTTGACTTTTGGGGTCGAGTCAAGTACATCTCTCCCGTATGCCCTTAACAAAGAGCCTGCACAAGGCGAAGTGATGATTACTGATATCCTCTACCGCTGTCCCCACTGCGCCGCCTTTGACTGGATGGATGCGCACGCGACCTGCACGAACTGCGGGGCACACCTTAAGCTCGTCTCGCGCACGCATGTAGCCATAAACGGCGAACTGCGGACGGTCGGCGCGTGGTACGACATGATTCAGGCCCAGGCCCTGCCGAGACCCGCCGCAACCCCGATCCTGAAGAGCAAACGCGTGCGGCTCTCCGAAGAGGAGGCCCGCGGGCGCTACCTCGGTTTCGCGGGCATGCGCGCCACCCACTATGCACGCCGGCCCGTCGAGACCGGCATCCTGACCCTGTGGCCCGACCGGCTCGTCTTCTCCGGAGCGCACACCCCTCTTGCGCTTCCGATCGCCACGATCACCTCGCTGACCATCGAGTCCGACACCTTGATCGTAGTCGTGAAGGACAGGCCCCCGCTCTTCTTCGATTTCCTGGAGGAATCGGGGAAGAAGTGGGAGGACTGCGTCCGCAAGGCCATGGCGGGGGTGCATGCGGACAGGATCATCGAGTTCTACCCCCGCGTGCGATTCGCGCACGATTACCTGAAGGCCCCACGGATCGCCAAGGGGCATATGCAGTTGAGAGTGCCCGTACACCGGACATATAAGCGCGACTCCAGCACCTTGTTCCTCGTCCTGCGCAAGCTCATCAAGGGCCTTATCAAGCTCCTGTTCCCCGTAAAGGTCGAGGGGATTGAGAACATCCCGGCCTTCGGCCCGGCCATCGTGCTGCCCAACCATTGTTCCTTCCTGGATTCCGTCATCCTGGGCACGTTCAGCCGGCGTATCATCTGGTTCATGGCCAAGAACTCCGAGATGCGCAAACCCATCATGAAGTACCTCCTGACCAAGGCCGGTGCGTTTCCGGTGCGGCGCTACACCACGGACCCAAGCGCGGTGCGCAACGCCGTGCGCGTAGTCCAGGAGGGCCATGTCTTGGGCATATTCCCCGAAGGCGAACGCTGCTGGGACAACCGCCTGCTGCCATATAAATTCGGCACGCTGCGTCTTCTGCTGGCCATGGGCCGTCCCGTGATCCCGGTGGGAATTTCCGGGGCCTATGCCCTCATGCCGCGCTGGACCTCCTCGATCAAGCGCGTGACCGTGACCATCCGCATCGGGGAACCGATCATGCTGGGTCATATCCCCATTCCCATGCAGACCCTCTCGGACGTCGAGCAGGCGCGAGACAGCCTACGCCGGGCCATGCAGAACCTCATCGGGGCCGGCGTATGAGCTTCGTGCGTATCATCCCCTTGGGCGGGGTGCGGGAATTCGGCCTCAACTCCACGGTCATCGAGACCAGCCGCGGGTCGATCATCATCGACGCCGGGTTGATGTTCCCGCGCTACACCTTGACCGGTATCGACCAGATCGTCCCGGATTTCCGCTATGTCATCGACAACCAGGAGGCCTTCCAGGGCATCGTGCTCACGCACGGCCACGAAGACCATATCGGGGCCCTGCCATACCTTTTGAAGGATGCGCCCATCCCGGTTTATGCGCACCCCTTCACGCTCGAGCTCGTCAAGCGCAAGCTCCGTGAGTTCGATCTGGACGGCCGCGTGGACCTTCAGGAATTAAACGAAGGCCGGGGCGTCACGCTGGCCGGCATGCGGATCGAACCGATCCCGGTGGTGCATTCCACGGTGGGCTGCATCTCCCTGGTGCTCACCACCTCGCAGGGCTTGATCGTGCATTCCGGAGATTTCCGCTTTGCGCCCGGCGGCTTCGCCGACCTGGGGAAGGTGCGGCTCTTCATGTGCGAGAGCACCAACGCCGAGAAAGACCCCAAGGGCCGCGACGAAGACAAAATCCTAGCCAATATCGATGACATCGTGCGTCAGACCTCCGGGGCCGTGGTGATTTCGACCTTTTCCAGCCATGTGCAGCGCATTCAGCGCCTCTATGACATCGCGCAGCGCCATGACCGCCGGGTGGCCATCATCGGCCGCAGCATGCACGAGGTGGTGGAGATCGCCGGTGAAAAAGGGTTCATGCGCCTGGACCCGGCCCGCCTTGTCGACGCCGAACTCGTGAACGCCACGGACCGCGGTAGGCTCATGATCATCTGCACCGGCGCCCAGGGCGAGATCTATTCAGCCCTGTCCCTGATCTCGCGCGGGTGGCACAAGTTCAAGGTCAGGGAGGGGGACAGCGTCATCGTCTCGGCCCGCGTGATTCCCGGCAACGAATATGCCATCGGGCGCTGCATCGATCAGCTGATCGAGTTTGGAGCCAAGGTGTTCTACGCCGAGAACTCCGAGGTGCATGCCACGGGGCATGCCACGCATGACGAGATCGCCAAGGCCCTGGATCAGCTCCAACCAGAGATCGTCATGCCCATCCACGGCGAGCTGCGCCATATGAAGGCCCTGGCCGATCTGGCCGCTGACCAGGGCACGCCGGAGATCCTCATGTCCAAGCCCGGACAGGTCTGGACCCTGGAACAGGATGGGGTGCGTTTAAGCGGCGAGGCGCCGCACGGCAAGTGCTTCGTGGACGGCGAGCTGACCGGCGACCTCAAGGACATGGTCTTAAGGGACCGGCGGCATATCTCGGAAGGCGGACTTATCGTGGCCTTCGCGGTCATCGAGGCCGCCACCGGGGCCGTGGCTTTCGGCCCTGACGTCATGGGCAAGGGCGTAGTGCCGGCCCCCATGGAGCCGGAGATCATGGATGAGCTCAGGCGCAAGGCCGGCGAGGTCCTGCATGCCTCCTTACGGGGCGATCTGGATATCCCGGGCATCCAGAGCCTCCTCAAGGAGGAGCTCGGACGCTGCCTGAAGGCACGCCTGGGCAAGAAGCCCATGATCATCCCGATCATCATGGAGATCTGATGAAGATTTTTAAGCTTGTGCCGGTTCACGCACTGAGGGTACTATAGCCCCGATGCCGAAGAAATCCTCGCCCCCCATCGACAAGCAGCAGGTCATTGCGCTTGGCTTGGGCGCCCTGGGTCTGTTCCTGATCCTGGCGCTGGTCTCGTATTCCGCAAGCGATCCCGGCTTCTCGCATGCCACCAGGACCGAGCAGATCAACAACTGGATGGGCCTGGTGGGGGCGTATATCGCCGACGGCCTGATCGTGCTGCTGGGCTTAGGCGCGGCCGCCATCCCGCTCTTCTTCGCCGAGTACGCCTACCTGATCTTCCGGCGGCGTGAAATCCACTGGATCAAGCTCTTGTCGAGCTTCATCATCCTGTTCGTGTTTTTAAGCCTGCTGGGGGTCTTCTTCGGTGAAAGCGCCGTCCTGGGCGGTGCCGTAAAGGCCGGCGGCGCTCTCGGCGCCGTAGTCGGCAAGGGCCTGAAGGCCTATCTGAATCCCTGGGGGGCGCTCATCCTGCTGCTCACCATGCTCTTAGCCGCCCTCATGCTGGGCTACGACATGGAGCGCCTCGTAAACCTGGCCAGGGGACTGCTGATCCTGGAGAGAAAAGAGAAGCCCCGCTCGCGCGCAGCGGTGGCCGCCGCGCCCGGCGCGCCAGCGATCATCGCCGCCGGCGGCGAAGAAAAGGCCGAGCGCAGAAAGAAGAAAGAACCGCAGATCTCCCGCCTGCAGGACGACGATTTGGACGAGGTCAAGGAAATCCCCATCCAGGCGCGATTGGGGTTCATCGACGATTACCAGCTGCCGCCGCGCCAACTCCTCAAGGAACCGGAAAGCACGGCGCGCTCCATCACGCCCAAGGAGCTCAAGGCCAACGCCGAGCTCATCACCACTAAGCTTAAGGACTTCGGCGTGGACGGCGAGATCCTCGAGATCAAGCCCGGCCCGTTGATCACCATGTACGAGTTCACGCCTGCGCCCGGCATCAAGATCAACAAGATCGTCAACCTGGCCGATGACCTGGCCATGGCCTTGAAGGCCTCGCCCGTGCGGGTGGTGGCCCCCATCCCCAACAAAAACGCCGTGGGCATCGAGATCCCCAACCGCACGCGCGAGATCGTGTACCTGCGCAATATCCTGTCCAGCAAGGCCTTCCTGTCATCGCAGGCGCCCCTGTCCCTGGCCCTGGGCTCGGACATTGAGGGCGGCCCGGTGGTGCAGGACCTGGCCAAGATGCCCCACCTCTTGATCGCCGGCGCCACGGGCACGGGCAAGAGCGTGGGCCTCAATACCATGATTCTGTCCCTGCTCTACCGCTGCGATCCTTCCGAGCTCAAGTTCATCATGATCGACCCCAAGCGCATCGAGCTCTCGCACTACGAGGGCATCCCGCACCTTCTGCACCCGGTGGTGACCGATCCCAAGCTGGCCCTGCCGATCCTCAAGTGGGCCGTGGCCGAGATGGAGACGCGCTACGGGCTCTTCAAGGATCTGGGCGTCAAGAGCGTGGAGTCCTTCAACCGCAAGGTCAAGGCCGACAACAAGGATGCCACCACCACGCTGGCCATGCGTTATGAGGATGAAGGCGTGCTGGGGATACTACCGCGCCTGGTGATCGTAATCGACGAGATGGCCGACCTCATGATGGTCAACCGCGAGGTGGAGGAGTATATCGCCCGGTTGGCCCAGATGGCCCGCGCCGCCGGCATGTACATGATCGTGGCCACCCAGCGGCCCTCGGTGGACGTGGTTACGGGCCTGATCAAGGCCAATTTCCCGACCCGCATCTCCTTCCGTGTCTCTTCCAAGATCGACTCGCGCACCATCCTGGACGGCTCAGGCGCCGAACAGCTCTTAGGCATGGGCGACATGCTGCTCCTGACGCCGGGCAACTCCGGCCTGGTACGCGTGCACGGGGCGTACGTCTCCGAGGACGAGGTCGACAAGGTGGTCACCTTCATCAAGGAACAGAAAGGGCCGGAATACGTCAAGGACATCGAGGAGCATATCGAGACCGTCATGGGCGTGGAGACGAACGGCAACGGCTCTAAAGTCGATGGCTATGACCCCATGTACGACGAGGCCCTGGAATTCGTCACGAATAAGGGCACGGCTTCGATTTCGCTCATCCAGCGGCGCTTCCGTATCGGCTACAACCGCGCGGCGCGCATCATCGAACAGATGGAGCATGACGGCATCCTCGGCCCGGCCGACACGGCCGGCAAACCCAGAAAGGTATTGGTGAAGTCCTATGCCAAGGAAATGGAAGAATAGCCTCATCCTTTTGCTGGCAATCCTGCTGCCGGCCGGCGAACTCGCGGCCGTGGACGTCAAGACCGTACAGCAGCGCTATGCGCGTCACAAAGATTTTCAGGCGAGCTTCAGCCAGCAGAGCTTTCAGGTCCTAATGAACAAGGAGATAACGTTCACCGGCACCGTGGCCTACAAGAAGCCGGACCGGGCGCGCATGGATGTGACGAGCCCTCAACGGCAGATCATCACCCTCAAAGGCGCCACCGTGACCGTGACCCTGCCCGATGAGGGCACGCAGGCCATCCAGGAGGTGCCCAAGGAGATCGCCTCGCGCAACATCCTGGCCTTCATCGCGGGCCTGGGCAACATCGACCAGGACTATGCCGTCAAGGAGCAGCGGGACCACCTGGTCTTGACGCCCAAAAACGGCACGGGCGAGATCAACATCTGGATCGACGGCGACAACCTGGTCAAGCGCGTGGCCTTAACGGACGCCATGGGCAACCGCAGCGATATCAGACTCAAGGATTACCGCTTCGACGTGGGCCTCAAGGACGAATTGTTCAACCCGCCCAAGATCAACGCCAAACCATAGAGACAAGCAAGATCCTGGGGGACACTTTTACAAAAAGTGTCCCCCAGGATTCTACTCACAACTGGTTATCGGGCGAGCGGCTCTCGCCCAGGCTGGTGACGTATATGGCCGGCCGGTCCGAGACCGGGCAGACCTTTTCGCAGATGCCGCAGCCGATGCAGCGCTGAAGATCGATATGGGGCTGGTTCAAGCGTACGGTTGCACCGTCATGGTTTTTTACCGCTGCCTCCTCCAGCCAGACGGCCTTGGGCGACGTGGGGCAGACCTCCTGGCAGGCGATACAGGCCCTGGCATGGCTATGCGGCAGGCAGCGGCTCTTGTCGATCGTTGCCAGACCGATGACGACCTCCACCTTCTCGGCGCGCGTAAGGCGTTTGATGGCGCCCGTGGGGCAGACCTGGCCGCACAGGGTGCAGTTATACTCACAGTAGCCAATGCGCGGCACTAGGCGCGGGGTCCAGACGCCTTCCAGGCCGGCCTCGAGCAAGGTCGGCTGCAGGCCGCCCGTGAGGCAGACCTTCATGCATTCCCCGCACTTGACGCAGTGCTTGAGAAACTCAGGTTCAGGCAATGCGCCCGGCGGCCGGATCAGGAGCGGGTTGGACACGGGCGGCGACAAGCGTAGAAACGGCGCCAGGAGCACCCCTGAGGCCAGAGAGGTAACGACGCCCCGCCGGGAAAGATTGAGCGGCGCACGCCGAGACAAGCGGCCGTAACCCACGGCGCTGCTTGGGCAGGGGTCGTCGCAGTCGAAGCAGATCAGGCATTCGCTGGACTTCCGACCTTGTCCCCCATCGGTTATCGCGTCGGCCTGGCAATGCGCGGCGCAGGCCCCGCACGCCGTGCAGCCCTCGCTAACCTTGATCCCTAAGATAGAAAACCGGCTTAAGATACCCAAGAGCGCGCCCAGCGGACAGAAGTAGCGGCACCAGAAGCGCTTCTGGATAAGGTTGGCCAGCAGGATCGCCAGAAAGATGAGTCCGATAAAGGCGGACTGAAGGTAGTACGGCGGATTGAATGCCAGCACCCCGCCCCGCAGGTTTTCATAGACTCCGGCCGTGAACCCGGCCCCGCCCACCGCGTCGGCCCCTGCCAGGACCGCCATGAGCACGCGGTTGAACAGGGGGTAGAGGCTCAGGGTCAAGGAGCGGATCACAATCGAGATGGGATCGAATATCCCGCTTACTTCCAGGCCGAAGAGCGAACCGGCCAGAATGACGATGAGGAGATAGTACTTCAAACGGTAGAGCCCGGCCGACACTGCCTTGCGCCGCACAGGAACCGCACCCACCAGGTTGTGGAGCGTGCCCAGGGGACAGATCCAGCCGCAGAAGACGCGGCCCAGCAGCACGGTCAATACGATGGTCGCAAGGGCCAGGAGCATGGCCTTGGGCACCGCATGGCCGGCCAGGAATGTGGTCGCCAGAATCAGCGGATCGAAATCCAGGAAGACGCGCACCGGATACCCGAGCGTATCGAACCCCTTGGACTGCGTCTGGATGAACAGGAACAAGAAGAGCAACAGGAAAAAGGCCTGGCTCGCTTTGCGCAGAAAAGACAGTTTTATGTTTGAAGTTTTAAGTTTTAAGATAGAATCAAAAAACCTTGCAGCACGCATGGTTATCCTCACCTATTGGACTTGGTCTTTTTCTTAGTACGTAAAACTTTACACTTAAAACTATATGGTAATCTTTTTTATCTTGAGCTTCTGGAAATCCATGGTGCCCAGACCGGCCTCGTGCCCCAGCTTTACATAGCCGATATCGCCGCCGGTGAGGCCGAACAAAGTGGCGCCGAAGGCATCAACAGCCACCGGGTCTATGGAAGCCGCCACAATGCCCAGGGTCTTCACATCCCGCACGTCCCCGCCCTGGGGTCCGCCGGCCGTGAGGATGTGCACGGCGTCGAGCACGGTCAAAGTGGGCTTGATCACCCGCGCCACATCCACGAGCTTCTCGTCGATCGAAAAATGAATCCGGCCCCGCCGGCCGCCCATGACGCCCATCCAGTTCTTGAATCCCAGCGTAAGCTTGGTCAGACCGTGCGTCTTGGCAATGGGCACATTGATGATCTTGTCCGCCTCCAGGATGTCCGTGTAGAGCGGCCAGGTTTTAAGGGCCTGCCCATTGATGGCCACATCCTTGAAGCGGCGCTCGTCGGTAAAGCTCACCTCGGCTCCGGCCCGGCGCGCGGCATCCGCGATGCCGCTCTGCACATAGCAGCGCCGGGCATCGTTCACGGGGTTGTCGAAGACCTTGACCTTCTTGGCCCCGGCCTCCAGACAGAGCCTTACCAAGGTGGCCACCACCACGGGGTTGGTATTGGCGGCATACTCCGGCGTGCGGTCCCAGCCGATATTGGGCTTGACCACCACGATATCGCCCTTGTCGATAAAACGTTTCATCCCGCCCATGGCCTCGATGGCCGTCTGCGTGACCTTCTGCGGCAGCGCCCCATGTGCTATCACCATATCGGGCGGTATGGCCGCGGCCAGGGTCTGCAGCTCGTAGGGCAGCATGACCCCGGCACCGGCCATGGCCGTGATCTTGAGGAACTCTCTGCGGTTCATATGCGCCCTCCCCGCTCGTGATCTTGCCCTGTATAATATCCCGGCAGCAGGGAAAAACAATCTTGCATTGCACTAAAAGATCGCCTCTATCCCCTCCCCCTTTCTCCGCACGGCAAAAGGGGTCCATGGGTTTTGCTGATCGGCTGGCCGATCAGCAAAACGTCAACCCCCCTTAGCCCCTTAAAAGGGGGTAAGGGGGGTGGGGGATTGGGGGCAATTTTCTTTACCTCGCCGTCTGGGCCTTTTCATGGTTTGCCTGGTGGATGGTGAAATCCAGGCTGTCGCCTTTGACGTCCAGGGTTACGGCTGAGCCGTCCATGATATCGCCGGCGATGAGCGCCCGGCCGAGCTTGGTCTCCAGCTCGCGCTGCAGGAAGCGTTTCAAGGGCCTGGCGCCGTAGACCGGGTCGAAGCCTTCGCGCGCGATCAGCTCCAGGGCCTTCTCGGAGAGCGTCAGCGTGATCTCGCGCTCGGCCAGCCGTTTCTTCAGGTCCTCGGTCAGGAGCAGCACGATGGCCTCGATCTCGCTTAAGGTCAGGGCCTTGAAGAGCACGATGTCGTCCACGCGGTTCAAGAACTCGGGCCGGAATTGGGCGCGCAGCTCGTTCATCACGGACGTGCGGGCCTTTTCGCTGATCTGGCCGTCCTTGCCCACGCCTTCCACCAGCTCGTGCGAGCCGATGTTGGAGGTCATGATGATGACCGTGTTCTTGAAGTCCACGGTGCGGCCGTGGCTGTCGGTCAGGCGGCCGTCGTCCAGGATCTGTAAGAGCACGTTGAACACGTCGTGATGCGCCTTTTCGATCTCGTCAAAGAGCACCACCGAGTAGGGCTTGCGCCTGACGGCCTCGGTCAGCTGGCCGCCCTCCTCGTAGCCTACGTAGCCCGGGGGCGAACCGATCAGGCGGCTGACGGTGTGCTTTTCCATGTACTCGCTCATGTCGATGCGCACCATGTTCTCCTCGGTGTCGAACAAGGCCGCGGCCAAAGTCTTGGCCAGCTCGGTCTTGCCCACCCCTGTGGGCCCTAAGAAGATGAACGAGCCGATCGGGCGCCGGGGGTCCTTGATGCCGGAGCGGGCTCTGATCACCGCGTCGGCCACGGCCTGCACGGCCTCGTCCTGGCCCACCACGCGCCGGTGCAGGACCTCGTCCAGCTTCAAGAGCTTCTCGCGCTCGCCTTCCATAAGCCGGGTGACCGGGATGCCGGTCCAGCGCGCCACGATCTCGGCGATGATGTCCTCGCTCACGTTCTCGCGCAGCATCCCCTTGGCCTCTTTATCCTCGGCCTCCTTGAGGCGCCGCTCCAGCTGCGGCAACCGACCGTGTTTGAGCTCGGCCGCCTTATTGAGGTCATAGTCGCGCTCGGCGCGCTCGATCTCCAACCGCGTCTGTTCGATCTCCTCGCGCAGCGTCCGCACGCTGTGGAGCTCTTGCTTCTCTTCCTCCCACTGCTTCTTCAAGGTTTCGGCCTGGGTCTTCAGCTCGGTAAGCTCCTCGCGCAACTCTGCGAGTCTGGCCTGGCCGGCCTTGTCGGTCTCCTTCTTGAGCGCCGCCTCCTCGATCTCCAGCTGCATGACCTTGCGCGTCACCTGGTCGAGCTCGGCCGGCATGGAATCGATCTCGGTGCGGATCATGGCGCAGGCCTCGTCCACCAGGTCGATGGCCTTGTCCGGCAGGAAGCGGTCCGAGATATAGCGGTTGGAAAGGATGGCGGCCGCCACGATGGCGCTGTCCTGGATCTTGACCCCGTGGTGCACCTCGAAGCGCTCCTTTAAGCCCCGCAGGATCGAAATGGTATCCTCCACCGTGGGCGGGTCCACCATGACGGGCTGGAAGCGCCGCTCCAAGGCCGCGTCCTTTTCGATGTACTTGCGGTACTCGTCCAAGGTGGTGGCGCCCAGGCAGTGCAGCTCGCCGCGCGCCAGCATGGGCTTGAGCATGTTGCCGGCGTCCATGGAACCTTCGGCGCGACCCGCGCCCACGATATTGTGGAGTTCATCGATGAACAACAAGATACGTCCTTCACTGGCCTTGATCTCGTTCAAGACGGCCTTCAAGCGTTCCTCGAACTCACCGCGGTACTTGGCGCCCGCCACCAGCGAGCCCATGTCCAGGGCGAAGAGGGTCTTGTCCTTCAAGCCTTCGGGCACGTCGCCCTTGACGATCCTCTGCGCCAGACCTTCGATGATGGCGGTCTTGCCTACGCCCGGCTCGCCGATCAGGACCGGGTTGTTCTTGGTCTTGCGCGATAAAATCCTGACCACGCGCCTTATCTCCTCGTCGCGGCCGATGACCGGGTCGAGCTTGCCGAGGCTGGCCTGCTTGACCAGGTCGACACCATATTTCTCCAGGGCCTCGTAGGCGTTCTCAGGGTTGGCGCTGGTCACGCGCTGGTTGCCGCGCACCGCAGTCAGGGCCGTCAAGATGCGCTCCTTATTGATATTGAACTGGGCCAGTATCCGACCGGCCGGGTGGCCCTTGCCTTCGTCCACCATGGCTAAGAGCAGGTGCTCGACCGAGACATACTCGTCCTTCAAGCGCTTGGCCTCGTCCTCGGCCTTGACCAGGAGCTTGTTCAGCCGCTGGGTGATGTAGACCTTGCCGGCCTCGGCCCCCGGGCCGGAGACACGCGCGCGCTTGCCAAGCTCCTTTTCAACCTCGGCCTTGAACGGCTCCAGGGGCACGTCCATCTTGACGAACAGGCGCGGAATCAACCCGTCTTCCTGCTCCAACAAAGCCCCCAAGAGGTGCTCGACATCGATCTCCACATGGCCGAAACGCACGGCCTTGGTCTGGGCCTCGGATAAGGCCTCCTGCGACTTCTGGGTCAAACGGTTTGCATCCATAGTATCCCTCTTCTCGATATGTTATATCACAATATTAGTTCTGTATGTCCGGGTTTTCAAGATAACCCCCTAAAGATCTCAGGCAAAAAAGATCTACCCCCCCATCCCCCCCTGAAATCATAAGGGGAGCATCAGCTCACCGGGATAGGCCGATGCGCGGAGGCCGGGGCAAAGACCGAGGTGATGTACTGGTTATGGCCGTCCTGGGGATCGGGCTGTGAACCTGGCCCGATCCCCAGGAACTTCGCCGCCGCATGCCTCACTGCGGCCAAGACACTTAGTGGTAGGTACCGGCACGGAGTGAAATCGAGCATTGCGGTGCCTACTGTATAAAGCTATAAAAAACAATGGAATACAGTGTCGATCAAGGGGCAAATAATGTTCAATGTCAAAATTCAAGATCAGGCACCTTTCTTTTTTGGACAGTAGTGATGCCGGCTGATATTTTTATCACTTTACATTGAAATAAATCAGGCTTATTGTTTCTGCAGAAACACCGATAAACATATGGATGGGAGGGCTATGATGAAAGAGCTGGCGTTATCCCCATCTACGACAGCAAAAAAAAATGTTTTGTCGAAGGCCGTCATAAACACTGCCGATAACTTGGGATTCACAAAGAACAAGTTGTCTAAGGTTCTTGGACTCAGCCCCGCTACGGTTACGCGCCTATACGCACGTTCATACGATTTGTCACCTCGCAAGAAGGAATGGGACTATGGCGTCTTGCTGGTAAGACTTTTCAGATCCCTTGATGCGCTTGTGGGCGGCTCGCATGAAGACGCGCGGGCCTGGATGAACAGCGAGAATAAGGGGCTTGCGGATCAGAAGCCGGCCAATCTTGTAGAAACAACGGAGGGCCTTGTCAGTGTCGTCCATTACCTGGACACCTGCAGAGGTATCATCTAACGCCCAGGCATTCTCGGGCAAAATATGGCGCATGGTGGAATCACAATACGCAACCTCCACCTTACAATTGGTAGACACCAGGGAAGAGCACGAAATCCTCGAAGATATCCTTGAGGAAAACAAACCACCAATACCAGCCAATGCACGTGGCCTGGATTACCTGCTTTTCAGCCCTTTCAGATATGGAGCGACCGCATCATTCGGAACCCGTTTTAGGGCTGTGGGCGATCCCGGTGTTTTCTATGGGGGCGAGACGACATGCACGCTAGCATCCGAGGTTGGGTATTGGCGCTGGAAGTTCTTGCAGGACAGTGCCGGCCTGAAGCGCCTCTCGCCCTCTTTGTTCACAGCTTTCAGAGTAACCCTGGATCACCGCGCGGTTGACCTCAGAGACAAACCATTCTCCCGTGATGCAGTTCATTGGGAACACCCCAGCGATTATTCCGCAACCCAGGAATTCGCCAGGACTGTCCGCAAGTCGGATGCGGGCATCATTATTTACAAATCCGTGCGTTGTCCGATTGCCAGTTTCTGCGCTGCCATCCTGACCCCACAGGCCTTTTCCAAGAAGAAACCAGATAACGTCACTCAATCATGGGTGCTTGTGATTGCCGATGAGGTTATATGGAATCGGAGCAATAGCGAGGAATCCTTTTCTTTGTCTTTCAATTCCTTTTCCGCAGGCATTGTTTCCTCGAAAAAATAGATCTGAGACCGAGCAGCTCAAATATAGATGTCTCAGCAGTCTAAGCACACTACCTCCACAAAAACAACCTCTTGTCTTTGCCAAGCGGCATGCGCATAGATCTCCACCGATTGACAAAAGCATATATCAAACGAAGTTCAAAAGAGGTGTGTCTTGCCAGTGGGGTTTTCAGACCGTATTAATCAGATTATGCCATTCCATATTGCCCTTTGAGAAAGATGGTGAAAGAATACGGAAACTACGGATCATTCCAGACCGGTTTTTATCGTGCGAGGTGAACCGATGAAAGAAAGGATAGCTCTGGTTGTTCTAGGCCTCATGATGCTCGCTCCGGGCTATGCGGCGGCGGGTTTTCTGGACGAGATCTTCAAGGTCCTGCAGGCGCCCGGCGTAAGCTCTTCTCAGGACGAGGGCACCGTGGTCTCCGGACTGAAGGAGGCGCTTTCGATGGGCACCGCCGTGGCGGTCAAGGCGGTGGCCAAGGAAAACGGCTATTACGGCAACGACGCCATTCAGATCCCGCTGCCCGAGAACATTCAATTGTTCGCCACGGTCCTGAAGAAAGCCGGGCTGGGCAGCGAGGTCGATGCCTTCATGCTCAGTATGAACCGTGCGGCCGAAAAAGCGGCGCCCAAGGCCAAGGACATCTTCGTGGGCGCCATCAAAGCGATGACCATCCAGGATGCCGGCCAGATCCTGGAGGGCGGCGACACCGCGGCCACCGAGTATTTCAAGGCCAAGACCTCGGCGCAACTGGCCCAGGCCTTCAAGCCGGAGATTGCCGCCAGCATGAACAGCGTGGGCGTGACCCAGCACTATAAAACCTTGACGAACCAGTATTTCGCCCTGGCGCCCTTTGCCAACCGGGAGTCCCTGGATTTGGACCAGTACGTGACCGGCAAGGCCCTGGAAGGCCTTTTCTTCATGGTAGGCCAAGAGGAAAAGAAGATCCGGCAGGATCCGGCCGCGCGCACCACCGCGCTCCTGAAGCAGGTCTTTGGAAACAGGTGAGCCCTAAGTTTTAGCGGGGTTGACCCGCACCTTGATCACGGTCTTTTTTATCAGGCTGCGGCCCTGCCAGTCCAAGCACGGGGCATGGAGATCCGCAGGATACAGGATGCACACCATGCCTTTTTGGAAGGAAATCGTCGAGTAATCACCGGCGTCATAGAGGCGGAAGTCTTTTTCTTCATCAAACTCGGTCACCGGCGTGGCACCATCGATACAAGCCAACCGCAAGGTCTCATGCCCTTCGAACACGTACTGGATGTCAATATAACGCCGGTGGGCCTCGAATTTGGCCTGGTCAAGGTCCCTGGTTTCATAGACTTGGTTCAGGGCGAAGAGGGCCTCGCCTTGAAGATCCACGCGCCTGACCTCGCCCGGGGCCAGGGCGCTGAAGGCATCCTCCGTCAGGGTGGCAAGGTACATAAGACCTTTCGTTATATGCTCCGGGAAGACGTGATTTTTCAGTACTTCGTGCAAATTTCCGATCACCGCCATAGCGCCCTCATGAATTGTTTGGAATTGGTTTGACTGCTATGGTATACACCGATTCACCGACACGAAAAAGGAGGGTTCCCATGATTGAAGGACTCTTCAGCCCCATGCATCTTATCCTGGTGCTGGCGATCGTCATGATTATCTTCGGACCGGGCAAACTTCCGGAACTCGGCAATGCGCTCGGCAAGGCCGTACAAGGCTTCAAAAATGCTGCCAGCGAAGCGGAAAAGTCAGTCAATCCCACCACCGAAACCAAGACGGAGACCAAGACCATTGCGCATCAGTAATCCATGAACAGAGAATAACCGCCAGAATTCCCCTTCCGATCTCTATTGCGAGCCATTCACTCCTTAGTGCGCCGCGGCCCAGTTTGGTCCTACGCCCACATCGACCTTGACCGGCACGTCCATGGGGTAGGCGTTTTCCATTTCATGGATGACCAGGGATTTCAGTTCCTCAATCTCGCCCTCTGCGGCCTCGAAGACCAGCTCGTCGTGCACCTGCAGGATCATGCGGCTTTTCATATTTTTCAGGTGCGCCTGGATCTTGACCATGGCCATCTTGATGATGTCGGCGGCGCTGCCTTGGATGGGGGTGTTGATGGCGATGCGACGGGCGGCCTCCCTCTCGTTGAAATTGGCCGAGTTGATCTCCGGGATGGTGCGGCGCCGGCCCAGCATGGTGGTGACAAAGCCCTGTTCCGAGGCGGTCCTGGTGATCGCATCCATATACTCCCTGACTCCCGGATACTTGGCCAGGTAGTTCTCGATATAGCGCTGGGCCGTGGCGCGGGTAATCCCCAGCTCGCCCGAGAGCCTATGCGCGCCCATGCCGTAGATGATGCCGAAATTGATGACCTTGGCCTGGCGGCGCATGTCGGACGTAACCTCACCCAGCGGCAGCCCAAAGACCTCGGCCGCGGTGCGGGCATGGATATCGACCTCTTGCCGGAAGGACTCCGTGAGGGTCTGGTCTTTGGTGATATGCGCCAGGATCCTGAGTTCGATCTGGGAATAGTCGGCGCTTAAGAGCTGATAACCCGGCGGCGCCACGAAGGCCCCGCGGATGCGGCGTCCGATGGCAGTGCGGATAGGGATGTTCTGGAGGTTGGGGTCCGAGGAAGAGATGCGGCCCGTGGCGGTCACGGCCTGGTTGAAGCGCGTATGCACCCGACCGGTGGTTGGGTCGATCATAGTAGGCAGGGTGTCCACATAGGTGTTCTTGAGCTTGGTCAGCATGCGGTATTCCAGGATCTTGGCCGGGACCTCGTGCTTGGCGGCCAGGGCCTCCAGCACGCTGCTGTCGGTCGAGACGCCGGTCTTGGTCTTCTTGATCACGGGCAGCTGCAAATCCTCGAAGAGCACCTTGGCGAGCTGCTGCGGCGAGTTGATGTTGAAGCAGCGGCCGGACAAGTCATAGATCTTGCGTTCCAGCTCGGCAGTGGTCTCCGTAATCTCGTCCGAGATCCCTGCAAGCACCGCGGTGTCCACCAGCACGCCTAGGGCCTCCAAGTCGGCCAGGACAAAAGTGAGCGGGATTTCGATCTCATGATAGATGCGCTCCACCTTGACGCGTGCCATGTGCTCGGTAAGATTCTCCATGAGCGGCGGCAGCGCTTCGGCATGCGCGGCCAGGAAGCTGCCGCGCTCATCTTGGCTCAGATCGTTTAAGTCCCGCGCGCCGCGCCCGCTGCCCAGGAGGTCCTTGAGCGTGGGGATGGACCTTCCCAGATAAGACCGGGCGAGTTCCTCCAGGCGCGTGCCGCTGCTGGCGGCATCTACGCTGTAGGCGGCCAGCAGGGTGTCGAACACGTCGGCCTGTATGCGTATGCCCTGCTGTTTGGCCAGCACGAGCGCCTCCTTGGCGTCGTGCAGGATAAGTGTTGCGTCCTTGCGCGCCAGAGGCGCCAGATAGGCTTTTTCGTCAAGACAGACCCGGGTGACATCGTGCTCGGCCACGGCCGACCCGAGACCCCGGACGATGAAGAAACCATTCTCGCCCGATATCTCAGGGTCGCTGCAATGTTCGATGCGTCCATGATGGACAGGGCTCGCCGGTAGGGCGGCCTGGCCAAGCTCGGCCAGCAGGGCCTTGAATTCGAGCTCCTGAAAGAGTGTCGTCAGCCGTTTTTCATCACGGTCTTTCAAGGCCAGATCGGTCAGCCCGGCCTCGAAAGCCGCGTCCCGGTCCAGACATGCCAGGGCAAGGCTCAAGCGCGCCAGCTCGATATTCTCCTTGATGGCCTTCTTCTGCTTCTCCGATGTCAGGCTGTCGGCTTGCGCGATGATCTGGTCAAGGTGCCCGAGCTTGGTGATCAGATCGACCGCGCCCTTTTCGCCGATGCCGGGGATGCCTGGGATATTATCCGATGAATCACCCATGATGGCCAGGAGGTCGGCGATGTATTCCGGGGCCACCTTGAACTTGACCTCTACGGCCGCGCGGTCATAGACCTGACCTTTAAGGGTATCCCACATGATGACGGAATCGTCCACGAGCTGCATCAAATCCTTGTCGCCCGAGATGATCACCACCTGGGCCTGGCTCTTGAAGCGCCTGGCCAGCGTGGCGATGATATCGTCGGCCTCTTCCTTTTCCATCTGCAGGATGGGGATGCCCAAGGCCCCCACCATCTCCAGGATATAGGGGAACTGGGCCCGCAGGGCCTCGGGCATACGCTGGCGCGTGGCCTTGTAGGCCTGGTACTGTTCATGCCGGTGCGTGGGCCCCTTGGGGTCAAGCACGAAGGCGATATACTCGGGCGCCTTATCCTTGAGGAGCTTGACCAGCATGCGCGTCAGGATGTACACGGCATTGGTGGGCAGGCCCGTGGAGGTGCTCATCTCGCGCATGGCGTAGAAGGCCCGGTAGATGTACGAGCTGCCGTCGATCAGGTAGATTTGCATGCGTGCTCCCGGTAATCCGCCAGGATCCTGGCATGGTCGAAGGCTAGGGGCTCAGGCAGGTTGTCCAGGGTAAAGACCGCGGCCTCGGCCGCGTCGTCCTGGCCCTTGAGCTCACCGAAACCCTGGGCCGTGAAGACCGTGCTGATGGTGTGGCCGCGCGGGTCGCGCGCCGGGTCGGAATAGACGCCCAACAGCGTAAGCTCTTTGACCTCGAGGTTTGTTTCTTCCTTGGCCTCGCGCGCCGCGGCGTGTTCGACCGCTTCGCCGTAGTCCACGAAACCGCCCGGCAGGGCCCACCCGTGGGGCGGATTCTTGCGCTTGATGAGCACGATGCCTCCGCCGAAGGCGATGATGATGTCCACGGTGGGCGCGGGATTGCGATAGGCGCTGATGGTCCGGCCGCAGTGCGGGCAGGTCAGGGCCGCAGGAGCGCTCATCAGTTTCCCTTGATGCCGATCGTGATCTCGCAGCCGTCCTCCGTGTGCATGCGGACGACCGCCGCATTCTTCAAGCCGGCACAGACCCCTTCGATCGCGGCCTTGATCTCGGGCGTCAACGTCATTTCCTTGCAGGCGATCGCGATGATGCCGTTGTCTAGTGAGATCTTGAGGCTGCGCCCTTTCTCGGTGGCCTTGATGATCTGGCTGATGGTCTGGGTGACGGCCCAGGAAAGCGCGTTGTAATCGACCTTGACATAGCAGCTCTTGGCGCTGTTGATATCAAGCTCCACCTTGGACTCGTGCTTGAAGTGCATGTCCGCCAGCATGAAATCCATCTCATTGGTCAAATATTCCCTGAGCTCGATGGCGGTGATGCCCTCGGTGGCCATCTGGACCTTGTAGCTGATGGCCTTGAGGATATGGTCGATCTTGTCGGCGCCCTGGGCGATGGATTCGATGTCCTTGTTGTTCTTGTCCTTGACCTTGAGGATCTCTTCCAGCGAGGCGTCCTTGAGTTTTTCAAGGGTCTCGTTGCGCGTCTGGATAAGCTGCGAGCGGCCCATGATCCACATCAGGGGCGTATTGAGGTTATGGATCAGGCCGCCCAACAGGGATCCGACATGGCCGAGCACTTTCTCTTTCATGGTTCCTCCACAAAGGCGCGATAGGCCAGGTACGTGGAATAGACATCCACCTTGGAAGACAGTTCGAACGGGGCGTGCATGGACAGGAGCGCGGGCCCCATGTCCACGATATCCATGCCGTATTCGGCCAGGAATTTGGCCACGGTCCCGCCCCCGCCTTCGTCGACTTTGCCGAGTTCGCCCGTCTGCCACGGGATGCCGCGCCGGTTCAGGACCGTGCGTAGCCAACCCATGTATTCGGCATGCGCCTCGCTCGATCCCGTCTTGCCGCGCGAGCCCGTGAACTTGGTCACGCACACGCCGTACCCCATACGGGCGGCATTGGTCTTCTCGTGCACCTCGGGATAATCCGGATCCAAGGCGCCGTTGACGTCGCCGGAGATGGCCTTGCTGCGATAAAGCACGCGGCTGGGGATGATCTGCTGCTTGAAGCTCTTGCCAAGCTGCCAGAGGACCTCTTCCAGGAAGATGCTCTTGGCGCCGGTATTGCCTTCGCTGCCGATCTCCTCCTTGTCCACCAGCAAGGCTATGGTGGTGAACGGCGGGTTCTTGGCGTCGCGCACGGCCGCATAGGCCGTCCAGGCGCACACGCGGTCGTCCTGACCGTAGGCGCCGATAAGCGAGCGGTCCAGCCCCACCTCGCGCGCCTGACCCGCCGGCACGATCTCGATATCGGCCGAGACGAAGTCCTGCTCGACCATGCCATATTTACTCTCCAGCAGCTTGAGGATGGCCGCTTTGACCTTTTCTTCCTTGACCTCCAGATCCGGACGCGAACCGAAGATAATGTTGAGTTTCTCGCCCTGGAAGGCCTCGCTGACTTTTTTTTCGGCATGCACCTTGGCCGCCAGGTGGGGCAGCAGGTCCTCGATGGCAAAGCACGGCTCGTCACGCTCCTCGCCCATGGTGATCGTGATGGATGTGCCGTCTTCCTTGACCACCACGCCGTGCAGCGCCAGCGGCCGCGCCAGCCATTGGTACTTCTTGATCCCGCCGTAATAATGGGTCTTGAGCATGGCCAGTTCCGTGTCTTCGTATAGGGGGTTGGCCTTGAGATCCAGGCGCGGGCTGTCCAGGTGCGCCACGACAATACGTACGCCCTCGGCCAGGGGCTTCTTCCCTTTACGGCACAGGGCCAGGGCCTTGCCGCGGTTGTCGATCCGAATCAGCCCCTTGGGGCTTAAGCCCATGAGGTAGGCCACGGCCTCGCGCTCGGTCTTGACCCGCGACATGAACTCCAGGTAGTCGCGGCAGAAGGCCTCAATCTCCTTGTCCCGATCCTTCAGGATCACCCAACCCGATTGGTGCTTGGCTTCCGGCCCTTTCTTCTTCGGCATAGTACTCCTCAACTTTTGTGTTACCCTAGCATACTATTCCACCCCAGACCACTTTGCAATCCCAACTCCAGCCGCTGTATTCCAGCATGGCCGGCAAGCTTTACGCGAACCTCCCCGCTATGGGAGTCCGGCACTGGGCGCAGCAGCCATCCACCATGCGCCGGGCTTGGATTGTAAAGCCCATGCGCTCGATCACGGTTGCCCCGCACTGCGGACAATAGGTGTGCTCGCTGGCCCGGCCTTGGACATTCCCGGTGTATACGAATTTCAGGCCTGAAGCCAGTCCGATAGCGCGTGCCTGCTCCAATGCATCGACCGAGGTCGGCGGGGCCTTGTCGTAGTGGTAGCGCGGGTAGTAGCGGCTAACATGCCAGGGGATGTCTTCGCTCACGGATTTGATGAAGGCCGCGATATCCTTGAGTTCCTGCTCGGAGTCGTTTTCACCCGGGATCAAGAGCGTGGTGATCTCGATCCAGACCCCGCTGTCATGGTAGGCCTGGATGGCATCCAGCACGGGCTTGAGCCGTGCCTTGCAGAGCTCCTTGTAGAACCTCTCCGTGAAGGCCTTGAGATCGACATTGGCCGCGTCGATCAGGCCCGGAAACTCGTCCCTAATGATGTCCGCGGTGGTATAACCGTTGGTGACTAGCACATTGGCGATTTGCCGGGTCTTGGCTTTTGCAGCCGTATCCAGGACATACTCCAGGTAGATGGTGGGTTCGGTATAGGTGTACGAGATGGAGGCGCAGTGGTGCTTCTCTGCCTCGGCGGCGACATCCTCGGGCGGGAAATCGCGGCCCGTGATGCGCCCTTCCTCGCGCGGGTACTGGGAGATATCGCTGTTCTGGCAGAACTCGCACTGCAGGTTGCAGCCCACGGTGGCGATGGAATACGAGCGCGAGCCGGGCAGGAAATGGAAGAGAGGCTTCTTTTCGATCGGGTCGACGTTGGCGGCGATGGCCTTGCCCCATACCAGGCTGTAGAGGATTCCGCCCTCGTTGCGCCTGACCGCGCAGATGCCGGAGTGGCCCTCTTTGATGATACAGCCGTGCGGGCAAAGCCGGCACTGCACCGCCCCGCCTTGTTGCTGTGTCCAGAACCGCGCCTGTTTCATATCAGTCTCGGTACCGCGCCCCCTTGTCGGCCGAGAGGCTTAACTCCGCATAGCGTTTCAGCACCCCGGTCAAGCTTTGGGTGGGGCGCCGCCAGGTAGTTTTTCTGCGTTCCAACTCAGAGCCGTCCACCTTGAGATCGAGCCTGCGCCCGGGTATATCGATACTAATAATATCCCCGTCCTTTACAAACGCAAGGGGGCCGCCCTCGGCCGCCTCGGGCGAACAGTGCCCGATGGCCGCCCCGCGCGTGCCGCCGCTGAAGCGTCCGTCCGTGATCAGGGCCACGTCCTTGTCCAGACCCATGCCGGCGATGGCCGAAGTGGGGGTGAGCATCTCGCGCATACCCGGTCCGCCCTTGGGACCCTCATAGCGGATGATGACGACATCGCCCGCCTTTATGCCGCCCGCCAGAATCACCTTGACGGCCGCCTCCTCGCCGTCGAAGACCCGCGCCACACCTTCGCGGCGCATCATCTCGGGGGCCACGCCGGACTGCTTGACCACCGCGCCGTCAGGGGCCAGCGTGCCTTTCAAAATGGCGATGCCGCCCTCGCTATGATAGGCCTTTGTGATGGGACGGATGACGTCTTCATCATTGATCCGGGCCGCTGCCAAATTTTCCTCAAGCGTCCCGCCCGTAGCGGTCATAACGCCGGTGTCCAGCACGCCCAGCTCGTTCAAGCGCCGCATCACGCCCTGGATGCCGCCCGCCTGGTAGAGGTCCTCGATATGATGCGGTCCGGCCGGCGACATGCTGCACAGGTGCGGCACCTTGCGGCTCATGTCGTCGAAGTCCATGAGATCGAGCTCAATGCCGGCCTCGTACGCCACGGCCGGGACATGCAGGACCGTATTGGTCGAGCAGCCCAGGGCCATGTCCACGGCGATGGCGTTCCTGAAGGCCGCGGGCGTGGCGATGTCGCGAGGTTTGATATCCTTGGCTAAGAGCTCCATGACCTGCTGGCCGGCCTGTTTGGCCAGGCGGATGCGCTCGGAAAAGGGCGCCGGCACCGTGCCGTTGCCGGGCAGACCCAGACCGAGGGCCTCGGTCAGGCAGTTCATGGAGTTGGCCGTAAACATCCCGGAGCACGAGCCGCAGGTCGGGCAGGCGCACTCTTCCAGCTCCTTGAGCTCGTCCTCGGTCATGGTCCCGGCCTTGACCCGGCCCACGCCCTCGAAGACGCTGATCAGGTCCACGCTTTTGCCCCGGAAACGTCCGGCCAGCATGGGTCCGCCCGAGACCACCACGGACGGGATGTTCAAGCGCAAGCCCGCCATGAGCATGGCCGGCACGATCTTGTCGCAGTTGGGCACGAAAACCAAGGCATCAAAGGCATGCGCCATAACGGTGAGCTCGATGGAGTCCGCGATGATCTCGCGCGAGGGCAGCGAGTAGTGCATGCCGGCATGGTACATGGCGATGCCGTCGCAGATGCCGATGACCGAGAACTCAAAGGGCGTGCCGCCCGCCAGACGCACCCCGGCCTTGACCGCCGAGACGATCTGGTTCAGGTGCATATGCCCGGGTATGAGCTCGTTGGCCGAGTTGACCACGCCCACGAAAGGCCTGCTGATCTCTTCATCCGTCAGTCCCAGCGCCTTCAAGAGCGAACGGTGCGGGGCCTTTTCCAGGGATTTCTTGGCATTGTCGCTTCTCATCGCGATACCTCTCCATAATCGGAATTCGATGCTATATCGCATTTAGGCCCTGTCTTTTCAAGCCCAAACCCGATCGGGTCTCGGGTACGCCTTTATCCATCTGTTAACCACGAAGCACACGAAGAAAAAATGTTTCAAGATGCACATGACACACAGAGATAACCTCCTTGGTGCTCTTGGTGTGCTTCGTGGTCAATCTGTTTTTTAATGCTCTTGTATTGCGGCTATGCTGCGCGCGGTATGCTGTGTCAATGGCGAATACCGGCTGCACTTCATATGGATTTGTTCTCTAGGGTGGACCTAAGCGCCCGGCCCGATTCGAGCATGGCCTTGGCGGCCAGGAAGACCTGGGTGAGGTTTTCCGTCTGGATGGCCTGTTCGAGGCTGCCGGCATTGAGGCTGGTATTGATGGCCTGCTTGGTCAACCTTAAGCCCAGCGGGTTCTTGGTTTGCATGGCGCGGGCAAGCCCCAGGGCCGTTTCCATGAGATCGTCGCGGGGCACCATGCGGCTGGCCAGGCCCAGACCCATGACCTCGGCCGCCGTGAGGGTCTCTCCGGTCAGCATCATCTCATAGGCCCTGCCGGTGCCGATCATGCGCGGCAGCAGATAGCTGCAGGCCATGTCCGCGCCGCCCAAGCCCACATTGATGTAGGCCGCCGAGAAACGAGCGTTCTCGGCGATGACACGCATGTCCGCGGCCAGTGTAAAGCTGAAGCCCAGCCCCATGGCCGCGCCGTGCACCAACGCGATAATCGGCTGCGGGGCCTTGCGCATGGCGGCGACGATGCCCGTGAGTCCGGCCTGGTAATCCAAGGCCTCCTGCATATTCAGGTTGACAACCGCCTCGGCGCTGTCCTTGAGATCGAGCCCGGCGCAGAAGCCTTTGCCGGAGCCCTGCAGAATGATCACATTAGTGGTGTTGTCCCGACATCGCTCGGCCCAGAAAGAGTTAAGCTCCCGCATCATGAGCCGGTTGACCGCATTATAGGCCTGCGGCCGGTTCAGGTTCAAAAGGCCGATTCCCGGCTCGATGATTTTATAGGTGATGGTCTCGTAACTCATGGTGTTTCCTCCTTTTTTGCATTCAAATCCCGATAAGTCCGGGCACCATAAGGCCTATACTACAGGAGCACCGCCATGAAAAGCGCCGAATGTCCTGATATTGCCACATTACACTTTTCCATTTGACAAACGCGGCGCGATACGGTTGTATGTTCTTCCATGAAGAAACATCATGGTCGACTCTCCTGGTGGCGTAACACGGACGCATAAAAGGTCGACTACTGCGGCAAAAACGGGCAAGGCGACCTTAAAGGTCGCCTTTTTTATTGTAACAGGGCATTATCACCAACGAATTGAGTACCATATGAGGGCACAATGAACGGTTCGAAGATCCTGCTGGGGAACGAAGCAATCGCCTATGGCATCCTGTCCGCTGGCGCCGGCGTGGTGGCGTCCTACCCGGGCACGCCGGCCTCCGAAATCTGCGAGACGGTCTTTCGCGCGGTCAAGGCCCATGGACTGCCCGTGCACGTGGAGTGGTCCATCAACGAGAAGACGGCCTTCGAGGTGGCCTACGCCAATGCCATAGCCGGCCGGCGTTCGGCCGTGGCCATGAAACAGGTGGGCTTCAACGTGGCCTCGGACCCGGCCATGAGCGCGGCCTACATGGGGACCGTGGGCGGCATGCTCATCATCGTGGCCGACGACCCGGGGCCGCATTCCTCCCAGACCGAGCAGGACACCCGGCTCTTCGCCCTGTTCGCCAAGCTGCCGGTCCTCGATCCCAGCTGCCCGGCCGAGGCCCTACGCATGACGATCGAGGCCTTCGCCTTCTCCGAAGAGTACCGCACGGCCGTGATCTTGAGGCCCACCACGCGCGTCTGCCACGCGCGCCAGCTCGTGGAGATGCCCGCTCTGGATTCTGCCAGCATGGCCGAACCGGTCTTCCACAAGGACCCGGCGCGCTGGGCCGCCACGCCCGGACCGCGCCTGGCGCTCCACCATGAGCTCAATACCAAGATTGCCACCCTGATGCGCCACCCCTGGGCTAGGCCTAAGCTCACCAAGGGCACCGGCGCCGAACGCATCGCGGTCGTTGCCTCGGGCGTGGCCTATGCCTACTTGCTCGATGTCCTGACCGGCTTCAAGCGCTGGCCGGATATCTGCCTCTACAAGGTGGACATGCCCTACCCCATGGACCCGGCCGAGCTGAATCGCCTGGCCGAGGCGCACGCGACCGTGCTGGTCGTGGAGGAGACCGAGCCGGTCATCGAGCAGCAGTTCCCCTGCCGCACCAACGTGCGCGGCCGGATGGACGCTACCGTGCCGAATGCGGGCGAGCTGAACCCCGAGATCGTGATGACGGTGCTGGACACGGTGAGCGGTGCAGCGCCCCAGGTCGAGGCCGGTGAAGCCCGCCAAGGACGGCGGCCCTCGCTGTGCGCGGGCTGCTCGCATCGCGGCGCCTTCTATGCCGTCAAGCGCGCCCTGCCCAAGGGGATCTACACCTCGGACATCGGCTGCTATACCCTGGGGCTCAACTTAGGTGCCGTGGATACCTGCCTGTGCATGGGCGCGGCCGTATCCCAGGCCGCGGGGTTTTACCACGCCTTCAAGCACACGGCCACGCCGCCGCCCATCGCGGCCATCATCGGCGATTCCACCTATTTCCATGCCGGCATTCCGCCCACCATCAACGCCTTGGTCACGGGGGCGCGCTTCGTGCTGGTGATCCTGGACAACGCCACCACGGCCATGACCGGCCACCAGCCGACCCCGGCCACGGGAGGGGTGACGAGCGACTACGACGGACGGACACTCCAGCTGGAAGAGGTCCTGAAGGGCTGCGGTGTACGGACCATCATCACCCATGATCCCTACGACCTCCCGGGCTTTACCCGGGCGGTCAGGCAGGCCTATACCCGCACCGAAGAGGAAGGTGTAGCCGCCGTCATCGCCCGGCACCCCTGCATCCGCGACCGGCAGGCCTTGGCGCGTCAGACCTCCTACGCCATGTCCATCACCGACGAGTGCACCTTGTGCGGCTACTGCGTCAAGGAGTTCGAATGCCCGGCGCTCATCCCGGGCGAGACCAAGATGGCGATCGACCTGACCCTGTGTATCGGGTGCGGCGTGTGCGTGCACGCCTGCCCGAAGCATGCCATCGTGGCCGGAAACAAGGCATGAGCGTCCTGCTCCAGTACCTGCTGACCGGCATCGGCATCGGGACCCTGTATGCCCTGATCGCCGTCGGTTTCTCTCTGACCTACAATACGAGCGGGATCATCAATTTCGCCCAGGGCGAATTCGTGATGCTGGGCGGCATGCTGGCGGTGTGGCTGCACCAGTTCCAGGGCCTGCCACTGGCCGCGGCCATGGGTCTGGCCATCGGCCTGACCGCCCTGGCCGGCATGGCCGTGGAACGCCTGGCCATACGCCCGGCGCGTGGCTCCGGCATGACCACGCTCATCATCATCACCATCGGGGTTTCGTTCATCCTCAAGGCCCTGGTGGGGGCCGTCACCAAGGACGAGTTTCACCTGCCGGCCCTGCCCGGACCGACGGCCGTCACGGCGCTGGGGGCCACGATCCCCTCCCAGACGCTCTGGATCCTGGCCCTCGGCGCCGCAATCGTGCTGGCCTTGGGTCTGTTTCTGAAATACACCCTGCTGGGGGCGACGCTGCGCGCCATGGCCGAGGACCGGCAGGCCATCCGCAACCTGGGCGTGGAATCGCAGACGCTGCCGATTTTGGCCTTTGCTCTAAGCGCCGCCATCGGCGCCGCGGCCGGGGCGCTCATCACCCCGCTCACCCAGATGAGCTGGCTCAAAGGCACCGAGCTGGGGCTCAAAGGTTTCTGCGCCGCGGTGCTGGGCGGTATGGGCAACCTGCCCGGCGCGGTGCTGGGCGGCCTGGTGATCGGCATCGCCGAAACCTGCGGCAGCGCCGTGCTCTCGGGCTATAAAGAGGTCATCGCCTTTACTCTGGTGCTCGTCATCCTCTATACCCGGCCGCAGGGCCTCTTAGGGGGGCGGCTGTGAAGAGGCTCTTCATCCTGGTGGTGCTCATGCTCACGCCGCTGGTTCTCTGCCGGGGAGAGCTGTCCTACTACCTCTCGCTCATGACCATGACCGGCATCAGCGCCGTCGTGGCCTTGAGCCTCAACCTCCTCTTAGGCTACACCGGCCAGATCTCGCTGTGCCATGCGGCCTTCTTCGGCCTGGGCGCCTATGCCGCGGCCATAGGCAGCGTCAACTTCGGTCTGAACCCCTGGCTCGGACTGGGGCTCTCTTGTCTCCTGCCCGCCGGTGTGGCTTTACTGGTGGGCCTGCCCACCGTACGCCTCAAGGAGCACTACCTCGCCATGGCCACGCTGGGCATCGGCGTGATCGTGTATGCGATCTTGAGGGCCAACCCCTTCGGCGCCACCGGCGGCCCGGGAGGAATTTTCGCCATCCCCTCGCTGGAGATCATGGGTGTTACCATAGATAATGATATCAGCCGCCATGTCCTGGTTACGGCGGCGCTGATCGTGGTGTATGTCCTGTGCGAGTCCCTGATTAGCTCGCGCTTCGGGGCACTCATGCAGGCCGTGCATACCAGCCCCCGGGCCGTATCATCGCTGGGCATCGACCTCGAGGCCGCCAAGCTCAAGATCTTTGTCTTGAGCGCCTGCCTAGCCGGTCTGGCGGGCGGGCTCTATTGCTTCTGCTCGCCCCTGGCCTATATCAACCCCGACGATGTGGCCTCGGTGATGCTCTCGGTCAAGTTCATCGTCATGGTGGTGATCGGCGGTTCCATGAGCCTCTTGGGCGGGGTCATCGGCGCCCTGGCCGTAACCTGGCTGCCCGAGCTTCTCAGGGCCGCCTCCGCCTGGGTGCCGCTGGCCAATCCGACCGATTTCGAAGCCGTCATCTACGGGGTGGTGCTGATCGCCACCCTCATCTATGCCCCGCAGGGACTCATCAGACCCGGAGGTGCGCGTGCTCAGGGTTGAAGGCCTGTCCAAAACGTTTTTCAAGCTCAAGGCCGTGGACGGCCTGAACCTGTGCGTGAAAGAAGGCGGCATCACGGCCCTGATCGGGCCCAACGGCGCGGGCAAGACCACCACCTTCAACATGATCACGGGTTTTTTAAAGCCCGATCACGGCCGCATCCGGCTTGAAGGCAAGGACATCACGCACAGGCGCCCGCACGGCGTGGCCCGTCTGGGCTGCATCCGCACCTTCCAGGGCGTGGAGGCCTTTGGCGGCATGAGCGTGCTGGAAAACGTATTGATCGGCGCCAGCCGGGCCTACTGCAACCACATGTTGCCCGCCCTGGCGCGCACGCCCGGCTACCGCAGGCACGAACGGCAGGCGCGCGCCGAGGCTCAGGCCGCGCTTGAGCTGGTCGGGCTGGCTGAGGCGGCCGGCGCACCCGTGGCGGCCCTGGGCTTCGGGCAACTCCGGCTCATGGAGATCGCGCGGGCCCTGGCGGCCGATCCCAAGCTCCTGCTCTTAGACGAACCCGGCGCGGGCCTGAACTCACACGAGGTGGAGGACCTGACCGCGCTCTTAAAGGCGGTGAACACACGCGGCACCACCATCTTCATTATCGACCACGACATGCAGCTCATCATGGGTATCTCGGATACGGTGATCGTCATGGACCGCGGGGCCTGCATCGCCCAGGGCACGCCCGAGCAGATCCAGACCGATCAGGCGGTCATCGCCGCCTACCTGGGGGACTAAAAGGTGCTCAGGCTGACGAACGTCAACGCCTACTATGGGGCCCTGCACATCCTCAAGAACGTCTCGCTGCACGTCGGTCCTTCCGAGATCGTGGTGGTCTTCGGGGCCAACGGCTCGGGCAAGTCCACTTTGCTCAAGACCATCGCCGGCATCTTGCCCATCCGGGGCGGCGAGATCATCCTGGATCAGAAGGCGCTGGCCGCGCATGACCCGCGTGATGCCATCCGGCAGGGTGTGGCGTTGGTGCCCGAAGACCGCGGGCTCTTCAGGAGCCTGACCGTGCGCGAGAACATCACCCTGGCCCTGGCCCACCGCAAGTTCCGCCTGGGACCGCGGGAAAAGGCCCTGGTTCAGGAGAGCCTGTCAATCTTCCCGGCCCTGGCCGAGCGGCAACACCAGCTCGCCGGAACGCTCTCGGGCGGGGAACAGCAGATGCTCGCCATCGCCCGGGCGCTCACCACGCGCCCGCGGCTGCTGCTCTTGGACGAGCTTTCCAGCGGCCTTGCCCCGGCCATCATAAAGATGTTATTGGAACGCCTGCGCTCCTTGCGCGCCCAACAGGGCACCGCCATCCTCTTAGTCGAGCAAAACGGCCGGCTGGCCCTGGAGATCGCGGAGAGGGGGTATGTGATGGAGACGGGCAAGGTGGTGTTCAGCGGGAGCGCCACCGACCTGAAGGACAATCCCGAGATCGTGCGCGCCTATCTCGGCCAGGCAGGAGGGAGAGATGTCTTCCGGACGCATTGAAGCCACAAACGCTATGGAAGAGCTGCGCCAGCTGCAGCTCGAAGGTCTCCAGGCCACGCTCAACCGGGCCTATCGCAACGTCCGCTATTACCACGAGCTCTTCAACCAACTGGGGCTCGTGCCCGAGGATGTCGGGTCCCTGACCGACCTCACCCGCCTGCCCTACACCACCAAGAAGACGCTGCGCGACAACTACCCCTATGGCATGTTCGCGGTCAAGCTCCCCGAAATCATGCGCATCCATTCCTCGGCCGGCACCACGGGCCGGCCCACCGTGGCGGGCTTCAACCGCAACGACATGCGCCACTGGCGCGAGGTCAGCGGCCGCGTGCTCAAGCTGGCGGGCATCGGCCCCGGTGATATCGTGCACATCGCCTTTGGATCGAGCTTCTTTACCGGCGGCGCCGGTCTGCATCACGGGGCCGAGGAACTCGGCGTGACCCTGATCCCCACCTCCAGCGTGGACCTGGAACGCCATGCGCGCATGATCATGGACTACGGCGCCACGGTTATTATCGCCACGCCCTGTTATGCCCTGGCCCTGATGGAGACCTTCCAGGCCTTAAGGCTTGGCCCCGACGCGATACCGCTCAAGAAGGGGCTCTTGGGCGGCGAACCGTGGAGCGAGGACACACGCGCCTTGATCGAGGCCGCGCTGGGCATCGAGGCCTATGATCACTACGGCTTGAGCGAGATCTACGGCTCGGCCGTGGCGGCCGAGTGCCATAGCCGCGGCGGCCTGCACATCTTCGAGGACCAGGTAATCCCGGAGGTCATCGACCCGGCCACGGGCGAGGTTTTGGGACCGGGGCAAGAGGGCGAACTGGTCCTGACCACCATCACCAAGGAGGCCATGCCGCTCATCCGCTACCGCACCGGCGACCTCACGACCCTGATCGAGGATGAGTGCCCCTGCGGACGGCTCGCGCCGGGCAGGCGCATGGCGCGCATTACCGGCCGCACGGACGACTCTATCGAGGTCTCGGGTATCGAGATCTCGGCCCGCATGATCGAGGATATCCTAGCGCCTTTAGTGGGCGAGCGGCCCCGCTTCCAGGTCATCGTCACCAGGGAAGCAACCAATGATATCGTGGAGGTGCGCCTCGAGCTGCCCGAGAGCGGCCCCGATGATTCCCGAGAACGCCTGAAGGAAACCTTGGTGCACGCCGTACGCACCCAGCTCATCGATCTCTTGGGCTCCACGATCCGGCTCATATGTGCTGAGCCCATGGGCCTTTCCGGGGTGGTGGAGCATCGCACCAAGATCATTGATCGCAGGTTCTTACAAGCTTGAGGGGGCTCCCCTCATAAAAGGAGGAAGGTTTTATGAAGAGATTATCTTTTGTATGTATGCTGGCGCTGTTGGGTATGGTTTCCCCGCTTTTGGCGGCCCAGCCCGTCAAGATCGGGGTGCTGGTGGGACTATCAGGTCCCGAAGGGCACATCGGCGAGCCCTCCAAGGCCGTGGCCATGATGGCGGCCGACGCGATCAACGCCGGGGGCGGTATTCAAGGCCGTCCCATAGCTCTCGTTTTCGCCGATACGCAGAGCAACCCCGGTAAGGCCGCCCTGGAGGCCAAACGCCTGATCGAGCGCGAGAAGGTTGTCGCCATCGCCGGTCCCACGGGCACGGGCTCGGCCATGGCGGTCTTGAAGATCATCCAGGACGCACAGACCCCTACCGTGGGCTTCGTAGGCGGCACCCCGCCGGTGGAGCCGGTGCGCCAGTTCATGTTCAAGAGCCCGCAAAAGACCGTCACGGCCGTGGAACGCACCTATGCCTATCTCAAAGACAAGGGCATCAAGAAGATCGCCATCATCACCGCCTCGGATAATTTCGGGCAGGAAGGCAAGGCCTCCCTGGAAAAGCTCGCCGGGAACTTCGGCATCGAGATCGTGGGCGCCCAGGTCTTTGACACCACCGACAGCGACGTAAGCGTGCAGCTCACCAAGATCAAACAGACGGGTCCGCAGGCCGTGGTGTGCTGGACCATCGGCGGGATAGGGGCCATCGTGACCAAGAACTTTCGCCAGTTGGGGATGTCCATGCCGCTCCTCCACTGTCACGGCCAGGCCGATCCCAAATACCTGGAGCTTGCTGGAGCCGCGGCCGAGGGCACCATCATGCCCACCGTCAAGCTCATGGTCTTAGACCAGATCGCCAAGAACGATCCTCAGTTCCCGGTGCTGGCCAAGTTCAAGAACGATTATGAAAACGTGAAAAAGATCGGCAAGACCGGCGCCCACTCAGGCTATGCCTGGGATGCCATGCAGCTCCTGGCGCTGGGGCTCAAGAAATCGGGCGGCCAAGGCGGCCTCACTCTGGCCAAGGCCATCGAAGGGGTACGGGGTTTCATCGGCGTCAGCGGCATCTACACCATGAGCGCCCAGGACCATTGCGGGCTTGGCGTGGACTCCATGGTCATGGTACAGGTAAAGAACGGAAAATGGACACTGCTCAAGTAGACCGACAGATATTCATGGTGGGCACCGGCGGCCAGGGCATCCTGCTGCTGGCCCGGGCCCTGGCCGAGATCGCCGTACGCCAGGGGTACCCGGTGATCGCCTCCGAGACCCACGGCATGGCCATGCGCGGCGGCACGGTGACGGCCAACCTCAAGATCGGCAGCTTTGCCTCGCCGCTCATACCGGCCGGCAGCGCCGACATCCTCATCGGGCTGGATGCGGCCGAGAGCTTAAGTCTTCTCCACATGCTTAAAACTGGCGGCATCGCGGCCGTGAACGCGCCGGCCAAGGACGCCTTCGACTTCACCGTGGACGCCACAGGACTGGCCCTGGCCGAGGGCATGCCCGGCAGCGTGAACATGATCATGCTTGGATTCGTCCTCAAATTGCTGGGCATACGTTTGGACGAGGCCCACCAGGTCATGCAGGATATCTCGCCCAAACGCTCGCTGGCCGACAATATCAAGGCCATTGCCATCGGATACACACAGATGCAACAACACGACGCTCAAGGAGGACAATAATGGCCGGAACTTTCATGCCGCAGTATCGAACCCAAGCAGAGCTTGAGGCCCTCCAACTCCAAGGCCTCAAGTGGACCGTCCAACACGCCTACCACGGCTCGGATTTCTATCGTGGCCGCTTCGATGCCGCCGGGGTGAAGCCGGATGCAATCCGGAGCCTGGACGACCTCAGACGCCTGCCCTTCGTGACGGCCCAGGACCTGCAGGAAGGCTATCCATTTCCCTTGCGCGCCGTGCCGTTTGATAGAATCGTGCGCATCCACGCCTCGTCGGGCACGACCGGCAAGCGCAAGGTCATGGCCTACACGGCCAAGGACATCGATGACTGGGCCCACATGTTCGCCCGCTGTTACGAGCTGGCGGATCTGAATGCCTTGGACCGGGTGCAGATCTGCGTGGGCTACGGGGTCTGGACCGCGGGCGTGGGCTTTCAGAACGGGTGCGAGCGCTTCGGCGCCATGGCCTTACCCGTTGGTCCCGGCAATACGGAGATGCACCTGCAGTTCCTGGAAGATTTCCAGCCCACGGTCATCTGCTCCACGGCCTCCATGGCCCTGCTCCTGGCCGAAGAGGCCGAGAAGGCCGGCATCTCGGGCAAACTGAACGTCCGCAAGGTCATCATGGGCGCCGAGCGCTCCAGCGACGCCATGCGCGACAAGATCCGCGCCCTTTTCCATGCCGAGCACGTCTTCGACATCCCCGGACTGACCGAGGTCTACGGCCCCGGCACCGGCCTGGACTGCGTCCACCATGCGGGCATCCACTATTTCCCGGATTACTATATCCTCGAGATCCTCGACCCCCAGACCCTGGAACCGGTCAAGGAAGGCGAAGTGGGCGAGATGGTCTACACCACGCTTAAAAAGGAAGGCGCCCCGCTGGTGCGCTACCGCTCGCGCGACCTGACCCGGCTCTTGCCCGGAGCGTGCGCCTGCGGATCGGTTTTGCCCCGGCATGACCGCATCACGGGCCGCTCGGACGACATGTTCATAATTCGCGGGGTCAATATCTACCCCAGCCACATCGAAGAGATCTTAGGCCGCCATCCCGGCATCGGCAGCGAGTACCAGATCGTGCTGGAGCGCTTAGACGACGGCAAGGACTACATGACCGTCAAGGTCGAGCGCGCCCCGGACGGCGGCGCGGACGGCGACGCGGCAATAGCCAAGGCCATCGCCACCGACATGCGCAAATCGCTCCTGGTCAGCGGTACGATCGAGATCGTGGGCGATGGCGAGCTGCCCCGCACGGGCAGGAAGTCGCAGCGGCTTTTTGATAATCGCAACTGATACCATATCGATTTATAAACGGAAACACGGGCAAGGCTAAGGCCTTTGCCCGTGACGCCCAAAATGACAACGCCGCCGTTACCCCTGCCGCTTGGCGCGCCATGCGAAAACCGCGGCTGATCCTTTTTGGGAAATGTTCAGCAGAACCCGGCGGATGATGCCGTTTTTGTGTTCAGTTATTGACCCTCATTACCGCCGCAGAATCTTCGGGGAGCTTTCAAGGGGAGAACTCTTCCTTTAATTCAGGTTGACCCTGCTTCTCTTTTGCCCGTGGAGACGGTTCTTCCTTGATCCTGGATGGAGTTCTTTCCCTGGGCGTTTCCCCGACCAGATACGCGGCCACCCAGCCTTCTTGGTGAGTAGCCTTTACCCTTACGTTAATCCAATCCTGTTTCTGTCCCAGCACGATCACTTCATCGCCCAGTTTCAGCACCACGGCCACCTTGCACTGTAAAGACGGACACTCCCTCAGGTTCAGCCGATCGGAGATGACATAAAGAATCACCGGTTTTGGAGTAAAACCGGTCGTGCTGGTTGGAGCCGTCGGACTGGTCGTGGCAGGCTTGGTGGTGGTTTTTGTGGCGGCACAACCGGATGCCAAGATAAAACAAAGCAGCAACATCAGGTTACGTCCGAAAAAGATGCGTCTCATCGTTTTGCCCCCTTTCCCTGTTCCACGCCGATCAGCGTCTCGGCTTTTTCTCTGGCGGTGCGCGCATCCGCGGCCGATGGATTCAGTTCAGAGTATCTCCGATAGGCGTCGGCAGCCTCTTTCTTCTTGCCCATTTGCTCGAGCACGATGCCGAGATTCTTGTAGACCAAGGCAAAGTCGGGTTTTACGGTAATGGCGCGTTGGTAGGCCGTGACGGCCTCCTCATTCTTGCCGATCTTGCGCAGCGCCAGCCCCAGGTTATTCCAAGCATTGAAATTATCCGAATGAGCTTGCACGGCCTTTTCAAACAACACGGCCGCTTCTTCCATTTTCCCGGCCTTGGCTTCTCTTATGCCTTCGGCGTTATAATCGATCGCCGTTGGTGGCGCGGAAACAGACGGCTTTTGTTCCACGCCGCCTGCCTTTTGAGATTTCGCCTCTTCATGCGGTACGGCAGCCGTCCTTGGTTTCTCGGAAATGGTTGTTTCCTTACGTATCCCAATCAGCGCAACTGCTACAATAAGGATGGCCGCTCCCGCCAGAATCAAGGGAATCCATATGCTTTTCCTGGATGTAGCGGGATGAGCGGCCTCTTCTGGGCCTTCCACACAAGCCCCGCATACAGGGCTTGTATCCTTCCGCGATCTTTCCTGCGCGGCATGGGGCGGCACAGACGTGTCCATGGCCGGTTTGGACATGACCAATTTGAATTGCCAGCCCTGCTCGTTCGTAATGGCCTTCACCACCCGGTGCAGTTTGTCGTAGTGAAAACCGTAAGGGCCGCCGAACATAAGATACCCATGGATCTGCTGATTGACGTCAATACTTTTCTGAAGGGTGCCTTCGTGAGAAGTGTCGGCATCGATGCCCACCAAACTTTCGGTCATCTTTTCCCAAAATAAAACCTCGTTTTTCTCCGGCGCCAGCTGCGCCACGGCCTGGTACTTTATCGTGCCCTTCTGACCTGGCACTTGCGCCCCGGACCGGGATGCGAATTCAAAGCGTTGTGGGTTCACCCCGCTCACACAGAGAAAGTTATTGGCCAACTCCAGGAGTTGCGACCCGATAGCTAAGCCGCCTTCGTTTTGCTCTCCCTTTTCCTCAAAGCTGGCCCCGCAGTTCTTGCAAAAGGCATCATCAATCTCCAGCGCTTCTCCGCAGGAGGAACATATTCTTATAATCTTATCCCCCATCGGCTTCCCCCATTCTTTTAAGCACCAGCTTTTTTCGTATAGGATTGGAATCTGGTCATATCACCGCTCCCCATGATACCTGATAAATCGGAAAAAATGCATGCATACTATAGGACGATATTCCTCCCTTTTTAAGAAGACTATCTCTACGAGCGGCAACGTGATCTGACCGGAGAGGAGGCAGTGGTATGTGATTGATTTGTAACCGGTCTTTTTTTAGGCTAGTTGTATGCACGTGTTATGGCCCATGGCTTTGCTCTGGTCTTTGGCCATGTACATGGCCCTATCCGCCTTGGCCTTGGCTTCATCGGCGCTTGAGTCCTCATCGGGCCGTACCACGGTGACGCCGATACTGGCGGAAACGGTATAGGCCTCGCCTGAGATCTCGATCGGGACTTGATTCACGAATGCCTCCACGATGCGCTTTGAAATGCCTGCCACTTCTTCACCTTTCTGGATATTCTGGATGATAATGACAAACTCATCGCCCCCCAACCTGACCACCAGATCCTCGGCGCGAATGCTCTTTGAAAGCAACTCACCGGCATGTCGCAAAACACGATCTCCGGTATCGTGGCCATACGTGTCATTGATTTCCTTGAAATGGTTCAGGTCGATCATCATCAGGATCACCAGGGTATTGTTACGTCTTCCTCTCGCTATGGTAAGCGGATACAAACCATAGAACAAGGTGCGGTTGGGCAGGCCGGTCAGCATATCGTAATAGGCCATGTACTGCAGCTTTTCCTTCTGGGAATCCAATTCCATTCGCAGGGCGAATTCCTTGCTGCGGGTTTCATGATCCGCATAACATTTCAATATGCAGATAAGAACGAACGTGAAGAGGTAAAAGGCATTGATGAAAAATATATGAACATTTCCGGCCGTCGGTCGGCTGAAAACCAGAACAGAGATCACGTAGATAAAGAAGAGCAGAAAACCGGTAACCGTGGATTGCTTTGTATCCAGCGGCAGAAGGGATGAGAAAACAATCAGGACAATGATAAACCCTATTTCGTAAATCGAGCCATGGATGCCGGTGGTCACGACCATGATAGAGAGCGTGATGCCGGCCATGAGATAGGCAATCAGACCTAAGGTGAAGGGGTGAAGCTTTCCGAATCTGGTATATGATATCAAGAGCAGCAAAATAAAGCCCAAGGCACAGGCGCCCCGCAAAAAAATAAAGACCAGGAAATATTCGCGGGCCACGACATAATCGATGAATGAAAATACGGGAAATAATATCATGCCCACCAGAATTATGGGGAAGAGCCTTTGATGAAAGAGCATCCTGGTCTCTTCTTCAAACCTGCGGCGTTGGGTTATGTCGCTTCGTCTCATGTTACAGGATACATCGGGAGAATCGCCTGTTTACTGTAGAAACAGCTAGTTCCTCTCTATTGCCTGATCGGTTTCTGATCACCAGAGCAGAATATCTTGAGATTTTTCGGTCTCAGGGTTAACGGCCACGAGAGAGGGCCCCGATGGTTTCTTGCTCTCCCTTTAACCTCTCACCTTTGGCACGTTACCTGGTTCTCTCTCCCACGCACACCCTGTTCTTGCCGGTGCGTTTGGCCGTGTACAAGGCCTGATCCGCCGATTTGATCAGGTTTTCCTTGTCCATTGCATGGTACGGGAAGGTGGCGACTCCCAGACTGATGGTGGTGTTTATGGGCGACCGGCCGTCGTTCTCGAACTGCAATCCGGCTATGATGGCGCGGATGTTTTCGGCCTGGGACATGGCCTGGGTCGTTCCGGTTTCGGGCAGGATCAGGACGAATTCCTCGCCGCCGTAGCGGGCGGCTATGTCCACGGGCCTGATGCCCCGCTTGATGCCCTGCGACAGTCTGCGCAGGACCTTGTCCCCGAACTGATGCCCGTAGGTGTCGTTGATCACCTTGAAATCATCGATGTCCATCATGACCAGCGAGAATGGTTGTCCGCCTTGCTGATACTTTTGGATCTCGGCATCGAGCAGGAGTTGGAAGTAGCGGTGCACGAAGAGTCTGGTGAGGCCGTCCGTGGTGGCAAGCTCAAAGAGCCGGGCATTTTCGAGCGATATGGCCGCCTGGCTCGAGAGCAGCCGCAGGACCTCAAGACGTTCGGTGGTGAAGGCGTTGCTCGAGAGATTGTTCTCAAGGTAGAGAATGCCGGAAAGCTTGCCTTTGTTCATGATTGGCGCGGCCAGGATGGATTTGCACCGGCTGTTCAGGATGTAGGTGTCACGCGTAAAGGCCCCTTCCTGCATGGCGTTGCCCAAGATAACGCTCTCGCCTCGGCGGTGGACATAGTTCACGATCGAAACCGCCAAGTCGTTGCAGCCTTCGATCGGGATCGATTGCATGACCCTCACTTCATCGGCCCCCTGCTCCATATCGGCCTCGATGGTGAGCCTGCCCTCGGTATCGAGAATGAAGAAGCCCCGCTGGGCGCCGGCGTTCACGACGGCATATTTCATGATTTTCTGGAGCAGCCGTTCGAGCATGATCTCACTGGATATGGCATGCGAGGCCTGCATGACCGTGGCAAAGTCCAGCATGGATAATGATATGCCCGATCCCGTCTCGGAACTTATCGCGTGGATTTCCTTTTCCGGCAGGGTGACTTTTTCCTCCCGCACAAGGTTCGGATACGCTTGTTGCAGTTGGGTGATCTTGGCTTTTGCCCCCCAGTTTTGATAGGCGCTCAGGGCCGCGCTCATGTAGCCCCGCGCCGACTCCTCAATGCCTTCTTTGAGGTAACACAGGGCGGCCCGTTCGTTTGCAAGGGCTTCGACGCTGGTATAGGCATGCTCGCGCGACGACTTGACGGCCCTCGCGTACAGTTTGAGCGTCTGCATGCGATCTCCGGTGGCGTTCATCACTTCCGCCATGATCAACAGGTATTTAGGTTGATAATTGGCGGGACAGATCTCGGCCCAGCGTTTCATCTTTTTAAGCCGATGCTTTAAGATCCTGAGGATTGTGCGCTGTTCGGCCGGCGGCTTATCGGGATAGACGGCCAGCAAGCTCAAGCACCGGTAGAAGTAATGCTCCGGAAGATGATATGCCCCGGTGGGGACCTTCAGCATGGTGTCCATCTCGTTGCCACTCCGATAGGCTTCTTCATACCGGCCGAACAGGTAACTTGACCTTTCCTTGCTCATGAGCATGATGAAGACATCCATCAGGTTGCCGCTCTTGCGCATGACCTCGATTTGTTCGTCGATGTCGAAATCATCGGATTTGAGGCTTGAAGGGTTATCCGTGGCGCCTTGCATATTTAGGCAAAACAGGGTGAAAATCTTATACATGTTGCTGATGAAGGGGTCTTTTATACCCGCGATAAAATCCTTGAAGCGGGAGTAATCCGTGAGAACATCATCGATGTTATCGCCCATGATGATACGGCAATGGGTCAGCGCATTGATGCTGTGACCGCAGTAGAGGCGGTCGCCGATATCGAGACCTTCCTGATAGGCCTTTTGAAAGAACGGGATGCACTCGCGCAGGTGGTTCTTCCAGTGCAGGATCATGAAGCTGAAGAGGAAATTGACCTTGCAGGCATACCGCTTTTCACCCATCTTTTCATTGAGCTTGAGCGCCATCTCGCCGATGGTATGCGCGGATCTAAAATCCCCCAGGCCGGATCCAAGAATGGAAGCCAGGGCCATGAACCCGAAGCCGGAAACATGAATAAGACCATGATGCTTTAAGCTCAGGTTAAGATTCTTGAGCACCGTCACCGCGAAGAGATTCGGGTTCGAGACATAGGCGGGCATACCGATGCTTCCGGCCAGCTCGGTGGTCCAGATAATATCTTCATCCCTCATCATGGGCAGGCTAAGGATATTGGGGATGCCGATTCTGCGCAGCGCCAGCTTGATGCGCATGAGCTCTTTGAACACCGCGAGTTTGCCGGTATTGCGGGACAGGTGCACGTCGAAAAACTTGAGGCTTTCAATGCCCAGATCGATCGCCTCATTCAGTTTGCCGATATTCGTGTAGAGCACGATCATGCCATGGCAGGCCTTGGCACGGTCGATCTTGTTCCTGGCATTGCTGGTGATACGATGAAAGAGCTTCTCCGACTCCTCGAAGTTACGGATTAAGTATTCGCACTCCATGCGCTCCAGGCAGAGGGCATAGATCAGCTCATAGTCTTCTGTCCAGGCGTAAGCCGACAAGAGCTCCATCCCGGCCTTCAGATAATTGGCGGCGGCGGCATAAGCCGTGGCGTCCTTGGCTTTCAGTCCGGCTTTCAGGTTCAACTCCGCGACCACGAGCTTCTCGCGCCGGCTCTCGATCAGGCCGGCCGCCTGATTGAACTGGTCCGCGATGTAGAAAATCTTGGCCGAAAGCTTCTCCGGCGTTGTCGTATCCAGCAGCCGCCCGGCGATCCGGTAATGGATCCACTGTCTATCGGGCGGGGGTATCAGCGAGTAGGTGGCCTCATGAATGCGGTCATGATGAAAGCGGTAGAGACCGTGGCCGTAATTGATCAAGCCCAGTTGGATAAGTTTGTCCATGGTATTGAGGATCGCGTCGATGGGACGATCCATGGCCGCCGCAAGCGTTTCGACCTCGAAACGGTTGCCCACGCAGGCGCAAACCTGGATCAGTTCCAGCTGTTCCTTGGGCAGACGCGCGATCTTTTCCGCCATGAGCGTGACGACATTGTCGGTCACCTTAAGCTGACGGATGGCTTCGATATCCCATGTCCACCCCAGGTCCGCATCCAGGACCAGATAGTTTTCTTCATAGAGGGTTTTCAAAAACTGATTGATGAAAAAAGGATTTCCCAGCGTTTTAGCATGGATGAGGGTGGCCAAGGGAGCGCTGACGGCGGGTTCGCAGCGGAAGAAATTGGCGATGAGACGATTGATGTCCTCTTCTCGCAAGGGACCCAGGGTGAGCGTGTTCATGGTCAGCCCCGTTTTTACGATCCTCTCCATGGTAAGGCGTAATATATGGTAATCCGCCACCTCGTTGTCTCGATATGCCCCGATCAACAGGAAATGTTTAAGGCTTTTGTCCGTGGTGATGGCTTCGATCAGCCTCAGACTGGCGCTGTCGGCCCACTGGAGATCGTCAAGGAACAATACCAGCGGATGCCGCGCGCCGGCAAATACCTTCACGAAGTTTTTGAAAACCATGTCGAAGCGGTTCTGGGTCTCTTCCGGTCCCAGCTCCGGGATATCGGGCTGAGAGCCTATGATGAACCCAATTTCCGGGATGGTGTCCGTAATGATTTTTCCATTGGGACCCAATGCCAACAAAAGTTCCTCTTTCCATTCCCGGATACGATCGCTGCTTTCCGATAAAAGCTCTCTGGATAGACCCTGGAAGGCCTGAATGATGGAGCTGTAGGGGACAAAACGCCGCAATTGATCGTACTTGCCGGAGAGGAAGTAACCCTTCTTGCCCACGATGGGCTTGCTGATCTCGTTTATGAGGGCCGACTTCCCGATGCCGGGTTCGCCCTTCACGAGCATGATCTCCACGGCCCCCTGGCTCACCCGCTCGAAGGCACTGAAAAGCACGGCCAGGTTTTCTTCGCGGCCGACCAAGACCTGGGGGATGTTGAACTTGAGCGAGATATCATGCCGGGCAAGCTCGAATGACTCGATGCGGCCGGACTTCTGCAGCTGATCCAGACAAAGCTTGAGATCGGCCATGAGCCCGAAGCTGTTCTGGTAGCGTTCCTCGGGAGTCTTGGCCAAGAGCTTCATGATGATGGAGGAAATCATTCCGGGCACTTCCGGCTTGAGCTCGTGGAGAGCCACGGGCGCTTTGGCGATATGAGAATAGATGATTTCCAGCGGGTCTTGGGCAATGAAGGGCACTTTGCCGGCGAGCATTTCATAAAAGGTGATGCCCAGGGAGTAGAGGTCGGTGCGGTAGTCGACCGCGCAGTTCATGCGGCCGGTCTGTTCGGGCGACATGTACGCCAGGGTGCCCTCAATAACCTTGGGGTT
This sequence comes from Syntrophaceae bacterium, assembly GCA_039680665.1. Lineage (GTDB taxonomy): Bacteria > Desulfobacterota > Desulfomonilia > UBA1062 > UBA1062 > JAKQBR01. The sequence continues at coordinate 16,899 of JBDKSM010000034.1, read as the reverse complement.
ATAGACCTCTTCATTTTTGCGGGTAACCTCGGCGGCGATGCCGAAATCGGTGAGCTTGAGGACATCCTGTTCCTGGTTCAAGAGGATGTTGCTGGGCTTGATGTCGCGGTGCGTAATGCCGCTGAAATGCAGCCGGCCCAGGATATCGGACAGGCGCAAGGCCAGGTTCAGGAAACATTCCAGATCCATGCTACCATGCATGATCTTCTTGAGTGACACGGCGCCGAAGTCTTCCAGCACCAGGGCCAGACCGTTCTCATGTTCGATGACCTCTAAGGGTTTGACGATGCCCTCGATGTCGATACTCCTGATCAGGGCGTACTCATGCTTGAGCCGGGCGATGTCCGAAGGGGACTGATGCTCGGTGCGCAGGGCCTTGATGATGACCGTATCCCCCGGGGGGGGCTGTCGGCGCGCCCGGTATACGACCGAACGGTAGGTCGCGTCGATCTGCTCGACAATGCTATAGCCCGAAAATTGCCACATGATTATAATCAAATATCGTCAAATCGAAACGATAAATGAAATGCTGTTTAACAACAGGTATACGAGCAGGGGTAGGGAGGTGGAATTAACGGGGCAATTTATTAATTATACGACCCTTTTGAGGCACCACGTGAGAACCGGTTCCCTTCCGGTCTCATTTCCTGCCGACCGGGGCGAGGTAGATCGTGAATTCCTCCCGGCCGTCAAGCTTGAGCAAGCGGTCGATCCCCGGCTGATCGTAGGCGGCAATGGCGCAGGTGCCACAGCCGACGGCCTCGCAGGCCAGATACAGGTTCTGGCATACATGACCGGCTTCCAGCGCGATGACCTTGTAGGCCGCCGGCCCGTAGCGCCACTCCATGCGGTAGGGAATCGTGGTCCAGATAAAGGTCAGGGCCGCTTGGCCCGGATAGGGCTGGCCCAGCACGGCCTGCTGAATCTTACGCTCCAGGTTCTGCTCGGCGAATTCAAAGACCAGCTGGTGTTCGAGCGGCAGGTAGCGATAGAGGCCCTGTTCGAGACCGGTTACGTTAAGGACGCAGAGATAGGTTTCAAGGGCATGCCGGCAACCGGCGGAAGGCACGGTGCGCAAGGCATGGCCGGGGTCGAGCACGCGGCGTATGCCCTGCGTGGCCCACAGGAGAAAGGCGACTTCCTTCAAAGCCAGCGGCTCCGGGCGGTACGATCTGACGCTCTCGCGTTCGCCGATGGCGGTAAACAGATCGATCTTTCCCAGGGCCTGGAACTGCTCGGCCCCCGGCAGGTCGATGCGCCGGGCCTGCCGCGCATAGGGCTTTTCGATCGGGGGCGGGGCTATGAACCGGTTCTGGTCGGTCTGCGAAAAATCAACCTCCTGGCGGATCGTATCCTTGAGAAACGCGCGCAATCGTTCTTTGTCCATAGCACCTCCTAACGCGCCGAGGAGCGCATGCGCTCGAACGCCGCCGCGACGGTGGCCGGCGGGGTATAGAGCTTGGCTGACGGTTTGCGCGTCAGCTGGTGGGCCTGGACAGGGCAGGTCTTCACGCACAGGCCGCAGCCGATGCACCGTTCCGGCTTGAAATGCGCCCTGCCCTCGACAAGCTTGAGCGCCCCGGTGGGACAACGCCGCATGCATACGCCGCAGCCGGTGCACAGATCCGTATCGACCCGGCAGACATAATTGCTCATGACCTCGCGGCTGGGGGCGGGAAAGAGCCTGAGCGCGATGAGCATGCCGCAGCAGCAGGAACAACAGGCGCACATGGCCTCGACGTTTTGGGAGTTCAAGGTCTGCAGCACCAGGCCTTCCTGCTCGTTGCGCTTAAGGATGGCATAAGCTTCATCGGTGCTGATGGCGCGCGCCATGGAGTTGTCCACATAGTATTCGGCATAGGCGTCAAACTGCAGGCAGGTCTCGAGCGGATGCCGGCAGCCCTTGCCGTACATGCGCACGGCCTTGCGGCACAGGCACTCGGCCACGGCGATACGCTCCTTGCTTGCAATGATGGCCACGGCATCGTCATACGGGGCAATGGGCCGCTCAGCCAGAATGTGCGTTTCAATCGGAATCGAACGCTGGTGCGGGGTCGAGCGGCTGTGAAAGGTCGGCGCCAGGGCGGCAAGAAAATACTCCGAGATGTCCTTGAGCAAGGTGGGCGTAAGACGGTTGACCTGAAACTCATAGATCCCCACGATGAACGGTATGGGGCCGTACCGCAGCTCACCGTCTTGGCGCAGCCGGAACAGCAGGCCCCGCCTGGCCATGTCTTCCAGATGCTCGGCCAGGGCGGCCTGATCCGTACCCAGACGGCCAGAGATTTCAGCCGCGCTTTCAAGCTCGGGGCTCAGGGAGATGAACAGCTCGGCGTCCCGGGGGCTGAAGAGCTGCCTCAAGATTCTGAGCTCGACCCCGCTCGGCGTGGCGGGATAACCGGTCGCCATCTGGTCCAACCTGTGGCGCAGGCGCTCGTATACGTCCGGCATGGGGTGCACCCTCCCTTATGGAGCCATCATAGCGGATGCCCGGCACGGTGTCCATGGCGAACGCGACTGTTTTTCGCAAGCATTTGAAGGAGGTCGATTGACTTCTGATAAGTGGCGATTATTCTTTCCATAGCATTACCATAACGGAAGTGAAGGTTTTTATTCTTAATTCAAGGGGAGGTTGAAGCATGGATGAAGGTTTGTATCTGCAGAGGCCCTGGCTCAAGAACTACGACAAGCATGTCCCTCCCAATCTGAACTACGACAGCAAGACCTTCTGCGAGAAGTTCCGGGACGTGGTCGCCCGGTTCCCGGACAAAACGGCCGTCATCTATCTCGGCAAGTGCTTAAGCTTCAAAGATATGGATGTGCTCTCGAATCAGCTGGCCCATTATCTAAAGCACGGCGGCCTGAAGCCGGGTCAGGTGGTGGGTTTAAACCTGCCCAATATTCCGGCCCACTTTATCGCGGTATTGGCAATACAAAAGGCGGATGGCGTCTCATCCGGCCTGTCGCCGCTCCTGACCCCCAGCGAGTTGGTGCATCAGATGAATGATGCCGGGATACAGATGGTCCTGACCGTGGATGTCCTGTATGAAAAAATCTATGAGGCCGCGCCCAAGACAAAGCTCTCCACGGTGCTGGTCTCTTCCATCGCGGATTTTCTGCCGCCTCTCAAGTCCTTCCTGGGCAAGCTTTTGAAGAAGATCCCCCAGGCCGAGGTAAAACCGATCTCCGGGGTCACCGTGGAGCGCTTCATGGATGCCATCAAGGCCATGCCCAAGGCCGCGGTCATGGGCTCCAAGGGCATGGGCGAGGTCCTGTACATGATGTACACGGGCGGCAAGACCGGCCCGGCCAAGGGCGCCCAGCTCACCCAGCGCAACATCATGTACAACATCCAGCAGATCAAGGCCTGGCTTGATATCGGTCCGAACGATCTATTCCTGAGCGCCTTCCCGCTCTTCCACATCGCGGGGCTGTGCCTGGGCGTCTCATCCCTGATGGACGGCATCACCCAGATCGCCGTGCCCAACCCCCGCGACACCCATTTCCTGATCGAGGCCATCAAGAAATACAAGCCCACGGCCCTGGTGAACGTCACCACCATATTCCTGGAACTCATGAGAGTGCCGGAGTTCAAGACCCTGGATGTCTCGTGTCTGCGCTGGTGCTTGTCCGCGGCCCAGCCCTTCCCGCCCGAGAAGATCAGGGAGTTCGAGGCCATCGTGGGCCAAGGTAAGCTCATCGAGCTCTACGGCATGACCGAGACCTCGCCCGTGACCTGCTGCCTGCCGCGCTACGGCAAGAAGAAGCCGGGCTCGATCGGCATGCCGCTGCCGGACACCACCTTCAAGCTGATCGATCCGGGCACGGGCGCGCCCGCCAAACTGGGAGAACCCGGCGAGATCGCCATATCCGGGCCGCAGGTCTTCACTTTGGGATACTACAATCAGCCCGAAGAGACCGCCCATGCCTTGCGCGACGGGTGGATGTTCACCGGCGATATCGCCAAGATGGATGAAGATGGTTATTTCTCTATCGTGGACCGGCTCAAGGACATGGTGATCGTCTCGGGTTTCAAGGTCTTTACCCGCGAGCTCGACGACGTGCTCTCCGCACACCCCGACATCCAGGCCGCGGCGTCCTTCGGCATCCCCGACCCGGAACGGGCGGGCTCGGAGCGGGTGGCCTGCGCCGTGGTCTTGAAGCCGGGCATTGAAGGCGGCGACGCCGAACGCGACAAGATCCTGGCCTACTTGAGAGAGCAGGTGGCGCCCTACAAGGTGCCCAAGCGCATCCTGTTCATGGATCAGCTCCCCACCAGCGGCGTGGGCAAGATCCTGAAGCGCGAGCTCAAGCAGATGGTGCTGCAGCAGAAGTTGTAGAATTGTAGCTGCTCTTCGCCTTTCTCCGTAGCTTGCCACCGTGGTGAAAAAGACTTTCACCACTCGCTCGCTAGCGTCGCGGAGCGCACAGAGAACTCGAAGTTCTTCACTGAGTCTATCTAGCGAAACGAAGGGTTCAGAATGACATCGAGAAACAAACAGTAGGATGCCACCCTAAGTGTCAGCGATGGCATTGTCCATAGGCGCTTTATCGGAATGTATCAGTTTTTTTAGGAGGGGAGGCCGGCCTACTTCTCAGGGGTGCAGAGGCTCTCCCACAGTTCCTGGTTGGAGGATCTCTTCACATATAAGGCCATGCGACCGGATGTATCGTCAACCCTCTTCAGCGTACCGATCAATGTGAGCGGATGGTTCTCAAAATACGCCATGACGGTCTGGTCCGGGCCGACGCGATCCTTGTCTTTGGTAAAGCCCTTGATCGGCTCCACATTGTTGAAGCAAACACCATGTTTACTGATATCCTGCACGCATGCGCGCTCCAGAACATCGACTGCTCCGGTAAGAATCATGAGCAAGGCCTTGTCTTCCAGAGGCTTGCGCGGGCATTTCCGTTCTTCCTTAACTCTGGAGCCGGCATCAATCATTGTTCTTGATCTGAGCTGCATACATTTTGACTCCTTTTTGTTTCATGCTGCATAAATTAAAAGCAACCTATGTGCCAAGTTCCGCCATAAAGATGCTCAGCCAACGGCGCCACGTATCTCATCGATGAATACCGGATAAGATCATGGCCCAGGCAACGTTGGCCATACTGCGCACCGTGGCAGATCCGTTACCGACCTGAGGCCCTATTGCATATGATCTTATTCTGTAGGCACTTTATTGCCCATCAGGATGGAAATAAAGTTCCAGATACCGCTAAGGTCGGGGTAGAATAACCAAGCATGTTACAGGTGTTTAGTGGACTTAAAGGATCTTTCATGGGTGCCCCGGTGGCCGCAATGGGGGAGATCTTGACACCCAATCCTATTCTGAGCGATCATGGTCATTATGTCTGGTATGCTTCCTCAGAAAACGACAGGGCGGTTGATAGTGCTGGTTCTGGTATGTCACATAGCCTTGGGGTGCGCCGTGCGCACCGTGCGGGCGGAAGATCCTGTACCATCAACGCCGGACGAAACGATACAAGAGGCATCTTCCAATCCACGGGAAGCTGAAGGCTTTGAAGGTGTGGCGGTCTACTACGCCAAGAGGTTCCAAGGCAGGCGAACCAATTCCGGCCAGATCTTTGATCATAACAAATTGACGGCGGCCCATCCGAGCCTTCCGCATGGCACCAAAGTGAAGGTGATCAACATGGCCAACGACAAGTCGGTGGTGGTGAGAATTAATGATCGTTGCCGAAAGCGCGGCTACGAAATTATTGACCTGACCAAAAAAGCGGCGCAAGAGCTGGGCTTCTCCGGCAAGGGCTCGGCCAAGGTAAAGATTATTCCCCTGCCTGAGGAGTAATCCGCGCCCACTATTGAACGGCGGCGGCCATGATCGGTCCTATAGACGCACCCCGGGCCTTGAAGGGCTTGTCGGGGGCGGCATTCATGAGGAATTTCCTTGTAGCACGCTTCACCTCAAGCCGTCAAATGCCTGATGGAGACTTTCGGGGGTCTCCGGGATGAGATCCTGCTATGCTTTTGCCCGGCGCATTGTCAGCGCGATACGCCGGCGTTTCACGTCCACTTCCAGCACGCGCACCATGACCTTCTGGTTCACCTTGACCACCTCGTTGGGGTCTTTCACATAGCGCTCCGCGAGCTGGCTGATGTGCACCAGCCCGTCCTGGTGCACGCCGATATCCACGAAGGCCCCGAAGTTGATGACATTGGTGACGATGCCCGGCAGCTCCATGCCGGGCTTAAGATCTTCCAGGCTGTGCACGCCTTCGGCAAAGGCAAAGGCTTCGAAGGTTTGCCGGGGGTCGCGGCCGGGCTTGGCAAGTTCGGCCAGGATATCCTTGAGCGTGGGCTCGCCCACGGCCTCGCTCAGATAGCGGCTAAGGTCGATGCGGGCGCGCAGGCCCTCGTCCCGCATCAGATCGGTCACACTACATGTAAGGTCCGCGGCCATGCGCTCCACGATAGGGTAGCGCTCCGGGTGCACGGCGCCGGCATCCAGGGGCTGCGCCCCATCCCGGATGCGCAGAAAACCCGCGGCCTGCTCAAAGGCCTTGGGCCCCAGCCGGGGGACCTTCTTGAGCGCGGCCCGGCTGGGGAAAGGTCCATGCTCGGCACGATAGGCAATGATGTTGCCGGCCAGGGTCGGCCCCAGGCCGGAGACATAGGTGATCAGCTCCGGGCTCGCGGTATTGACCTCGACGCCCACGGCATTCACGCAGCTCTCGACCACTTCATCCAGCTTGGCCTTGAGCTTGGCCTGATCGACATCGTGCTGGTACTGGCCCACACCGATTGATTTCGGGTCGATCTTGACCAGCTCCGCCAGGGGGTCTTGTAGGCGCCGGCCGATGGAGACCGCGCCGCGCACGGTCACATCCTGATCGGGAAATTCACGGCGGGCCGCCTCGGAGGCGGAGTAGACCGAGGCCCCGCTCTCGTTGACCATGATTATGGGGAGCTTGAGATCAAGACCCCGCACAAAGGCCTCGGTCTCGCGGCCGGCGGTCCCGTTGCCGATGGCAACGGCCTCGATGTCATAGCGCCCGACAAGCTCCCGCATGGTCCGGCCGGCCTCTTCCGCGCGGGTGGTCGACTGCGTGGGGAAGATCACGTCATGCCGCAGCAGAGAGCCCTGGCCGTCAAGACACACCACCTTGCAGCCGGTGCGGAATCCCGGGTCGATGGCCAGCACCCGGCGGCCGCCCAGGGGAGAAGCCATGAGGAGCTCGCGCAGGTTCTTGGCGAACACCCTTATGGACTCTTCATCCGCGCGGGTCTTGAGCGTGGATTTCAGCTCGTTCTCCAGCGATGGCGCCAGGAGCCGCTTGTAGCCGTCGTGTGCCGCCAGGCGCACCTGCGGTGTACAGCTATTGTTTTTCCGGCAGACCTGCCGCTCGATGCGCAGGAGGGCCTGGCCTTCATCCGGCCGGAACGTAAGCTTGAGGAAGCCTTCCGCCTGACCGCGCAGCATGGCCAGGATGCGGTGGGAAGCGGCCTTGCCGGCCGGTTCTTGCCAGGCGAAATAATCCCGATAGGTATGCGCCTCTTCTTCTTTGCCTTTCGTGACCTCGGAAACGATGCGGGCCTCTTTTCGAAAAAGGCCCGCAGAGCGCCACGTAGGGCGGCGTCTTCCGCGATGCGCTCGGCCATGATATCACGGGCGCCCTGCAGGGCGTCTTCCACTGTTTCCACGCCCAAGTCCTCATTGATGAAGGCCCGCGCCTGACTCAGCGGGTCTAGCCCGTCCGGTTGCGGGAAAAGCAGGTCAGCGAGCTTCTCCAGGCCTTTCTCGCGCGCGATTGTAGCCCTGGTGCGACGCTTGGGGCGGAAGGGCAGATAGATGTCTTCCAGCACGGCCATGCTGTTGGCCGCCAGTACGGCGCCGCGCAGTTTATCACTGAGGACTTCCTGCTCGGCCAGGGATTTGAGGATCACCTCGCGCCTGGCATCAAGCTGCGTTAGCTCAGAGAGCCGGTCCCGGATGGCCGCGATGGCGACCTCATCAAGGGAACCGGTCCGCTCCTTGCGGTAGCGGGCGATGAAGGGCACGGTCGCGCCGCCTGAGAGCAGGGCATCCACCGCTTCCACCTGCCGGGGCCCGATGCCCAGTTCCCGGGCAAGCTGGAGATAAAAGGTCTCGCGCACCACCCCTGCCTAATCTGCATGCGTCTTGCTGTCAACTCTTACCTGGTGGCTGTTGCTAAAAAAGGAGCGGTGATGATTTTTGAGGCCTGAGATCCTTGGCTTAAGTTTATCCTTAAGGAACGGAGGGCTCAGGGTGATATCTTAACATTCTGTTTGTAGTAGTATCCAACACTGATCTAACGGGATAGTCGGTCATTCTGCAAGGGAACCGATCGTCGCAGGATTACTATTCATCACTATTATCTGTATCTGTATGCTCATCAAAGACAATGTCATCCATATCTAAAGAGCATTCCGCATCGCCTTCATCAACAGCCTCGATAACATCGCCGTTCTCTATTGGAGCAGTTATGCGGCGATCTTCCGCGCTTGCGAGAGTAGAGGACCAACGTCTTCCTCTCTTTCTCTTGTGAATCCCTTTTTTCGCATCATTTTGATTGACTCCACATGAAGGACAAAGGGGCTCTGGTCTTCCCAGGTCATAAAACATGGTACAGCACTTGTAGCACTTGTATCGTTTCCCAAGATCCTTCGGAAAAATCTCCGTCTTCCGGGGTGACTCCATTACAGCGGCAGGAAGCTCATTTATCTCGGGTTGCTTCTTCTTCGAAGCAGCAGCTCCAATATTTTTCATTATAATCTATCCTTTCTTACTGGCATGTTTCAATTTCAGTAGCTCTTGATTATACTATGTTTTAAATATAATTACAACACCTTAATATTTATTACATCAGGTTAAGCATCAATGATCCAAGATAACATCTCATCTTTTCCATCAATTCCATTTATGGCACTGATCAATTTATTATAGAACATTATATCCGGACATACTTACCCTGTAATCCGTACTCACTACAGAGGGCCTGGTGGTCATGCGGAATAACGAGGTCTGGTCTCAACCATCAACAAAATATCCAATGGTGAGACCGGGCCCCGATGGTTTCTTGCCCGCCGCGAAGCACATAAGCATCCGGCCATGATCAGGAACTATAGTTGATCATGCTTTCGATACGGCCGATCACCTCTTCAACCGCCGCGTTCATGTCCGCCACTTCGGCTTGTACCGCCTTCTGCGGACACAAGGAAACGCACCAGCCGCAGCCCTTGCACTTTTGTGCATCATGGAAGACCTTGCCCTTGTCAAAGGTAAAGGCCTTGACGATGCATCCCTCCAAGCACTCCCGGCTTCGGCAGTCTTTGCAGATCTGCTCATCAACCGTGATCGTCATGCCTTTGAGTCTTACGATGGAATCCTTGGCCTTCGGGGGGAGGTATTGGGCGGAAGACATGACCGTACAGCAGCAGTGACAACAGAAACAGACCGTGAGCAGCGTGCCGGTATTCGGGATGCCGTAGAACAGGTTGTCCATCAGGACACGGCCTATCATGGGGGTCAGGCCGAGGCCCACCATATGCCTGGCATGCGCGATGGCCTCGCCTACTCCCAGCGGCTGGGCGATCCATGGCGCCAGATCCATGGTGCCCTGTCCCATGAGAAGACAGGAGTTCTCTATGGGGTAATTCTTGCAGCCCTTGGAGTCTCGGCAGTGGCAGCGGTTGATGGTAACGCGATAGGCCGAGCGCTTGATAAGCTCCTCCAGCACCTGCAAGGGCAGATAAACGTTCTGCGGGCTTTTCAATTCCCTATTGATGGGCAGATAGGAAACATTGAAATTCCGGCCCGAGAACAGTGGGACCGCCATGGCCGCAAGTATCTTGCCGATGACGGGGATCTGGATGGCCTTGGCGCTGAGGCCGGTGATGGGCCAGACCTTGGCGAGAAACGACAACCACCATGTGGGTCTCCAGGACATGTGCGACAGCCTCCTTCAAAGGCATCCTACGATCAGTAACATTAATTATGAACACAATCCCGGGCTAGGGTTTGAGATAGCCCAGGGCCACATTTTCATCGATGATCGCGCGATCCCTGGAATTCCTGCCGGCAATGACGAATTTTTCCTGAGCGGCCAAGCGGCGCAGGGCGCTGATGGATTCAAAGGGTATCCTGACCACGACCAGGTTGGCAACGGCAATGGGGATAACGCCACCCGGATCGAGCTTGGCCGTATAGGTGACGCGCGTATGCTCCCGGTCGACATATTCCAGGATGACGGCGGCATGCACATACTTCATGCGCACATGGTTTTCGGCCACGGGCCGCAGCTGCGCATCGTCAATGCCCCGCATATCGATCACGGCATATCCGCGCCTATAATCCATGCTGACCACGATATGCACCAGGGATTCGCGCCGCTTGAGCGGCCACGGTAGCTTGGTGATATTGAGGACGATCATGTCCTCGCCTTCGAGCTGCTTGATCTTTTCGGCATGCACGGTGTCGGCCATCCAATCCTCGGCCGCCTCTACATCGCGCAGGATCGCGGCCAGCACCTCCAGCCGGGCGTCCACGATGCCCACACCCTTGAATTCATCGATAGCGCTGCCGGGGACATCGCGGTTATAGACCCTGATAGCGTCGCGTTCCTTAACCAATTTCCAGCCGCCATCATCCGCACCCGCAGGCGTATGCCCGAGCAGAATCAACACAATCGCCAGACAGAGCATCCTGTTCATACCTTCCCCCCTTCATTCAAAATGCTATTGAAAATGACATAAGTTGTTGATGACAGGTTGTTATGCCTTAAGCGGACCTGTGCACATGGAAGACGCACTGCGGGGCGCCCATGGCCTTGCAGGCGACTTCCTCCACATGCAGCTTTTCCCCGGATATGGCAGCGGCATACCCGGCCACGATGCCGGCATAGAAATGGCACACCGGCCTGCTGGAATTGGGCAGCCAGCGCGCCTCCTGTGAATTGGAGAGCATGACTTTCAGGGGCAGGGAGGAAAAATCGAAATCCAGATGTCCCCAGCCGCCTTCATCCGTGATCAGACGCGAAACCATGTTCATGGTCTTGTTGAAGAAACGCGCCATGAGCGGGTTGCCCTGCACTTCATCGATGATCCGGCTGTGCACGATCAGCGGCACCAGCACCTTGGGCACCCACCTGCCATGCGCCAAAGACTGCGTAACCTCCCACGTGCACAGCTGGACGCCCAGGTCATACAGGGTGCGGTTCTTCTCCTCCTCACCCAGCTTCTCGGCCAGGAGCACATGCAGGAGCTTGATGATGACCGCGCCGGCCATGATCTCCTCCACCCCGCCGATGCCGATGCGGCCGTTTTTCAGGTCCACATCATGGATCTCGAAGGCCGTGGCGCCCATGAAGGCCCTGATCAACACCTGCAGCCGCTTTGACAAGAGCGGCGCATTGGCGATGGGCTTCAGAAAAAACCGCACCAGGACAGGGTGCTTTTCCAACATGGTCATGACCGACAAGAGTACCTGAATTTTTAGGCGTTTAACGGTGTTCATGAGTCCTCCTCCCTTGAATAAAAGTATGAAAAAACACGCCCCCATCACCCTGGCCCCTGACGGGGAAATAGGGGTGGGGATGGGGGCGAGATGTCAGCCGCTATTTCTTGGCAATGATCAGGTTGTCGAGCCCCATTTCCTTGAGCGCCACCGGGAACATCTGGAAGGCGGGGCGCACCACGGGCAGGAGCTTGAGCATGGCCGTGACCTTGCCACCCTGCTTGACCTTGCCCCTGGTCACGGCCGCCACCGGGTTTTCGTGGCCGTGCCAGAAGGAGTGCGAAAAGTCCGCGGCCTGCTTGGACCACACGTCTTCCTTGAGGTCGCACGGACCCAGATAGTAATTGCCGTGATACCCCGGTTTGTTAGGTGGGTTCTTGAGGTCGATGGTGATCTCGGCCTCGGGGTCGGTGTAGATGAACTTGATGATGATGCCGGCCTTGGCCATCTTGGGGCCGATCTTGTCGTCCTTGAGAATCCGGTCCATGAAGTAGCCGTAAATCCGGTACAGGTCGTCCGCGTCCTTATAGTACACGCCCATCTTAAAAACCTCCTTTTGTCAATTAGCCTTGCGCTGGTCGAAGCGCCTTCCATAGAGGAAGCTGGCCAGCGTGATCCTGAGCATCTGCACCGTGCCGCCCGCCACGCACCAGGCGCGGCCGTCGCGCAGCATGCGTTCCACCGGGAACTCCTTGCTGTAGCCGTAGCCGCCGAAGATCTGCATGGCGGTGTTGGTGACCGCGATGACCATCTCGTTGGCAAAGCACTTGGCCATGGAGGCCTCGTAGATGGACGGCAATCCCTGGCCGGCGCCGCAGGCCGCGCGATAGACCAGCAGGCGCGCGGCGTCGAGCTGCATGGCCATGTCCACGGTCATGAACTGGATGGCCTGGAAGTCACAGATGGGGCGGCCGAAGGCCTGGCGCTCCATGGCATAGGCCTTTGAAACCTCCAGCGCGCCGCCGGCCACGCCCAGGCACATGGCGGCATTGCCGCAGCGCTCGATGTCGAAGGTGCTCATGAGCTTGTTGAAGTCTCCCGGTTTGACCACCAGGTTGGCTTTGGGCACGCGCACGTCCTCGAAGATCAGATCGCAGGACGGCATGCCGCGCAAGCCCATGAACTCCTCCTGCTTGCCGAAGGAGAAGCCGGGCATGCCCTTTTCCACCAGGAGACCGCCGATGGCCTTGTAGCCTTTGGCCTGGCCGAAACGGGTATAGACCATGTAGTGGCTGGCATGTCCGCCGCCGGTGATGAACACCTTGCGGCCGTTGAGGATATAAGCGTCGCCGTCCTCGACGGCATGCGTGGTAAGCGCGGTCAGGTCCGAGCCGGCCTCGGGCTCGGTCATGCACACCGAGACGCTCTGCTCGCCGCTGCAAACCTTGGGGATGATGGCGCGCTTCTGCTCCTCGGTGCCGAACATGTCGATCACGCGCACCGGGCCCACATTGGACTCAAAAACCGGGGCCGCGATCATGGGGCTGTATTTGGCCAGCTCCTCGATGGCCAGGACGGCGTTGATGCCGGGCTGTCCGCCGCCGCCGTAGGCTTCCGAGAGGGTCATGCCCAGGAGACCCATCCCGGCATAGGCGGGCATGAGCCGGTAGGGGAAGTCGGCTGTGGCGTCGGTTGCTTTGGCGAGCTCCTTGAAGTTTTCGCGCTCGCCCATGGAACGCAGGGTCTGGATCAGCATCTTCTGTTCATCACTCAGCGTAAAGTCCATGTATGTGCTCCTTGATGGTTTATTTATATTGCGGCGCAGACTGCATCGATATCACGCAGGTGTTCGATGTCCATGACCAGGTCCACCAGGCGCTGCAGGCTGTCCTGGTCCCGCGAGCCGGCAAAGTGCCTGAGTTTGGCGACGATGTCGGCCATTTCCATGGGGTCGCGCGGGTCGCCCTTGGGCGTATCGACCTGCCGGACAAGCTTCTCTCCGTCTTTGAGCATGATCTCCACGCGGCTGGCGGTCTTGTCCGGGTAGACCTTGTTCAGCTCGTTGTCGATAGCTACACTGACCCGCTCGGAAAGGGCGATGAGCTCCGGGTCGGCGATGCGCCTTTCGGTCAGTTGGTTTGGCCCCAAAGCGCCATCCAGCAGGCAGGCGGCCACGCAATAGGGGATGGAGAACTGGGCCGCCACAAAGGTCGGGGTGGTCAGCCCCTTGCCCACGGCGATAAACGCCACGCCATAGGTGAAGACCTCAACCTTCTGCACCTCGGCGGCGCTGAAGCGGTGGTCGCGCATGAGCTCAAGGGTGGCCTGGGCCGCGCCGTGCGTGTGCCTACAGGCGGTGTAGGGCTTGAAATAGACATCGCTCACAGCATAGTGCTGACCCAGCTGATCCGTGATGCGTTCGCAGCGAGGCTCGGCCCGCAGCGCAATCTGCGTGAACCCGCCCTTGAGGGCCGTGCCTTCCAGCACCTGCGGGCAGCCCGTCAGGCCTACCTTAGCCAGGCCGGCGGCCGTGATGCCGGCTATTGCCGCCTGGCCGCCCTGCACGATCTTGATGGTATGCCCGCCCATGAGCTGTTCGGCCATGGACAGGGGCAGGAGGTAGCCGGCATTGGACAGGGCATTCAACATGGCCTCATCATCCAGATGCATGAGCCGGGCCGCCGCGGCCGCGGCGCCGAACGCGCCGCAGGTGCCGGTAGGCAGGAAACCCGAGAGGGTATGGTAGGGGTGCATGGCTGCGGCTACGCGGCAGCAGACCTCATAGCCCGCGATGACGGCCTCCAGGACCTCGCGGCCGCTGGAGCGCTCGCGCTCGGCCAGGGCAAAGGTCGCGGGCATGACGGCCGAGACCGGGTGGTTACCGCCGAAGCGCACGCCATCCTGGGCCTCGATGGCCTCGGCCAGGACGCCGTTTACAAAGGCCGCCGTATTGACCGAAGTCAGGTACCCGCACCCCAGGGCATGGGCCTGTGCTTCCGAGCCCAAGGCGCGGCAATAGTTCACCACGGACTGCACGGCATCGAGCTTGAGCGAACCATAGATATTGGCGACCCAGTCCAGGATGCAGAGCTTGGCCTTGTATATGACATCGAGCGGGACGTCTTCGAGCTTCAGGGCCGAGCAGAAGGCGGCCAGCTGTCTTGTTTCATCCATACATGCTCCTCCAAGCCATACGCTTACACATAGCCGCGCTTCTCGTAGACGGCGATCATGCGGTGCGGGTCCAGGACCTCCCTGATGACGCGCAGCTCCTCTTGTGTGGGTGGCTCGGTTTCATGCACGTCAGGGGCGACTTTCAAGTCCCAGGGCGTGAGCTTGACGATCTCGTCCACCGTGCAACCGGGATGGTAGGACGCCAGGTAGGCCTCCTTGGTTTTATCGTCGAAGCGCATGACCGCCTTGTTGGTGATGATCACCTGCGGCCCGGTGTCCGGCGGCAGACCCCAGCGTTCGCGGCTGCCGGGGCCGTCCAGGTAGCCGGGGGTGGTGATGAAGTCCACGCGCTCGGCCAGACTGCGCTTGTCGTGCAGGGCGATGATGAGCACGCGCCTGGCCAGCGCGCCGATGGGGTTAGCGCCGCCGCTGCCCGGCAGGCGCGAGGCCGGGGCATGGTAGTCGCCGATGACCGTGGTGTTGATGTTGCCGAACTTGTCCACCTGGCTGCCCGAGAGGAACCCCACGTCCACCCAGCCGGCCTGCAGGAACATGCCCATGACGTCGATCAGGCCGCCCACCATGGCGGCGCCGGGATTGAGGCAGGGATCGCCCACCGAGAGCGCCGGTCGTGTGGGCCTGGCGTCATACACCCCGGATTCCTGCATCATGGTGGCGTGCGGGGCGTGCGTGTGCTTGGCGATGTTGGCGCTCATAGTGGGGAAGCCCGTGCCCACGATCACCACGTCGTGGTCGCGGATCTCGCGGCTGCCGCAGCAGGCCATGAGCTCGGGCTTGATGTAAGCGCTGGTGTGCGTGCTCATCCTTGCTCCTTCAGTAGGCATAGGAAACGGGATAGCTCCAGTCGAACGCGGCCTGGAGCTTCTTGTACTGGGAAAAGCCGAATTTCTGGATGTAGTGCTGGGTGTAGGCGGTGCGGTCCGCAAGGCCGTAGACCCATTCGTCCAGAAAGGCCTGAAAGCCCTCCACGGTATTGGAAGCCTGCTGGTAGACGTAGCCGAAGCCGAAGTCCGTGTCATAGAAGCCCGGGGTGTAGCCGGGGTGCGCGCCGAAGGGCTCCTCCACCACTCCTGCTACCTTGAAGGCCGGCACGATGGTGCGCGAGGGGTCCTTGCCGATGGTCTCGCGGCTCACGATGCGCTCGCAGCTCACGATGACCTTGGCTGCGGCGTTCGCCCCCCACTTGCAGTCGCCGGCGATGCCCCACATCTGGGCGTTGCCGTCCTCGTCGGCCTGCTGCACATGGATGACGGCCACGTCGGGCTTGAGCGCGGGCACGAGCATGACCGGCCGGCCGTCAAAGGGCGAATCGATCATCTTGAACTTGTCCTCGCCCATGAAGGAGCTGACCCGCATCAGGTCGGTGCCCACCATGTCCTTGACCGGCACGAAGGGCATGCCCATGGCGCCTGCCATGAGCATCATGGGCAGCGACAGGTTGGTGTACTCCTCCACCTCGATTGTATGCGGAATGCCTTTTTCGATCGAGCGGCGGTAGCAGCGCGCCAGCCCGTAGAGGCCCAGCGAGATGAAGGTAGAGATGAAGCGCTTGACGCACCCGGCGCCGATCAGGATATCGAAGTCGTCGGCCGCGTTGCTGCGCGTGATGGTGAGATCCTTCTTCTGCTGCCGCACGATCTCGTGCACGGCGGAAAAGGGCGGCCGGCAGACATAGCCGCCCATGAAGACAAAGGCACCGTCCGGCACATGGTCCCGGATGGCCGCCTGCATGCTCATGACCTTGCTCATTCCCTCCCTCCCATTAAACGTTTACGAGAGCTGATAGCGGGTGCGGCTGATGATCTCCTCCTGGGCGATCTCGGAGAGGCCCGTGAACTCGGCCGAGTAGCCGCTGACCCGCACGATCAGATCGCGGTACTTCTCCGGGTGGCGCTGGGCGGCCCTCAAGACGGCCGTATCGAGCATGTTGAACTGCACCTGGGTGCCGCCGTTGGAAAAATAGGTCCGGATCAGCATGATGAGGTTGGCGGTCGCGATCTTGGCGCCGGGAAAGCGCATGTTGAGGTTGGCGCCGTTGGTGACGAGCCTGATGGGCAGCTTGGTCACCGAGTTCATGACCGCCGTGGGCCCGGCCTTGGCCGTGCCGTTGGTGGCCGTGATGCCGTTGCCCAGCACGTCGCCCGCGGCCCTGCCGTCCGGCGTGGCGCCGGTGAACGACCCCATGGCGATATGGAACCCGACCGAGAAGATGCCCGGCCAGAAGGCGCCGCCCCGGAAATTGCGATAGGGTTTCAGCACGTCGCAG
>JBDKSM010000033.1:0-8778 GCA_039680665.1 Syntrophaceae bacterium | reverse complement strand
CCGGTTCAAATCCGGTTGCCGCCTCCAGTTTCCCCAGGTTTTGCTCCTTTCCCGCTCCGGAATCGCTCCGGAATAATGCAAAAATCGTCACGTCGATAATGGATTTTTATTGTCGGATCTATCTGCCCGCCCCCACTGTTGCAAAAATTCAACAGCAAATTATTCCCAAATTATTCATGAAAGCATAGCATAGGCGCCTTACACCGGCTGCAGCAAGCACCTTCGCGCGCGTGGTCGCGTCGTGTGTACCCGCTTGAGAGCACATCCTTGTTTTTCATGCAGTGATTAAAACATAATCCTTATCAACCGCGGCACGTACCCTTTCGCATGCCTCATACCCTTCACGCGAGCCCTCATCGTTGGTATTGCCCTCGATTGTCCTGATAACCCCCGCCTCAGCGCCGTAGGCTATCACGATCCCGGTATGCACCCAATCGCCGGGCCTCTTGCCCCGCACTAAGAAGATGCACCCTGGCACAGGTTTCTCAATTACCGTACCGACGCTCTTGGCGTATTCCATGAGATTGTCGCACGAGAGGCTGAACTTGAATTTCTGCGGGGATATCCCGGCACGCGCGAAGGCCTGGTACACGACAGTCGAGACGAAGCCGGCGCACCATGGCCAGTCCGGACCCTCGTTCCCCCTGGTGTAATAGCGCACCCACGGCCCCATGTTTTGGCCGCCCACCTCGCGCGGATGCTGGGCAAGATGCTGTCGGGCAGTATCGGCGATGAGCGCGGGAAACGGCCACCCCTGCGCGGGTCTTATTGCGCGGGCGCGATCGAGAGGGGAGGCAAGCGCGAGCCATGTTTGCCCATCGCACACTCCGGATGGATACAGGTCCGCATGCGCCTGGAATTCTTTCAGGCTGGCCTCGGTAGCCGGTCCGAATACCCCGTCGATGACGGTCCTGAACTCATGCAGAAATAACCACTCCTGGATATGCCTGACGGCATCGCCATCCATGCCGCGCTTTATCTCGCTCATTGCGGACCGCCTTTGCCGGCCGCCCGCTCATTGCTGGCGACGGTCTTATCCCTCGTGCGGAAGTATGAATACCCGAGGTAGCCGGATCCGAAGAGCACCCACATATCACCAGGAATTGCATCGAGCCAAGCCTTACATCCCGTGGCAATCTGTGTGCTTGTGGCCGGGCTGAACACGGACAAGATGCCCATGGGGATGCCGAACAGGATGAAGATATACACCACATACAGGAACGAAGGCCGCGCGCGTGAGGTCCATGTGTCTTGGCTGGATGCTTCGGACTGCGCAATGGCAAGGCGGGCAAGGGTCGCCTGGTTTTCGAGCTGCATCGCCAGGGTTTCAAGTTCTGCCTTTTTCTCTGGCGAGACATCTCCTGTAATGGCCGATCTGATCTTTCCTGCGAAATCGCCCAGGCCGTCCAACGTATCCTTGACAAAACTTCCACCGATGTTGATATCTGCTAAACCCATGATGCACCCCCTATGTTCTGTAGATTATTACCGCCAGCCGTATCATGAGTCTCTGCACGGCCCTGAGAAGGTTCTTGTATTCCCCGCCCGCGCGCCTACTCTCACGATCAACGGCACAGGAGAGCATCTTCACTTCTTCCTGGATGTCTTTCCATTCCTTGGCGGTTGGTTGTCCCATGATAGCCCCCTGGGGGCCGTCACTCCCCCCCGGTTATGACCACGTTGCCGCAGTCATCATGCTTGTGGTGATGCAGCCGTTTCCACAGCTCGGCATGCGCGGCCTGGTTATCGGTTTTCATCTCCCTGTGTTCATCCCGGTTCTGCTCGCAGATCAGGTTCATCTTTTCTTTGACATCCTTAATCATCACAACGATGGCCCACTGGAATACGCCAAGAACGACAGAGACGATCGTCATTATAATTCCGATGATCGTGGTGACCACTGATACGGTTTGCTGTTCCATGCGCGCTTCCCCTCCCTACGCTCCGAGCTGATATTTGATGATGCTCATCCGTCCGCCTACCGTGGCGTTGTTGGGCAGATTGAAAGTCGTTGATCCGTCGCCTACCCCGTATGTCGTGCCGATCACGGCAAACAAATCGGCATAGATAGTTCTGGAGATGGCCGCGCCGTTACACTGCAGATAGTTCGTCGGCGGCGTGGAATTGGGGGTCCGGCCGATATAGCCGACCGCAAGCGTCGGGAACGTATAATCATATGCATCGACATCGGTCAGCTTCTGGGAATTAGACCCCGCGGTATTGAATGACGGGAACTTGTACTGGTTGGTTTTGCCGTCCATTACGATTGGGTCGTAACAGATCTTGAAGATTTTCGAATCAAGCTTGATGAACTGCGCTGCGCTGGAATGGCTTGCGATCGATGTCTCGAAGCAACCACGGCGCAGATAGGTAAGATCATACGCATACTCGCCGGTAAGCGTGGCCGTACCGAACGCTATCAGCTCGTCATCGATCAATGACAGGGACGTGAGCGCGTCGGCCCCGCCCTCGCCTACCGAGGTCAATTCGCCCCCGCTGTTATCAAGATCGACCGAGCAGGTATTCGTTTCATCGGGATCACTGCCAGAGGCCAGTGTTGCCGATAGCTCGCCATATACCGATTTGCCGGTCTGGGTTCCCATGTTGATGGAGAGGGGATAGGGATCAGTCGCCACGCTGTACACGACGCATCCGCCCCAGTCATCCCCGCCGCTTAGGGCTATCCAGAATTCCTTAAAATCATCGTAGACATATGGAGCCCACTTCGTACCGGCGAAATCATTAACGGGGTCGACCAGGACCTCGGGCGGATCAAAGAATACCGGGTCGTATGTGTCTCCGGGGTCAGCCGAGCTGGACGTTTCCTCGCCTTCGTTGCCCTGCGAACTCCGAGCCACGGCACTGCCTACGCCCTGGATAAATTCTTCCGCCTCGATATCGAGATCCCATTCTTCGTTTTCGGTGATGCGCGTGATCCGTACCGGCGTCTGATCCATCCCCAGGGTGGCATCCGTAAGCGTCACGATGTCCATGGGCTCAAGGAGGCAGTGTTTCTGCGAGAGCTTGAATGTATAGGTGTTGCGGATGTAACGTCCGCGCTGCATGAGAAGATCGGCGATAGTGACGGCCATCTCGCGCCGTTTGATATGATGGAATTTATACGGGGATGAATTCTTGACCCCCAGCATGGACACCGAAAGCTGGTCTTTCGAATCCACGGACCCGATCACATAATTGTTGTCCCGATCGATGAACTCAACCGAGGCGGTGTTGATGATGTCGGCAATGGCCGAGCGTTTTATTTTACCCGGATCCTCGGTCTCATCCCCTAGAAAGTCGTCATCCGTGAGGTCATAGGCCGGCGCTGGAGGCGTATATGTCTCTTCTACGTCATTAGCCACGGTTGTCCCCGCTTCATCACCATACGGAACGATTTTGAGGGTGTCGCCGTCATGCCAGATAGCTTCGGAATTGGTCATGGAGCAGATATCCTTAAGGTGGTCAATGAAGGTTTTCTGCTCGGTAAATGCAGGGCTTATCCAAAGCTCGAACACGTCGCAATATACCCGGTAATCGTCAACGTCGAGAGTGATCGCGGAAATTATTCCTTCATCGGTCTCGAAACCGTAGACAGGGCTATCCATGATATCAAGCAGCATATAAGCAGGGTTTGCATCTCCAGAAATCAGACTGCACCCGCGCACGACCTCGAAATTGAGGTTCGGTAGATTGTTCGTGCTGCCCATCACGAAATCGGTTGAGACGATCAGAGCCGTGCCTCGATACGTCCGGGCCTGCGTCGGGTGATGGTTGGTGAGATGCGTCCATGCCTCCTGAGTAAAAGAGCCCGGCTTAAAATCAACCGAGCTGCCGAAAGCATCGAACTTGGTTTCGTAGGCGTCAAAATCGTCATAGATTTTTTTACCGACCCACATTTGACCGATTGATTCAACTTCACCCTCGCACAGTCCCATCACGAAAGAGACGGTATAAATGTACCCGGTAATAGTGGAATCGCTGCCGCTGCCGCCCTTGCCTCCCCCGCTGGATTCCTGCGCGTAGCTGTGGACATTCGCCAGCCAAATAATGTTTCCGGCGAGGCGTACCGTACCGAAAACAACCGGCACGACCAGGCCTTCGGTGCTCGTCTGTAGGGATACAGACGTAAAGGCCGGCGGGGCGTCGGCCTGGGAGGATGATGAGCTTTTCCGAAGCCAGCCCAGCGCCATGGACCCCAAAAGAATTTGATCGCCAAGGCCCATTATACACCATCCCCGTAACGCGCCCGGAAGAACATCTTTTCCTTGCTCCTGAAGGGCGATTCCTCGGCCGAACCGTACTCAACGCACTTGGTCACGGCAAAGGCATGAATCACCTTCGGCCAGGCGATCACGATCGCGCAGTGCGAAAAGGTGTGGCCATACTTGACGATCATCACATCCCCGGGCAAACGGCTGCCGTCCGTGATCTCGTCAAAATATAGCCGCATTTGATCGAGGATCTTCTCTTCGTAGTAATGGAACATATAGTCCCTGGGATAGTGCTGGATCTCGACCTTGGGAATGAGCCCCACGGCATGGAACACCTCGGCGACCAACATTGCGCAATCAACCCCGGCGCCCTTGACTCTGGCTTCATGATGCCACGGCGTCTTTAGCCAGGTCTCAGCCTCGGCCACGATGGCCGCTTGTGCTTCATCGGCTCTCATATCGCGCTCTCCGGAACGGGGATGTAAGGATAGCCCCCGAAGTTGTCCAGGTTGTCAAACTTCGTTTCGCAGGTCGATAAGGTCTTGTCGCACCCGGGAACGATCAGGAACGTATCTCCAATTGAAGGAGCGACGGGCATTGCAGGCAGCACGGTTATGGCGCCGGCTGTATTGAGGTATGATCGCACGGTGTACGCTTGCCCGATCACGGATCCTGACGCGAACACCAGCGAGCCGCCATCGAAATAGCCGTCCGCGTAGGATAGGTCTGATTGCAGGGTGATCCCGTCGACGCCGGTGATGGTCCCGACTATGGTCGGCTTTCCCAACCCGCACCCGGCGCCGTACAGATTCCATCGGCATGACGCCTGATAAATGTTCCGAGGCCATTTTATATTCAGGCGCTCGGCATCGCTCTTGACGGCCAGACTAAACCCGGTGCGGCCGAGATTATCGACCGTCGAAACATAGCCCTTGAAGAAGGTCACGAGCCCGATCGGATCGGTTCCCCATGCGCTGTAAAACAATCGATCGAGCTGGATCGTGCAGCCATCGAGCAGCCCGTTACGCACCCCGGCCAGCCAATCAATACCGGCCAGCGGATCGGCGCCGGCCTTGATGGAGATATCAACGGTCAGCTCGCTCACCTCGGCGCCGCGCCCCAGGGTTATGCCGCTACGGTTGATGTTCAGCAGTGAGGCATAGTAGATGTTCCCATCATAGACGATATCTTCATCATGCGATGTCAAATAGAATGACATCGCGGTCGGTGTTGTCAGCGTGTACAGTTCGGCAATGCAAAACTGAGAGCTGAGCAGGAGCGCCTTTACGGCATCGGAGGCCGTCTTCATGAAACAGGCTCCACATACGGAGTTTCCCGCCGCTGGCTGATCATGGTTACGGAGCGACACTCCCAGAGGTTGTAGGCGAACTGAGCGAATGCATCATCTGAGCCCTGCCCGTACTCCTCGAAACGAACACGGTAATAATACGAGAAGTCGGCCGTCACGGGCCCGGTTGGTGCTCCGATGAACTCGATGGTTCCGGCGTCGTATTGCTCGAGCGAATAGTTGCTAGGATTCACCAGCACCCCGTTGTCATAGATATTCAACACCGGTGTGGGAGATCCCGGCGCCTGAATGTTGAGGATCGGCTCAGAAAATCCGCCGTATGCGCGGGATAGCTGGTAAACCGTGGTCGATCCGGTCACAGGGCTCAGCGTTTGCCCGACAGCGATATGGTCTGAAGGGTCGATATAAAGGAATGAGTCCCAGGCCCCATGCCGCGCCAAATAAAAGCCCAACAGGGCTTCGAGCTCGTCGTTTGCGATATCATCCCTCAGCAGCTCAAACGATAGATTGAATTGGTATCGCGGGTATTGGTTGAGCGAGAGCCGCACTTCTCGGCCCGATACCGCGGTCTGTATCCTGGTCTTGAAGAGTGGGATCTTGCTTTGGTCCCACTTTAGACCCGGCAGGGAGGGAAATATCACGTTGCTCATTAAAGGCTCCTGTTTCTGACCATCTCGCGCAGCATTGACGCCACGCCGCCCCGGTTGGACTTGAACATCTGCATGAAGCTTTTGGTGTCAGCCGCATAAATATTGACCGCCCCATTTCCCCGCCCACGGCCGGCCGTCTTCATGCCGCCGCCGTAGGAAGAAAACATCTCGCGGAATCCCCCGGCGATAGAGGGGTTGAGAATCATCTCGTCCTTGTGGATCTGCGTCAGCGCGTCCCGGTCCACGTCCCAGCCCCCGGAAGCAGATGCGATCCTTCCACGCCAGGCAAGAATGGACGCGAACATGGAGGCCGCGATTCCAGCCGCCATGAATGGTCCGACAACCGGAATGGCCGCCGTGGATGATGCCGCAGCTGCGGCGCCCTCTGCCGCACTGATGCCGACATTTGCTGAGGCCTCCGTTGCACGGATAGCCGTGGATGTGGTTGCTGTGGCCATTTGGGAGGTAATCGTTTTAGCCGCAATGTTCACCAGCATGGATATAATCGCGTCCACGATATCATTGAAGATGTTAACCATGGACTCTTTCAGGGTAGTGGTCTGGTGGATGATTCCCTGAATCGATGAGGTGATCGAGCTTTGCACCGGCGACATGAGCTGGCTTAAAAAGCTTTTCTGCTCATCCACGGCCTTGCGCTGGATGGCCGAAAGATCCACGGCATGTTTTTTCTCAAGCAGCTTGATCTGGCCGAGAACCTCTTTGTACCGTTCCGGGTACTGCTTGAGCGTGTCGGCATAGCTCTGGAGGCGTTGGAGATTGATCTGATATTCGGCGTCGGCCAGATCGCGCAGGGCGGCAAGCTCTTCATCCGTGGTCATGATCCCGAGCTGGATACGCTGTTCGACGTTCGCGCGCCGGTCCTGCAGGTCGAGAGCATTGATCTGCTGGGTGAGGTCGAACTCCTTGAGCCGTTGCTGGATCTGATATTGTTCGAAGTCCTCGGTCATGCGCTGCTTTTCGAGCAGGGAGCGCTTATATTCGCGGCCATCGGCGCCATAGGCGGCCTTGATCTTGGCGATGTTCTTGTCTTCAAGGGCAAGGCGTTCTTCCCAGGATGTCTTCTCGCTGTTCTGCTTGGCCCTGTTGGTGTCCAGTGCCGATTGCAGCTCTTCCCGTGCCTCACGCTGGTTGAGGGCAAAGATCTGATGCTGTACGCTGCGGTATTCCTCGGTCCCTTTCTTGGCCAGGGACAGCTTGCCGGTCCAGTAGGCCCTCTCACGGTCAAGGCTGAAATCGAAGTAGGCCTTTTCAGACATCTTCATTTGCTCGAGATCGGATTGCCACTGGGAGAAGCGGGAGTCGGCTTCATCGGATTCTTTGGGATTTTCAAAGCTTTTGCTGCCTTTCGGGACGGGGTTTTCCTGTGCCGGGGTTTCCCCGGGCATCCAAAGGTTTTTAAGCCTTGCGCGCGCCTTTTCCATATCGTCAACCATCATGTTGACGGCACCGGTTACATATGCTTTGGCGTCGGCCATTCCGGTTTTGATGGTCTCGGTGGCGCCTTTTATATCGCCGTGCGCGACTTGCCAAAGGGCCTTCCCCATGGTTTTTATGGCAGGGATGATGCTGTATATCGTGGCACCTACAATGAGCGCCGCATCGACGATGGCCTTGAACCCTGTTATGACCGAACCAATGAACGTGATAATGCCCTTGATCGCGCCCGCGAAAGCATTGACGGCCGTTGGCCCGGTACTGGACAGCCATCCCCCCAAGGAGGCGAGCTGTGGTATAAGGGCATTACCTATCTGGATCTTGAGTGATTCGTTGATGATCTTCAGGATGTTCATCTTGTCGCCGAATTTCTCGGCGGCCAGCGCGGCGTCTTGCCCCATAACCAAGCCGTAACGCTGAGCGATATCCTTGCCTTCCTGCATGCGCTCTTCCGTCAGCTTCATCATCCGGATGACTTCCACGCCTGAGCGGCCAAAGGCGAACATGGCGAACTCGTTTCGGTCTGTGCCCTCCTTGTATTGCTTCATGGCCTCAATGGCGTTCTGGAAAAGCTGCGTCTGAGAAACCAGATTACCATTGCTGTCTCGGGTCGTGATGCCGATCTTATTGAGGCTGTCTTCGTTGGCTTTGAGCTGTCGCGTGAGCTTGACATTGGCGCCGATATAGCTCTCGGTGGTGAGACCTTCCATGGTAAGCGCCGTGCGTAGATTTGCGGCCGCCTCGGTGGTAATGCCCAACACGCGGGACATTTCCAGGAGGCTCTCGGCATATTCCGTGGTTGCACGGACGGATTCTTTCATGAAGTTGAAAGAGAAAAGACCCGCGATTGCCGTCCCAAATGATCGACCGATAGCCAAGATCTCGTTCGATTTGGACTGCATAATTGTGGCGGCAGATCCCATCTGAGACGAAACAGTATCATTGACCCCCGTAAAGGAAGACTTTATGCCATTGGTGGCGGCCTTTACTGTCGACCAGGCGTTATTCATGCCCTGGTTGAGGGTGTTGGCTGCCTCAGTAAAAGCCGCCTTGAACTGTGCGTTCTCGGCCGTTATCTTTACCTGGGACGTATCGTCAGGCATTCTTTACCCCCACGAGAGACAGCAGGCTTGCGATCTGTGCGCGCTGGACA
>JBDKSM010000032.1:0-6648 GCA_039680665.1 Syntrophaceae bacterium | reverse complement strand
AACAAAACAGGGTTGTAAGAAACAAACGTTTCTCTCAGCTCATACACGCCCTTATTCCACTCCTATCGTTTTCCGCGCGGTTGTCCTGCGCGGCAATGCTGTTTGAATCGGGGCATTATCCATCGATTCTTGGGTTGATCTTTATGCTGATTATGGCAGGATGAGCCCATGGATAACAACACCCCTTTACCAGGCAATCATGATGTCGAACGGTTCAACCAGTGGGCGCCGGCATATGATCGTTCGATCATGCAGCGCTTGCTTTTCGGCCCGGTGCATACGGGTATGCTGGACCTGCTGAAGCGCGAGGGACCCAAGACCCCTCCCGGGTGCATCCTCGATGTGGGCTGCGGGACCGGCCGCCTCCTGCGGGCGGTCTCAAAGCTCTGGCCCGAGGCGCAACTATGGGGCGCGGATCCGTCGGAAAAGATGCTTGCCCAAGCCATGCGGTTGAACTCCGGGCCAACCTTTCAGAGGGCCTTTGCCGAGGAGCTTCCCTTCCCCGACCAAAGCGCCGACCTGGTGCTCAGCAGCATATCGTTTCATCATTGGGCTGATCAGAAGAAAGGACTGCAAGAGATTGCAAGGGTGTTGAGGCCGGGGGGGTATTTCTGCCTGGCGGATCACGTGGTGCTGCCGGCCAGACTCTTGGGCGAAAAGGTACGGACCCGCAAGGAGATCCGCTTGCTGATGAAAAGCGCCGGACTTCAGGTACGGCGCCAGCAAGGCATGGGGATACGCTTCGTCCTGATCACGCTGGCGCGGAAGTTATGATCCGGGCCGGTTCATCACCTGACCTGCGCCGAAACGGCCCAGACCCGCCCGCAAAACGTCTCTTTATACGGTTAAGTGGGTGGTCGATCACCCTGCCGCACCGGCCTTAACAACCGACAACATGTTTGGAATGCTCAAGCCTTGTTCCCCTCTGTTTCCCAGACATCTCATTATTTGCATTGCGCAGGAAAAGCCATAAAGTCCACCCACCGCGCCACCGATGTAAATCAAAGGACAGCATAGACCTATGCCGATATGGCAAGATGAAAGAGGGGGTTGCGGCTCATGAGTCAACACACCAAGTCGATTTTTCTGATGCCGTTCTTTATCCAGGAGGGGCTGACGTTCCTGATCGTGGCGCCGGTGGTCATTTTCTTTGTACTGGTGACCTTTACGGCCTTCCAGCAGCATCTCTGGGAATACATGAACTACATCATGGTGCAGAACACCGTGGCCCTGGCGCTGGGGATCGGCGTGAAATACCTGTTCTCCCGGCCGGTAATCCAATGCCTGGACGATAACGGGGCCTATGAAAAAGCGGTCAAGAGCGCCTCGTACATGCCCCTGGCCGAGGGCATTACCATCTTCGTGCGCTGGGCCGTGCTGGCATCCCTGATCATCGTCCTGCCGTTCTATGCCATGGGCAAACTGAAAATCAGCGAAGCCCTGTTCGGCGTGGATCTGCTCATCATGTCGGGCCTTTCCGCGGCCGCCTTTTACTATCTGATCTCCGAGAACAGCCTGACCCCGTTTTACCGCGAAACCGGCGGGCTTACGATGTTCGACGGCAAGCTCGGGCTGCTGCGGCTGACGCTTTCGAAAAAAGTGGCCCTGGTCATCCTGCTCATCGCCGTTCCGCCCATCGGCATTCTGCTGGGGGTCATCGAGCTCTCTATTTTCGGAACGGTCAAGCTCGCGGGCATGCAGCTGGGCTTCGCGCTCATTATCGCCCAGACCATGATCATGACCCTGATAAACGGTATATTGCTGCTGCGAGGCCTTTCCTCGTCGGTGAAGGGCATGACCGCCATGGTCAAGGAAATGGCCGCCGGCCAGGGCGACCTGACGCGGCGCCTGAAGGTCAACGGTCTGGACGAGATCGGCGAACTGGCGGTCTGGTTCAACGGCTTCACCCAAAATCTGGAAGGGATGGTCAGACAGGTCAAGCAGACCTCGTTGGTCGTATCCCAGACCATCGCTGAGGTCGCCACCGGCTCCACCAGCCTTTCCCAGGCCACCCAGGACCAGGCCTGCTCGATCCAGGAAATCGCCGCCGCCATGGAGCAGATGGCGGCCAACGTGAAGATGAACGCCGAACGCGTTCAGGAAGGACGCGATATATCCCGCTCGATGTCGCAGAAGGCCGAACACGACAATACGAGTTTCTCCGAACTGATGTCGGCCATGCAGGATATCTCCAGCGGCTCGAAAAAAACCGTGGACATCGTCGCCACGGTCAATGAAGTGGCGTTCCAGACCAACCTGCTGGCGCTCAACGCGGCCGTGGAGGCCGCCCGGGCCGGCGAACACGGAAAGGGCTTCGCGGTGGTGGCGCAAGAGGTACGCGCGCTGGCCATGCGCTCGGCAACGGCGGCCAAAGAGATCCGGGCGCATATCGATGAGATCGTCGCGCGCATCAATGTCGGCGATCAGGCCATCCGGCGCACGGCCGCTTCCCTCAAGGACACCTTCGCCTTCATGGACAAGATCGCCATCATCATGGACGATATCGAGCAGGCTTCGAGCGAACAGGGGCGGAGCATCACTGATCTGAACCAGGCCATTGCCCGCATCGATGCCTCCACGCAGCAGAACGCCTCGGTGGCTGAGGAGCTTTCCAGCAGCTCCGAAAACCTGCGCGGTGAAGCAATCGTCCTGACCGGCAACGTCAGGAAGTTCAAGGTCTCGGAAGGAACCGATTAATCGGCGCCATGGGGTGCTTAGAGTCGAAGCAACCAATTGATATTCAGTGATTTATCTCACATCTCACCGTGTTTTCGGGGCTTTTAAAGGCCCTTTTGTGGGGTAAATCAGGGTTGTAAGCAGCAGACTTTTCCCTGAGTTCAAAAACACCTCCGGTCCGCTCCTATAGTTTTCCGCCCCCTCCGCCTCCACGTATGTGCAAAGATTGGAATAAATTGAAGCTTAAGCGAGCACAGAAGATCCCTCACAGGCACAGGCAGGATGCCTGTGACGAAAAATATACTGCGTTACCGTCTCTAGCATATTTTTTAAAAAAGATTATTTTATATACATAGGGCGGATTAACCTTTAGGATGGCGCCTCCATACAAAGGGGGGTAGAGTGAAAGAATTCAGGATCGCACTCGTCGAAGCGAGTGCCCACTCAACGCATATATTCAGCCGGACCTATCTTCCCCGTGTCGGTATCCCGACGCTGGGAGCACTCCTCAAGGAACATGGCCATGCATGCGACATCTGGTTTCAGGCCCTGCCGGGATACCGGGAAGAACGACTCCTTGCGTACGACATCATCGGCATAGGCTCGCTCAGCAGTACCATCAGCGATGCCTATCGTCTGGCGGGTTTCCTGAAAAGCAAGGGCAAGGTCGTGGTCATGGGAGGCCCGCATGTCTCGTTCATGCCGGAAGAGGCGCTTACCTACTGCGACTATGTGGTGATCGGCGAAGGCGAGGTCGCCTTCCCGGCCCTTGTCGACGCCTTGAGCCAGGGACAGGCGCCCGACGCAGTCCCCGGCTTGGCCTATCGTCTCCCGCAAGGCGGCATACACCACACACCCGCCGGCGACGCGGTAGACATGCTGCACGTGCCGTCACCCGATTTCACCCTGTCGCCGCAGGTGCGAAGCGGCAAGATTCCGCCCATCATCACCACCTCGCGCGGGTGCCCCCATGACTGCTCCTTTTGCAGCGTGACCTTGATGTTCGGAAGACGCTACCGGTTCAAGCCGGCCGAACAGATCATCAACGAGCTGCGTCCCATTCTTCATCGCAGCGTCTGCTTCGGCGACGACAACTTCTGCGCCAATCCCAAGCGGGCCAAGGAGCTCCTGCGGGAGATGATCCGTCAAAATGCCGTGCCGCTGCGATGGTCGGGGCAGATGACCGTCCAGGCCGCCATGGACGACGAGATGCTGGAGCTCTTGCAGCGTACGCGCTGCCGCACCATGTATATCGGTATTGAATCCGTCAATCCGGAAACCCTCAAGAAATTCGGCAAGGCCCATGAATTTGAAGCTATTGGGCGCTGTATCGAAAATCTTCACCGCCATGATATCGGCGTCCATGGAATGTTTGTGGTGAGCGCCGACGATAGGCTGTCCACCGTGAGTGAGATCGGGGACTTCGCCATCGCCACCGACATCGATACGATCCAGATCTGCGCCTTGACCCCCTTCCCTGGTACGGCGGCCTACACTGAGTACGAGGGCAGGCTCCTGCACCGCCAGTGGCGCTACTTTGACGGCATGCACGTCGTAGTCGAGCCGTCACAATGCTCGGCCTATGAAATGCAGGCGTCCATCGTCGAGCAACTGCGGCGTTTCTACAGCCTGCCCCGGGTGCTGAGAGCGCATCGCCGCGGCCGTGCCTGGCGGGTCAAATACCGTGCCGGCGGGTACTATCTCATCCGCCGCTGGGTGCGTGAAAACGCGGATTACCTTGCCAGGCTGCAAACCGGTTTCATGCCTATCCATGCAGAGGGCATCAGGGGCGCGGTGGTCTCACCCCCGGCTTGAGAGTGTCTTGCAATAACAATCAGCAGTTATAGAACCGATCTCATGCAGAGCGGCGTTGAACGGGATATTTTTTTCGGCCCGCAACCGGTTTAGGCGTACGCGGTTGAGGGTATTGGCGAAACGCTTGACCGGTACGATCCGTCTTTTCCTGCGGTTTGGCATAGTCAAAATCCGACAGCGTGGTGCGTTTGATCTTCTCGCCCAGGGTTTGCTCAATGGCCAGGATCATGGCTTTATCCTCCGCGGTGACAAAGGTGAAGGCCTCGCCGCTGCGGGAGACACGACCCGTGCGGCCGATGCGATGGGTATAGGCATCGGCCGTGTCAGGCATATCGTAATTGATGACATGCGACACCGCCGCGACGTCAATGCCGCGCGCGGCGATATCCGTGGCCACCAGGATCTGGTAGGAGCCGGCGCGGAACCCGGTGATGGCATTCTGGCGCTGATTCTGTGACAGATTGCCCTGCAGCGAGGTGGCGCTGAAGCCGGACTGCGAGAGTTGCTCCGCCAGCCGCTTGGCGCGGTGCTTGGTGCGGGTGAAGACGATGACGGAGTCCGTGACGGTGCGTTTCAGCAGGGTCTTGAGCAGGGCGGTCTTGAGGTGCTGCGGCACCGGATAGAGCGCATGCGCGATGGTCGCCACCGGTTTGGTGTGATCGACCTGGACGGTCACGGCATTGTTCAGCATATCCCCCGCCAGATGGCGAATTTCATCCGGCATGGTGGCGGAGAAGAGCAGGGTTTGACGTTTCGACGGAATCTGCCGCACGATCCTTCGCAGATCGGGCAGGAATCCCATATCGAACATGCGGTCGGCCTCATCCACGATAAGGGTCTGAAGGGCGGATAAGTCGATATGCCGCTGGTTCATATGATCCAAGAGACGCCCCGGACAGGCCACGACGATATCGGCGCCGCGTTTGAGGGCCTCGATCTGAGGGTTCATGTTCACGCCGCCGAAGATGACCGTGCTGCGCACGCGGGTATGACGGCCAAGGGCGCGGATGGCATCATGCGTTTGAGCGGCCAGTTCGCGGGTGGGGGACAGAATCAAGGCGCGCACGCCTCGCCGCTGTCCCGGCATCAACTGCTGGAGAAGCGGCAGAACGAAGGCCGCGGTCTTGCCGGTGCCGGTCTGGGCCAGGCCCATGACGTCGCGTCCGCTCAAAATGTGGGGGATAGCCTGGCGCTGGATCGGGGTGGGGCAGGCATAGTCCTGCTCCTTAATGGCTTCTGAGATGTGAGGATGAAGATTGAATTGCACGAATGACATACTGCTCCTTTGTAAGGGCATGGGTTTGATAAGCCTATGTCCTACCCTACAGGCAAGGCAGGACCGCATCCTAAAAAAACTCCATGCGGATTTTCTGAAAGACAAGAAGCGGTTACTGACGGCACATCGGCCGAAATTTCCATGCCAGAAAATGGAAGGCAAGTACTACTCGTATTTCAGATGCTGCCCTCCCCTATGCAATACCGGCTGGTATGTCAAGTAAATAAATAATGGCCTCTGTTGCGCATTGTGCTCGTCTGTTTCAAATTTATCTGCTAATGAAGTCGTAACGCGTCTTAGAATTTTTAGGAGAAGTTTATTAGATTTTCCCTATTAAGAAAGGAGTACGTATGAATATATTTGTCGGCAACTTATCTCGGGACGTCAGTGAGGATGATTTACAGCACGCCTTTGAGGCCTTTGGACAGGTAGCATCCGCGAAGGTTATCAAGGATCAGTACAGCGGCACTTCGAAAGGATTCGGTTTTGTTGAAATGCCGGTAAAGGCTGAGGCGGAAACCGCGATTAAGGAACTGAACGGGAAAGACATGAAAGGCAGAAATGTTACCGTCAACGAGGCTCGCCCACGCCCCGAGAGCGGTCGGGGAGGCGGCAGACCCGGAGGTGGCGGCGGCAGACGGCGATATTAGTAAAATTGGTAAAATAAGATTAAAGATATCCTTGGCACATGTCGAAAGGTGGTATACGAATAAACGCAATCTGAATGCGAGCATATCTCACCGACCAAATAAATCTGCGAGAAACCGCAGCTGTGATAGGTTGTCTGATATCAATCGTTTTTCAGAAATTTAAAAAGGGCCGCGGTCTCTTTGCCAGGGACAAGGCCTGAAAGAAGAGGTAAATAATGGCTAACGGAACAG
>JBDKSM010000031.1:0-55672 GCA_039680665.1 Syntrophaceae bacterium | reverse complement strand
CCCTTGCCGGTCTTGCGTCCCAGCCAGCCGGCCTCGACATATTTGCGCAATAGGGGGCAGGGCCGGTACTTTGAGTCGCTAAAGCCCTTATAGAGGGTTTCCATGATGGCCAGGCAGGTGTCCAGGCCGATCAGGTCAGCCAGGGCCAAGGGCCCCATGGGGTGGTTCATGCCCAGCTTCATAACCGTGTCGATGGCCTCGACCGTGCCCACACTATGGTACAGGCAGTAGACCGCCTCGTTGATCATGGGCATGAGGATGCGGTTGGCGATGAATCCGGGAAAGTCACCCGCCTCGGCCGGGGTCTTGCCGAATTTGATCGAAAGGTCCCAGGTGGTCTGGAAGGTTTCCTGAGAGGTGGCCAGCCCGCGGATGATCTCGACCAGCTTCATGACCGGCACCGGGTTCATGAAATGCATGCCGATGACCATCTCCGGCCGGTTGGTCTGGGACGCGACCCGGCCGATGGGGATGGACGAGGTGTTGGTGGACAGGATCACGCCCGGTTTGCAGATGGCGTCCAGGTCGCGGAAGATCCCGAACTTGATGGGTTCGTTCTCCGTGGCGGCCTCGACCACGAAATCGGCCGCGGCCATGTCTTTTAAGTCGGTGGTGGTCTTGATGCGCCCCAGCACCGCGTCCCGTTCGGCCGTGCTCAGCTTGCCCTTTTCCACGGCCTTGTCCAGGTTCTTGGAGATGACGCTTAAGCCCTTGACCACGAACTCGGTCCTGATGTCATGCATGATGACATTCAGGCCGCTGGCCGCCGCCACCTGGGCGATGCCGCCCCCCATCTGACCGGCGCCGATGACGCCGAAGGTCTTGACCTCCATGAGTTACTCCTTTTTGGTTGCGGGCGGGTTTTTTAGCGCCGCACGATCATGGCCACGGCCTCGCCGCCGCCCAGACACAATGACGCCAAGCCCACGTGCTTGTCGCGGCGCTGCATCTCGTAGATGAGCGTCGTCAGCACGCGCGCGCCGCTGGCGCCGATGGGGTGCCCCATGGACACCCCGCCGCCGTTGATGTTGACCTTCATGGGGTCCAGGTTGAGCTCCTTCATGACCGCTACCATGGAGCCGGCAAAGGCCTCGTTGATCTCGAAGATATCCACGTCCTGGATATCGATGCCTTCCTTCTTGAGCACCTTGGGGATGGCCAGCATGGGGGCTACGAGCACATACTTCATGTCCAGCGCGGCCGAGGCCTGGGCGCCGATGACGGCCATGATGGTCAGGCCCAGCTCCTCGGCCTTTTCCCGGGACGTCACCACTACGGCCGCGGCGCCGTCGGATATGATGGAGGCGTTGCCGGCCGTGGTCACGCCGCCCTTCTTGAAGGCCGGCTGCATCTTGGCCAGCGCTTCCAAGGAGGTCTCGCGCGGGCATTCATCCACGCTGAACAGGGTGGTACCACCCTTGCGGTCCTTGATCTCGACCGGCACGATCTCCTCGGCGAAGCGGTCTTCGCGGATGGCCGTCATGGCGCGGCTGTAGGAGGTGTTGGCGTAGCGGTCCTGGTCCTCGCGGCTGACATTGTACTTTTCCGAGCACAGCTCGTTGGAGATGCCCATGTGGAAATCGTTTACAATGTCCCACAGCCCATCATGCACCATGTGATCGCGCACGGCGCCGTCGCCCATGCGGTAGCCGAAGCGGCCTTTTTCCAGGTAATAAGGCGCCATGGTCATATTTTCCATGCCGCCGGCCACCACGATATCGGCATCGCCGGTTTGTATAGCCTGGGCCGCCAGCATGACGGCCTTGAGCGAGGAGCCGCAGACCTTGTTGATCGAGAGGCACTCCACCTCCCAGGGCATGCCGGCCTGCACCGCGGCCTGCTTGGCCGGGTTCTGTCCGTAGCCGCAGGGCAGGACGATGCCCATGATAACCTCATTGACCTGTGCTTTCTCGATACCGGCCCGCCGGACGGCCTCCTCGATGACGATGGCGCCCAGCTTGGTGGCTCCGATATTGGCCAGGGTGCCGTTGAAATTTCCCAAGGGAGTCCTGACGGCACTCACAATGACTGCTTCACGCATGATTTCACCCACCCCACTATTGATTTTTTTTTGAGAGCAATCAGCTCTGGTTAACCAAAAACGTGTGGGAATTCAAGTGAAATATCCGTCTACCCGGTCTTAAAGAAGAAGCAAACGGTTGACTTCAGGGCGTGTTGGCCGGTTTAATGGACAGGGCCTCAAGGAACCCTTCTTTATTGGTTATATACTGGACCCTCACCTCACGGCCCTGTTCCAGCTTATCAAGTGCAATCGCCTTCCAGTCAGAACCGTAGACGGTGGTGGTTGACCGTACCATGAAGACGAATTGTTTCCCTTCTTCAACGAGCAGACTGATTTTGGGTCGGATGCCTTTCGCCGGCTCCGGGAGGTCGATGGCCTCAATGATGCCTTTAATTTCCGACGGTAGCACTGCTTTTTTAACAAGAGGAGGAGGGGGGCTCTCTTTCTGTGATTTCGCGTTGATACTCTGACCGAAACACACAGAGGAGAGGACCCCAAGGGCGAATAGCATGGTGGCAACCCTTTTCATCCTCCCTGTACTCCCAAGGACGAATTGTTATTCGGCCTTTTTCTCGGCTGGCGTCGCTTCAGCCTTGACGTCCTTCTTCACATCCTTTTTCAGCGCTAACTTGACATGCTCAACCTTGATCTTCTCCGCGTTGTTGGTGCCGGCCGCCAGCGTAACCTTGACCATTTCGCCCTTTTTCAACTTGGCGAGCTCTTCCGCCTTGACGACAATGGTCTTGCCCTTTACCACGATCTCGTTCTTGGCCGTATCAATGCTCTCGATCTTGCCTTTGACCACCGCGGACTTAGCTTTTTCAACCTTTGCGGGTGTCGCCGGGGTAGTCGCGGTCACCGGGGCGGCCGCGGTTGCCGCCAATGCGGGCTTTGCCGCAGTAGCCGGCTTTGCCGCATCGGCCGCAAAGGCCATCGTGCCGAAGCATACCAGTGCCAGTACCGTGATGATGCTCATAACCTTTTTCATTGTTCATGCCTCCTTTGGGATTGTCTTTATGAGGCCTCTTTACGCGAACAAGGATTAGACGATCATTAGTAGAAGATTAGAATATTCTCATGATTGGGTGTAAGGCGGTGTGCCTGCCGGGAGGATGTTTGATATGATCAGGTTCATGGGCAGCGATATCAAGAAGGTCGTGCCGCGCCCCAGGATGCTCTCAACGCGTATAGAACCGCCGTGGGCCTCGATGATGGAGCGGGCAATGCTGAGCCCGAGACCAAACCCGTCAGAGCTGCGCGATTTGTCCACCTGATAGAATCGGCCGAAGATATGGGGGAGGTCCTGTTCGGGTATGCCTACGCCTGTATCGGATATCGTCACGATGGCGCGGTCGTTTTCCCGTAACACCTCGATCGAGATCTTTCCCTTTTCCGGCGTATATTTGATGGCGTTGTCGAGGATGTTGATAAAAGATCTGATGATCTTATCGCGGTCAAGGGGGAGGATCACATCCCGCTGGGTCACGAGATCGACGGCGATGCCTTTCTGGCGTGCGAGGACCTGCATGTCGTCAAGAATGTCGCGCACCAGGGCGGCAATGTCGCAAGGATCCTTTGCCAGGGTTGCAGAACCGTTGTCCAAACGGGCGAGGGTCAGCAGATTTTCAAGGAGTTTTCCGATCCTTGTCGTCTCCTCGAGGACGCTTGCGAGTATCGCGGAATACTCCTGGGCGCTGCGCTGTTTCTTGAGCGCCACCTCCAGCTCCCCTCGCATGATGGTCAACGGGGTCCTCAGTTCGTGAGACGTGTCCTGGATGAACTGCTTCTGCGAAATGAATACCTGCTGTATCTTTCCGAGCATGGCATTGAAGGTCTCGGCGAGCTCCCGGATTTCATCCTGAGTTTGGGGAGGTGATATCCGCAGGCTCAAATTCTCCGCCGTGATCTGCCTGGCGGTCTCAATCATGTTTTTGATGGGTTTCAGGGTGATGCTTGCCAGAAACTCGCCGGCAAACAAACTGGTAAGGACTACGGTGATGGGCAGTAAGAAAAAGAGGATGAATCTGAGGCCTTTGAGCGTATCCCGGATGGAGTTCAAGGGGCCGGCAACTTGGACGATATAGGCCATCTTGCCTTCTTCGAAGACAGGGATCTGAAGGACACGCAGTTCGATGGATTCTTCGTCTTCCACGACCTGGCGGTCTTCGTATACGGTCCTGTGTGATGCAAGGCTGTTCAGTGATTTTCCGGAGATGTTCAATTGCTTCAAGGCATTGCGGGAAAAGGCGATGATCGCGCCGTCGGGTTTATAGATCTGCACGATGATATTCATCAAATAAGGATCGTTTGAACGCTCCTCCATCCAACGCCGGGCGATCTTGAGGAAATTCGCGTTATTGATCTTGCTGAAAACGCTCTTTCTGGCTCCATGCTTGATGGCGTCGATCTTCTCGGTTTCCCAGTAGGTATTAATCGAGCGCGCAATGCCCTCGGCCTTGGTGAGCAGCAGGTCGTCCATCTGGTTCTTCAAGGTCGTCCTGACATTGAAGTGGAGAGCCACGGCAAAAATCAAGAAGGTCACCGCGAGGATGAGCGTATACCAGAAAAAGAATCTGATCCTGATGGACTTGAACATATCAGCCCTTCAAGACATAGCCTCTGCCGCGCACGGTATGAATGAGCTTCTTTTCAGAGTCCCGGTCGATCTTGTTTCTCAGGTAATTTATGTAGACATCGATCACATTGGTGAAGGTATCGAAGTTGATGTCCCAGACATGTTCGGCGATCATGGTGCGGGTCACCACACTGTCGGCATTGCGCATGAGGTATTCCAGCAGGGCGAATTCTTTCACGCTCAACGTGATCTTTGCTCCGCCTCTCATCACCGTATGGTTGACGGTGTCGAGCACCAGGTCGTCCACCTGGTAGGCGGTTTTCTGCCGCTGGTATTTCTTGCGGAGCAGGGATCTGATCCTGGCCAAAAGTTCTTCAAAAGCAAATGGTTTCGTGAGGTAATCGTCCGCCCCGGCGTCCAGCCCTCTCACCTTGTCCTTGACGGCGTCCTTGGCGGTGAGCATGAGGATGGGGGTATGGTTATCATCGGCCCTCAATTTCGTACAGAGGGCGACGCCGTCCATCTTGGGCAGCAGGATATCGAGCAGTATGGCATCATACTCGTTCGTTGACGCAAGGAAGTAGCCCTCGTCGCCGTCATGGGCCATGTCCACGGCATAGCCTTCTTCCGTAAGCCCATGGCCGATGAAGTCGGCCACTT
This sequence comes from Syntrophaceae bacterium, assembly GCA_039680665.1. Classification (GTDB taxonomy): domain Bacteria; phylum Desulfobacterota; class Desulfomonilia; order UBA1062; family UBA1062; genus JAKQBR01. The sequence continues at coordinate 50,414 of JBDKSM010000031.1, read as the reverse complement.
TCTTCTCATCTTCGATGACGAGGATGCGCATGGAACCTGGATAACCCATTTGATATCGTGAAGCAACGGTTTTGAGGAACCGTGAGGCTGATCCTTAAGGGGGCCTCGCTGGGATCAAACGATCCGGATCTCTGCCGGCGATACCTCGGCCGCGGTGTTTATTGCAGGTCCTTGGGCAGGGCGCGCAGGTGGGCCGTGGCGCGGAGCTTGGTGGCGAAGTCCTGGAAGGCGCGTTTGACCGCGTCCTCAGGCAGGCCCAGGACCGCGGCCGTCTCTTGCACCGGGACCTGGTGCTCCCAAGCATAGAGCAGGTGGTCCAGGCGCTCGAAGGGGATGCGGAAGAAGAACTCCTGGTCCGAGACCGGCAGGCTGAAGGTGTCCGGGCTGGGTGTGCGGTCGATGATCTCCGCTATTACCCCCAGGTGATGCGCGACCTGGTAGACCTGGTTTTTGTACAGGTGCGCCAGGGGCTCGATATCCGTGCCGCCGTCGCCGTACTTGCAGAAATCTCCCAGCAGGTACTCGGTGTGGTTGGTCGTGCCGCTTACTATCAGGCCGCGGCTCTCCGCCTCGGCATAGAGGTGCAGCATGCGGGCGCGGATCTTGATATTGGCGAACGACGTGATGGCGCGGAAGGCTTCCATATTCAAGCGTTTCTTTTTAAGCTGGCCATCCGGCAGTTTGACCTGCAGCATATAGACGCTGAAGGCGTCGCGCTCTAACAGATCCGTGGGCAGGGTGATGTTGTAGCGTGAGCCCGGCACATACTCGGGTAGGAGCGACTGGATATAGGCGTCCCGCTCGGCATACGGCCTGACGGCTTCCACCGTGGCGGTGATGTCGCGCACATGATGCTCGATGCCTAAGGCCAGGGCGTGCTTGACGGCGAGTTCCCGGCTCACGGGGTTCGATTCTTTTTCCGGCAGGACAAGGCCGACCACTTTGTCCGGACCCAGGGCGTGCACGGCCAGGGAGGCCATGACCGCCGAGTCGATGCCGCCGCTTATGCCCACGATCACGCCGCCGCGGCGCAGGGAAGTCACCTGCTCGCGCACGAAATCAGCCAAACGCTCCACCTCGGCCGCGGCATCGATGCGTAGGACATCCATGGAATATGTCATGGGAACACCTCGTCTTGCGCCCGCTAGAGACTCCCGTCCGCGTGGGGCAGGATGCCTTTGACGTCGTAGACGATGCAGCCGGGCGCCTTGAGGACGTTCAAGTCCATGGCGCGAAACGTGGCGTGCGCCACGGCCATGACCAGGCCCTGATAGCGTCCCAGCCGTTTTTCCGGCGTCAGGTCGATGCCGTATTCGTGGCGCACCTCGTCCGGATCGGCCAGCGGGTCGTAGATCTCCACCCGGCAGCCGAACTCCATCAGTTCCCGGATGATGTCGATGACCTTGGAGTTGCGGATATCCGGGCAGTTCTCCTTGAAGGTGACCCCTAAGACCAGGATGCAGGCATCGGTGATCTTGTGGCTGTTTTTGATCAGGAGCTTGATGACCTGTCCGGCCACGTACGGGCCCATGCTGTCGTTCAGGCGCCTTCCGGCCAGGATGATCTGGGGTATATAGCCCAGACCTTCGGCCTTGTGGGTCAGGTAGTAGGGGTCCACGCCGATGCAGTGGCCGCCCACCAGGCCGGGCTCGAAGGGCAGGAAGTTCCACTTGGTCCTGGCCGCGGCCAGGACATCGCCGGTGCGGATGCCCATGCGGGCAAAGATCATGGCCAGCTCATTGATGAAGGCGATATTGATGTCGCGCTGGGAATTTTCGATGACCTTGGCGGCCTCGGCCACCTTGATGGAGGGTGCCCGGTGCGTGCCGGCCGTAATGATGGAGGCATAGAGCGCATCCACGGCGGCGGCCGTCTCCGTGGTCGAGCCCGAGGTGATCTTTTTGATCTGCGGCAGCCGGTGGGCCTTGTCGCCGGGGTTGATGCGTTCCGGGCTGTAACCGCAGAAAAAGTCCTGGTTGAAGCGCAGTCCCGAGGCCTGCTCCAGGATGGGCACGCAATCCTCCTCGGTGCAGCCGGGATAGACCGTGGATTCATAGACGACGATATCGCCGACTTTAAGCGCTCCGCCCACCGTGGCGCTGGCCTTTTTGAGCAGGGTGATATCCGGGCGATTGAAGCGGTCGATCGGGGTGGGCACGGTGACAATGAAGGTGTTGCAGTCCCGCAGACTGTTCGCCTCGGCCGTGAAACGCAAATGGACGGCAGGGGCGAATTCATGGGCCTCGATCTCCAAAGTGCGGTCGAAGCCATTTTCAAGCTCCTCGATGCGCCGCGTATTGATGTCAAACCCCAAGGTGGGATAGATCTTGCCGAACTCCACGGCCAGGGGCAGTCCTACGTAACCCAGGCCGATGATGGCGATCCTGTGCCGCATATAATCCTCCCCTTACAAAGTTAATCGGATGTGCCGGTTGTTAGCATGGAAAAGACGCCGGGGCCAAGTGTTTCGTGCCTGCTTCATCGCGGGACGATCTTATCGGCCACGCACACCCGGTTCTTGCCGCTGCGTTTGGCGATGTACAAAGCCCCGTCGGCGGACCTGATCAGGGTTTGCTTGTCCCCGGCATGGCGGGGGAATGAGGCCACGCCCGCGCTGATGGTTACGCGGATCTTTTCATGGCCGTGCTGAATCTCCATCTGTTCTATGAAGTCGCATATCTTCTCGGCCGCCACCCTGGCGTTTTCCAGATCCGTTTCCGGCAGGATCAAGACGAATTCCTCGCCGCCGTAACGGGCCGCCACGTCCACCGCGCGCGTATTTTTTTTGATCGCCCGCGCCACGTGGCGCAGGACCTTGTCGCCGGTGGGATGGCCATAGGTGTCGTTGATGACCTTGAAATCGTCGATATCCATCATGACGATCGAGAACGGGCGTTTGAAGCGCTGGTGGTTGTGGACCTCCTGGTCGAGCAGGAGCTGGAAATAGCGGTGCACGAAGAGCTTGGTCAGGCCGTCGGTGGTGGCCAGCTCGAACAGGCGGGCGTTCTCGAGCGAAATGGCGGCCTGGGCCGAGATGACGCGCAGGAGCTTCAAGCGCTCGGGCGTGAAGGCGCCTGCGACAAGGTTGTTCTCCATGTACAGGATGCCGGTGAGCTTGCCCTTGTTCATGATCGGGGCGCACAGGATCGATTTGCAGGCGTGCTTCTCTATGTAGGCGTCATGCTGGAACGCCCCTTCTTCCATGGCGTTGGCGATGATCATGTCCTGGCCGCTGCGATAGACGTAATGGACGATGGTCCGCGCCAGGTTTTCAAATGTATCCAGGGCTTCGGACTGCAAGACCCTGATCTCGCCCGTTTGCACCTCTTCCGAGGCCTCGATGGTCAGGCGGCCGTCCGCTTCCAGGATCAGGAACCCGCGCTGGGCCCCGGCATTGGTGATAAACATATGCATGACCTTCTGTAGCAGCCGGTCCAGCATGATCTCGCTGGAGATGGTCTGGGAGACCTGCATGACCGTGGAGAGGTCCAAGAGGGTCGAGGTCGTGCCGGTGAACGTGGTCTCGAAGCCCGAGTCGGTCTCATAGTTCTTCTCACGGCGCTTCAGGAAAGGATATTTTTCCTCCAGATACATGGCCCTGTTCATGGCGCCGATCGAGCAATGGACCTGATGGCACAGGGTGAGGTAGGTGCGGGCCTCATGCTGGTAATTGCCGGCCCCATAGAACTGCGCGGTCAGCTGGCAGGCCACGGCCTCTTCAGGGGGGTATTCGTTCTTGTGGGCCTCCTCGATGGCGAGATGGTAGAGCCGCATGGCCGCTTGAAACTTGCCGTCGATCGCGGCCAGCTCGGCCGCGACCAGGTGGTACTTGTGCTCGAAGTTGATCGGGCACAATTTGGTCCACTGTTTGAGCTTGCGTTGGTTGCGCGAGATGATCCGGCGGTATTGGCGGGCCTGGCGCTTCTCGCCTTTCCTTATCAGGCCCGTAAGGATCAGCGAATAATAGAAGTAGTGGCCCTGCACCAGGAGCGTGCCCACGGGGACCTTGATATGCTGATCCAACTCGGCCGCCGCGACCCTGGCTTCTTCGTACTCCTCCTGCATGAAGTGGTGGAGTACCTTGCCATAGAGACCGAAGCACAGACCGTGGTAGTTGCGCTCGCGGCGGAACTTATCGAGGTCGCCGGCGATGATACTAGCTTCTTGGCGACGGTCCGGTGTGGGCGCCGACATGCCTTTCATGGTCAGGGCCGTGACGATCATCAGCTTGTACTGGGATATAATGAGCGGATCCTGCATGATGGCCATGAAATCGCGGTACCTGTTCAGCTCATCCAGCACATCATCGGGGTTGTGGCCGATCAGGATGCGGCAGTAGGCCGTGGCCGTGATGCTGTGCCCGGCAAAGAAGAAGTCGCCGGCATTGAAGGCCTGCTCGAAGACCTTGCGGTGGACCTCGATATCCTCCTTGGCGTGTTTTTTCCAATGCTGGACCATGAAGGCGAAGATATGCTGGACATCACCGGCGATCTTGCGGTTGTCGAGCTTCTCGTTCAGCTTGATAGCCATCTCGCCCAGGCGGAAGCCCAGGTCGAAATCGTTCAGGGTGCCTCCCACGATCACGGCCATGGCCATGAAGGCGATGGCCGAGTGCGGCGTGTGGCCGTAGCGCAGGCTGGCGTTGACGCCCCTGAGCGCAATCTGCGCGAACAGGTTCGGATTCACGTAATAGGCGGCAAATCCGACGCTCAGGAGGATATCGTGCGCGGCCAGCAGGTGCTTATCCTGCATGCGCGGCAGGTCCAGGATCTTCTCGAGGCCGATCTTGCGTATCCCGTGTTTGGCCTTGATGAGCTCGAGCGCCGCGGGTCCGGGGCCGACATCCATGGACAGGTTCACGCCCAGGAGCTTGAGGCCTTCGAGCCCCAGGGCCAGGGCCTCGCGCGGCGGGCGGATGTTGGTATAGAGCACCACCATGGTCTTGTAGGCCCTGGCTTTGTCGATGTTAGTGGCGGCATGCGTCTTGATGGTTTCGAACAGATGCTCGGCCGCCTCGAAGTTGCGGTCCAGGTACTGGCATTCCATGTGCTGGAGATGCAGGGCATAGGCCAGGTCGTACTCGCTCTGCCAGGCGCCCTCGGGCAACAGATCGATGCCCGTCTGGAGGTAATTCACCGCCGCATGGTAGGCCGTGGAGTCCTTGGCCTTGATGCCGGCCTTCAGATTGAGATCGGCCAGGCGCAGCTTCTCTTCGGGTGAGCTCATGAGCGACTGCGCCTTGTTGAGGTGGTCAACGATGAAGAATATCTGGTTGAAGATCTCCTCCGGCGGGGTCAGTCCCAGGCCTAAGAGGCCGATCCAGTGGTGCAGCTGCATGCGCTCGTCTTTAGAGAGCAGGGAGTAGGCGGCCTCCTGGATGCGGTCGTGGTGGAAGCGGTAGAAATCGCCTTTGCGGTGGATGAAGCCTTCCAGGATCAAGGTGTCGAGGGTGGTGAGGACCTCTTCCAGCGGTTTGCCGGTCAGCGAGGCAAGCGTTTCGGCGTCGAAGCGGTTGCCGATGCAAGCGCCGATCTTCAACAGATGGCACATCCCTGGTTCAAGCCCGCCGATCTTGTCGGCCAGGAACTCCACGACGTTTTCGGTTACCTTCAGGGCCTTGATGGCGGGGAGCTCCCAGGTCCACCCGCATTTAGGGTTGAGCACGATGTGATGATCGCTGTAGAGCATCTTGATGAACTGGGTGACGAAGAAGGGGTTGCCCTTGGTCTTCTCGTGGATCACCTCGGCCAGGGGCTCGGAGATATGTGCGGGGTTCTTGAGGAAAGAGACGATCAGCTGGTTGATGTCGGCGACGCTCAAGGGGCCCAAGGTGATGGTATGCATGCTCAAGCCGGTTTTGCGGATCGCATCCAATACAAGCATGAGCGGGTGGTGGGCCGCCACCTCGTTGTCGCGATAGGCCCCGATCAAAAGCACGTGCTTGAGGTCCGGGTCGGTGGCGACGGTCTGAATCAGGTTGAGGCTGGCCGGATCGGCCCACTGCAGGTCGTCCAGGAACACCACCAGGGGATGCGTCCGGTCGGCGAAGACGCGCACGAAGTTCTTGAACACCAGGTTGAAGCGGTTGCGGGTCTCTTCGGGACCCATCTCCGGCAAGTTAGGTTGAGGCCCCAGCATGAGCTCCATCTCATGGATCGCATCCGTGACGACCTTGGCGTTTTCTCCCAGGGCCGCGCGGAGCTTCAGCTTCCATACCTTGAGGCGTTCTTCGCTCTCGGATAAGATTTGACGCGCCAGGCCCTGAAAGGCCTGGATGATGCCGCTGTAGGGCAGGTGGCGGCGCAGCTCCTCGTACTTGCCGGACAGGAAATACCCGCGTTTGGCCACGATCGGCTTATGGATCTCATGGATCAGGGCCGATTTACCGATGCCCGGTTCTCCGGCCACGAGCATGATCTCGGCCCCGGCCCCGCTCACCCTCTCAAAGGCCTGCTTGAGGGCTTCCAGCTCGGCCTCGCGGCCGACCAGCAACTGGGGGATGATGAAACGGATCGAGACGTCCTGGCGCGCCAAGTCGAAGGGTTCGATGCGGGTGTTGGCGTATAGCTGGGACAAACAGGCCCGCAGATCGGCCTGCAGGCCGAAGCTGTTCTGGTAACGTTCCTCCGGGGCCTTGGCCAGCAGCCTCATCACGATCTCGGACACCACGGGAGGGATAGCGGTTTTGTGGGTATGGGGCGGGATGGGCGAGCGCGCGATATGGGCATGGATGATTTCCATGGGGTCCTTGGACATGAACGGCACCATGCCGGTGAGCATCTCGTAGAAGGTAACCCCCAGCGAGTAAAGGTCGGAGCGGTAGTCCACCGGACAGTTCATTCTGCCGGTCTGCTCGGGCGAGATGTAGGCCAAAGTCCCCTGGATGACCCAGGGATTGTAGATTTCCTCGTGCTGGCGCGTGATCTCGGAGGCGATGCCGAAGTCGGTGAGCTTGACGATATCCTTGTCCCAATTGATCAGGATGTTGCTGGGTTTGATATCGCGGTGGGTGACGCCGGCCTGGTGCAGGTTGCCCAGAATATCGGCCAGGCGCGCGGCCAGGGCCAGGAAACGTTCGATCTCCAGCCCGTCTCCGATGATCTTGCTAAGCGCGATGCCCTCGAAATCCTCCAGTACCAGGGCGATATTGCCGTTCAGCTCAAGGACGTCCAGCGGCTTGATGATACCGTCGATCTCGATGTCGCGGATCAGGGCGTACTCATGCTTAAGACGGGCGATCTCGGCCGCGGAAGGGTTGTCGGCCTTGAGCGTCTTGATCACGACCGTGCGGGTCTCACCATCCGGGCGCACCCGGTAGATGACCGACCGGAAGGTCTCGTCGATCTGTTCAATGATCGTATAGCCCGGAAATTGCCGCATAATTGTTCTATCTCTATCGTCATCGGGCAAAGAGAACTGAAATTTTAGGAGGAAATGGCGCACGGATAAGGCCGCAAGGGACATGCCGATTTCGGCAGTAAGAAAATCAGAATATGAGCCTTGGTTCCAAGGTTGTGGCATGCACGCCCGCGATCATGCCGGTGCCGCCTAAGAAGGATTCTAGGCGGTCTCCACCCGGTTGCGGCCGCCGGATTTGGCCTGGTACAGGGCCTTGTCCACCCTGATCATCAGGGTGTCCAGGCTATCATGGGTGGTATAGGCCGTGACGCCCAGACTGATGCTGACGTGACCGACATCCGGGAAGGTGTGGCCATCGACCAAGCGGCGGATCTTCTCGGCCAGATCGGCGGCCTGGGCCAGGGCGCTCTCGGAGGCCACGATGACGAATTCCTCGCCGCCCCAGCGCGCCAGGGCGTCGGAGCCGCGAATATTGGCGGCCACGATTCTCGAGAGCGTCTGCAGGACCGTATCGCCGATCTGATGACCGTAGGTATCGTTGATGCGCTTGAAATGGTCGATGTCGAAGATGATGACGGACAGAGGCCTCTCATAGCGCCGGCTGCGGGTGAGCGCCGCGGAGAGGAGTTCGTTCAACTTGCGGCGGTTGTAGAGGCCGGTCAGGACGTCGGTGTTGGCCAGTTCCTCCACCTTGGTCAAGGCCTGATTCAGATGTCTGGTGCGTTCATCGACCTTTTGTTCCAGAGTGCGGCCGTACTCCTTGAGCTCGATATTGAGCTTATCAGCCCGGGCCAGAGCCTGGAAGGTGTCGGCCTGGGCCAGTTCCTTCTGGCGCTGGAGCTCGGCGATCTGATCGGACAAGGCGATCGAGAGGAGGATGACCTGCAGGCCCGATCCGACCTGGAAGCTCTGGAAGCTTGTGAAGGCATGTGTGAGGAAGCCGGCATAGTTCAGCGCGTACACGATGGCGCCGCTCAAGAAGAAGACGAATGACATCAGATAGTAGCGCGCGGGTCGGAAACCCGAACGCAGGCTTGCCAGACCGGTGAAAAGCAAGGTGACCGAGACGATCAATCCCAGGAAGGTGGAAAGATTTAAGGTCAGGAGGCGGTCGTGGAAGGGGATCAGGACAAGGTTGAGTACGGCGAGGAGCGCCAGGAAGGTCAGGCCTTGGTCCACGAGGCGGTGAAAGCTTCTGGTTTTAAGGAATTCCTTCGAGAACCAGAGCGTGAAAATAATCACCAACCCCAAAGAGATTTGTCCGCAATAGAAATCGAGGTATGGTCGTGATCGGAATACATACTCGACCGTGAGCGAATCGCGCGAGGCGAAATACAAGGCCGTGAAGACCACGAAGAAGAGGTAATAGAGACGGCTGCGCTCACGTAAGCGCAGATAGAAGATGAGGTTGGTCACGAACATGACCACGAGGATGCCGTAATAAAAGCCGTACCTCAGCATGGTGCGCGATTGCTTGGCCCGGAAGGCCGTGGGAGTGATCACGGTCATGGGCAGATACAGGGAATCCTTGGATTCGAGGCGTAGGATAAAGGTGCAGGTCCGCTCCGGCGTTAGGGACAGGGGGAAAAGCATGTTTTCATATACCGAGGAGCCAAAGGGTAAGGCTGACCAGAGGTCCCGCTTGGCCAGGAGCCGGGGTGGGGCCCCGGGGCATATCTGATAGAGCTCGGAGGCCTCGATGGTGGCATTACCCAGATCGAGCAGCCAAGGGATGGGTTCTGATACGGCCGAATCCTTGATGGTAAAGCGCACCCAGTAGGCGGCGGCGCTTAAGCCCAGGTTCAAGGCGTGGGTGCCGTTGGGGACAAAGTGCCGGCTGGGTTCGGATGAGATGACATCTTCAATGGACCATTGTTTGCGCGGGTCAGCCAGGACTTCGAGATAGGGCGCCAGATCGTAGCGGCGGATGCCCGGTTCCAGCACGAGGGTCTCGGCGGCCCGGGCCGGCGCGGACATGAGACTGATGACACCGCTCAGACCCAAGACAAGTATCAAAAACAGGCGCTGGAGCGCAAGATGGGTATGGGTGGCCGGCATCGTGCGCAACCTGTCCGCCATCAGGGCTCCTTCCACAGGGAATAGGGCTGCCTGGCCAAAGTGCTGTTCAGATAGCGCCGGTCATGCGTCACCTCCGCGCCCACCCATTCCGGTTTTTCGAGGGCCTGGTCCTCGTGCTCAAGCTCCACCTCGGCCACGATCAGACCGGCGTTGGCGCCCGTGAACTCATCGATCTCCCAGACCAGGCCGGCGTACTCCACCCGGTAGCGGATCTTTTCGATCAAAGTGCCCGTGCAGAAGCGCGAGAGCATCTCGGAGGCGTCAGTCAGGGGAATGGCGTATTCAAATTCGGTGCGCGTGATGCCCTGGTCGCGGGCCTTGATGGTCAGGTAGCCGGTTTCTTCCGTGGTACGCACCCTGACCGAACATCCCTGCGCTGGGATATATCCCTGACGGTAGAGCATACCGCTGATACCGGTGCGCCAGGCATCGCCCGTGACCAGAAACTTGCGCTCGATCTCCTTGGCCATAGCGCTCTGATCTCCTGCTATCTGGCATGTCATATTCGCGGGAGGATTTCAATGGGTTCTCGTATAACCCTTCGACAAAGGATAAATTAATAGTAGCACAATGTAGCTTACGGTGTCCAAACTGGCCAGCATGTCCGGAAAAATGAGTGACGAGGCCCATAATCTGGCCCAGGCCGTCGGGCAGTTCAAGGTCGCCGAGCGGGACTGACTCCTTCAGAAAACCGTGAAGAACATCAGGCCCCAGACCTGCCAGAGGAATGGGACCTGATTTTTTTTACCGCGATGGTTTGGCCTGATATCAGGTCGTCAAGACCGTGGCGATGAAGCACATGCCGCCATCGGAACTCCCTGCAGAACCCTGATCCTTTGACTTTTGTGACTCCGAACCGGCCGAGGAGGGTAGCGTATCGGCCACGGCCGTCTTGGCCGTTTCCTTATCCAGCCAAGCCCCGATCAGTGGGAACGTTATGGTAGGAGCGGTGAGCCCCATGGGGATATCCGCATGCGCCGTGCCCGGGATGACCTGGTACGTATCGTCGGGGTGGGGCGTTTTGGCCCGCATCAGGAATTCGATCACATCATCCGCCCTGACCAGCCCGTCCGATTCGGACAGCACCGCGATGGTGGGAACGCTGATGAGGTTCATGTGCTTGTCGTAATAGTAGTAGCCGTCATGGCCGGGGTCGGGTTCCGGTCCCTTGAGCAGATCCTTGTTCTCCAAACCGTTTTTCCAGAACTCACGGATGGACCGGTGCAGGCCGATGTCGCCCCAGTGGCCGAGCTGGCGGATGAACGTGGCTGAAGCGCAGTAGCGCGCAAAGAAATCTTCGGTGTTCGGATTGGTATCGCTGGTATACCAGATATTCAGGTACGGGATGAGGGAGAGATACTGACCGTACTCGGCATTGAGCTCCTGAATAGTGCCGCACACCAGCTCGATGGTGGCGGGCATGAGGCTCTTGGACGTGATATAGGGGTTGACCACTTCATCCATGAACGTGTCCAGATCCAGATACCCGGTCTGGCCGAAGAGCCACCACATGGCCGGGGTATCGATGATCTCGGGCAGCCAGGGAGTCAGCCCGGGGTCGATGGCGATATAGCCCTTGATCATTGCGTTGCGAGAGGCCGCCAGGAGGGGGCTGGCCTTGACATGCGGCAGGTAGCCGTTTTCATAACCTGCCTTCAGCTCCGCCAGGTCGAAGGTTGCGCCCTGCAGATAAGCATGGCAGGCGAATCCGCCGGTGCTGTGCCCGCCGATGAAAGGCGCGATGCCGGTGACCTCGTAGACTTTCTCGATGCATGGGGCCGTATCCATGATACCCCAGATATCGAGCGTATTCATGAGGCTGCCGCGCTCGCTCTTGAACTCGCCGCGGCCCGTGCCGCGGTAGTTGACCAGCCAGGGATCATACCCTTTGACCCATAGGTAATGCGCGATGCTGTAGTAGCGCATGGGGTCGGCCGCGATATAGGGATCATTCTTGGCCCATGCGGCCACGGGTTCGGGCAAGGTCATGCCCGCATAGGCATCCTTGCGCTCCTCCGGGGTGTGGGTCAGGAACTCGTTCATATTGGTCAGGATGCCCGAGAAGAGCACCACCGGCTGCCTGCCCTCCCGGAAGACAGCCTCCTCGGTCGGGCGATAGCGCCGCATCTTGAGCGCCACACCGTCATCGGCTTGGACCGTATACAGCCCGTCGGCGGCCATGAGCGGACAGGTCAGACAAAAAGCGAGCATAGCACACGATACTACCCTAAGCACCTGTTTCCACGCTGTAGACATTGCAGACCTCCTTCATGATATCTTTCATTTCAGCCAGGATAAACTCCCGCATTATAACCGTATCCAGTTATGTGTTAACATTCAATAACTAACATATTTACAGGTTAATATCATGCTAATTATTCTGTACCAAAAAAAAGAGCGAGGACCATCTGCTTGTCAAGGACATGCTCGGCCATAAAGGGTTCAAGATAGCGCTTGCGTTTCTTGCCACTCCCACCTAAACTTGCCTTTGTGTTGCATGCGGACGAGATTCTGCCCCTGGTGAACGCCGGCGGCGAAGTCATCGGCCGGGCCGAACGCCGGGATTGTCACCAGGGACCGGGCCGGCTGCACCCGGTGGTGCACCTGCATGTCTTCAACCGCGCCGGAGACATCTATTTGCAAAAGCGTTCCGCCGGCAAAGACATTTTCCCCGGATACTGGGATACGGCGGTGGGCGGGCATATCGCCGACGGCGAAACTCCTGAAGCGGCCCTGAGACGCGAGGCTGAGGAAGAGATCGGGCTGAACGGTTTTATCCCTCAGGCTCTGGGCACCCATATCATCGATACCTGCTATGAGAGCGAATTCGTCTACGTGTTTGCGACCAGGTATGACGGCCCCCTCAATCCCAATCCCGACGAGCTCGAGGACGGACGTTTCTGGACGCAGACTGAAATCGAGGACAACCTCGGCACCGGCGTCTTTACGCCCAACTTCGAACAGGATTATTTAATGAAGATAGGCTCTTTCATCAAAGGATTCCTGGCCCCTTGATCGTTAACCTTTGATTGCCTCGACCTCGAGCCGCATCATGGTCGCATGGGCATTGCCTTGCTCGTCCAGGGGGTGTTTTGCCAGATAGGTGTCGACCAGATCGCCAATAAAGCTTTCGCGCATGTCTTCCGGAACGCGCTGGGTATAGGGCAGCCATGTGGAGCGGATCCATCCGGTCAGGGCCAAGCGCCCGGGCTGCACCATATCTTTGGGAATGAGCTCGACCCGGATCGGTTCGAGGCGGGCTCCATTCAGCAAGTCACGGTATTCCTCGGGTTCGTAGAAACTATAAGGGATGGGGATCTCGGTGAAGTAGGGTTGCCACGGATGGCGGGAGATAATCTCAAGCAGCGCCAGGGCGATATCCATGGCATTGCCTTTGCCGCCCATCTGGAACAGCAGCCTCCCGCCGGGTTTCAGGCATTCCCTCACGCATGCCAGGACCGGGCGGTGGTCCTTGACCCAGTGCAGCACGGCATTGGAAAAAGCAATGTCAAAGCGTCGGTCCACCTCGATGGCGCAGACGTCCATGTGTTCGAAGGCAAGGTTGGGATAGGCTCCGGCCGGAAAGGAGAGGCGCGCCAGGTCGATCATCTCCGGGGAATTGTCGATGCCCAGCACCGCGCCCTTGGGCAGGCGTTCGGCGATATAGGCGCTGACCTTGCCGTCGCCGCAGCCCAGGTCGATCAGGGTTTCATCGCCTTTGAGGTTAAGCTTGGCGATGGTCTCGCGCGCCCAGGAAAACTGAGTTTCGGAGTGCCGGGAGTAATCGGCGGCATCCCAGCAAAAGGTTTGTTCAGCCATGGACCTAGTATCCCTCCATCTTATTTCATGTTTCTTAAAAAAGGTAACGCCGTGCGTATGGAAATGTCAATCCAAACCCTGATTCGTGCAGCGGAACATGATCGTGATGGGCTCGTTCCGGCAGGTCTCATGCAGGATGCTTTGCCACCCCAGGCGGGAATAGAACTCCGGTGAACGGTATCCTGCTTCTCTGGGCGCTTGAGCGCAGGTGGTTCTCAAAGTCGGCCGGTGTCTCGCCGGGGTTGAGGTGCGCCCACTCGCCGTAATGCCGGGCCGCCAGCTCCGGGATATGTGCAGGATGATCGGCCAGGTATGCTGTTCTCAACATGGCGCTTGCTTTTATCATGCCCGCCGGTATGATCGCTATGGCGAAAAGAGGATGATACCCATGCAAGACGAAGACAATCCATGCCTGACCTGTGGCGCCTGCTGCGCCTGTTACCGGGTATCGTTCTACTGGGCCGAAATTGGTGAGGCGGGTCTGGGAGGTGTCCCGGTCGATCTGACCGAGAAGCTCGACGCTTTCCGCGCGGTCATGCGGGGCACCAACCAACCCAATCCGCGCTGCATTGCCCTGGAGGGTGAAGTCGGCGTGCGCGTGAGGTGTACGATCTATGACAGGCGTCCAGTGCCCTGCCGTGATCTGCCGTTTTCCGGAAGCGCGGGCGCCGCCGGGGAAGAGAAGTGCGATAAGGCCCGCGCGGCCTGGGGGCTTCCTCTCCTTAAAACATAATCACTTAACACTTAATTACTTAACACTTAATTACTTAACACTTAAAACTATCTTTTCAGTGCTTCATCTGCTCCATGAGGATCACGACCGAATGCGCGCTGAGGCGGTAGGAATGAGTCTCGACGGCCGGCGCGGTCTTGAGCGGCTGGAAGTCATCCGGCGCGGACAGCGACGTATCCACGATGCGTTTCCAGTGCATGAGACGGCGCAGGCGCGGCAGCTCGAAGTTAAGCGGCTCGGAATAGGCGTTGAGCATGATGTGCAGCAGTTCGTGGCGGGCCGGGTGCCTCAGGCTGAAGGCCAGGGTATGGGAGTAGAGGCCCCAGTCCGGGGTGGAAAGCTTCACGCCGTGCCAGGTGATGCCCGGCACATCCGAGCGGCCGCGCGTATTCAGGATGTTGCGTTCCTTAAAAATGGCGCGGGATTGGGCAAAGCCGATGAGTCCCTGGACGAAACGCAAGAGGTCATGGTTTTTTTCCACCAGGTCCCAGTCGAACCAGCTTAAGGTGTTGTCCTGGCAATAGGCGTTGTTGTTGCCCTGTTGGGTGCGGCGCACCTCGTCGCCCATGAGCAGCATGGGCGTGCCCTGCGATATGAGGGTGATGGTCAGGAGGTTCTTGATTTGCCGCAGGCGTAAGTTTTCAATTGCCTGCTCGTCGCTCGGGCCTTCGACGCCGCAGTTGAAGCTGAAGTTCTCATCCGCGCCGTCGCGGTTCTCCTGCAGGTTGGCTTCATTATGTTTGACCTGATAGGACACCAGGTCGTTTAAGGTGAAGCCGTCGTGGCAGGTGACGAAGTTGATGCTGCGGTTGGGTTCGCGATTTGCTTTCGGAAAGATGTCAGGGCTGGCGATGACGCGCGCCGCCAGTTTCTGGACCGTAGCGTTGTCGCCGCGCGTAAAGCGCCGCACGTCGTCCCGGAACTGTCCGTTCCATTCCGCGAAACGGTCGCCGATGAAGGTCCCCACCTGGTAGGCTCCGGCGGCGTCCCAGGCCTCGGCGATGATCTTGGTGCCGGCCAGCACCGGATCGGATTCGATCGACCACAGAATGGGCGGATTTTCGAGTATACGGCCGGACTCGTCGCGCGCCATGGCCGTGGCCAGATCGAAGCGGAACCCGTCCACGTGCATCTCGGTCACCCAGTGGCGCAGGCAGTCGGTGGTCAGGCGCCGCACGATCGAGTAATTGGCATTGAGCGTGTTGCCGCAGCCCGTGAAGTTAGCATAACGGGATTTATCGGCCTGGAGGATATAGTAGACCGAGTTCTCCAGCCCGCGAAAGGAGAGGGTGGGACCTTCCGGACCGGCCTCGCCGGTATGGTTGAAGACCACGTCTAGGATGACCTCGATGTCGGCGGCATGCAGGGCCTTGACCATGTCGCGGAACTCGCGTACGACTCCGGCCGGCGAGGTGTCCGAGCTGTAGGCCGCGTGGGGGGCGAAGAAGGCGATAGGGCTGTAGCCCCAATAGTTCTTCAAAGGTTTGGGCGCGTCCTGATCATCAAACTGCTGGATCGGCAGCAGCTCGACGGCCGTGATGCCTAAGGCTTTCAGGTAGGGGATCTTTTCGACCAGCCCGGCATAGGTGCCGCGTTTGGCCGGTGCGACCCCGGAGTTGGGATTACGGGTGAAACCGGCGACATGCATTTCGTAGATCACCGAGCTGGCATGCGGAATCTTGAGCGTGCGGTCGCCTTCCCAGTCATAGCCGCGCCGTTCCATGACCAGGCCTTTCAGACAGTGGCCGATGTTGTCGCCCGGCCGGCAGGCCATGGCCCGGTCGTAGTGCTTGGTGATGACGGCCTGGGCATAGGGGTCAAGCAGCACCTTGTTGCCGTCGAAGCGCATGCCCCGCTCGGGATCATTGGGCCCGTAGACCCGGTAGGCATAGATCTGTCCCGCCGTGATGCCGGGTATGAAACAGTGCCAGTAGTAAAAGGTCTTGTTCAAGACGGGGTCAAGTCGGACGACGCGTGGCTTCTTGTCGTCTTCGTGGTCAAAGAGCAGCAGCTCCACCAGACGGCCGTTCTTGGAAAAGAGCGAGAAATTGACCCCTTCCGGGAAGACCGTGGCCCCCAGGGGATAGCTCTGGCCCGGTTGAATATCCACCGTCATGGGCGACCCCGGTTCATACCAGCAGCTCAGCCCTGAACACGGTCACGGCCTTGCCGCCGATGATGACCCTGTCCCCGGCGACGCGGACGTTGAGCACGCCGCCGCGCTGGGAGGCCTGATAGGCCCTGAACTCGTCCTTGCCGAGCTTGGCGCGCCAGTATGGGCCAAGGGTGCAGTGCGCGCTGCCCGTGACCGGGTCTTCATCAATCCCCACTTGGGGGGCGAAATAACGCGACACGAAGTCGAACCCGGCGGTGTCGGCCCGGCTGGTGACGATGACCCCCTGCACGGGCAGCTTGCGGATCATGGCCATGTCGGGCTTGAGGGTGCGCACCATCTCTTCGTTCGCAAGCTCCATGAGGTAGTTTGTCCTGGTCTTGCAGATGGACAGGGGCTTGATCCCCAGGGCCTCGAAATCGGGCTGCATGCATACCTGTTCCCCGGGTTCGGCCGGGAAATCGAGCTCGATCAGCGCATCGTTCTTCTTGGCCGACAGATGTCCGCTCGAGGTCTCGAAACGCGCCTCCTGATCGGTTTTAAGGGTGCCGCTTTCCCACAGCACATGGGCGCCGGCCAAGGTGGCGTGCCCGCACAGATCAACCTCGGTGGTCGGCGTGAACCAGCGTAGGTTAAAGCCATCGCCGCGCGCGATGAGAAAGGCCGTCTCGGAAAGGTTCATCTCCCGGGCCACGTCCTGCATCCAGGCGTCATCTTTGTTCTCATGCAGGAGACACACCGCGGCGGGGTTGCCCTTAAAGGCCTGCTCGGTAAAGGCATCGACCTGGTAGATCGGTATACCCATACTGGTCCTCCTGTTCGTTTATGTGCTTTTCAGTGTATCGACCCGGCCAACTGCCGGGGGTTACACCCCTCAGGAACCGCCGTAGCCCAAAGTGGCTTTGCCGTCTTCAACGATGACCGGCACCTTCCTGATGCCGCCCGAGAGCGTGAGCATTTCCGAGAGCTTAAGGGCATCCTGCTTGACGTCGATATAGACGGCCCTATCGCCGTAGGCCGACCTGGCCTGGTCCGTATAGGGTCAACCCGCCTTGCCGTAGATCAGGATCTTTTTCTCCATGACCGGTCTCCACGATGGTAGTGTTTGCTTAACGGCTTGCATCTTAAACCGTTCTTTTCCTTCAGGCCCGCCCGAACAAGACGGCCCTGCTCCAGCCTATGTCTGGTCGCGACCTGACAACGAATCCGTTTTGTTCGGCGATTTTCACGCTGTCCTCGAAGCTCGCCCTGGATACATGCACCTTGGGCTCGACCATAAGCAGATGTGCCTCGGGGTTGAGGAGGGAGTGTATTTCCTGGAAAAGATGTGCCTGATCAGGAACCTCATGTACCATCCAGAAAGCCAGAGCGAAATCAACGTGTTCACTGACCCCCAGACTCTCCTGCGTGCATGCATGCCGCTTGATGCGCTCCTCCATGCCCGCCTTGGCGGCGCGATGTTGTAAGACTTTGAGCGGCTCGGGATTGACATCGACCGCGATCACCGTGCCCTTGGCACCCACCATCCGCGCCATGGCCAGGGAAAAATACCCGATGGCGCAGCCGATGTCGATAACCGTCTGACCCTCCTTGACCAGTCCGTCCAGGATGGCACGCGGGTTCTGGAAGAAACGGCGCAGGGGGTTGTCAAAGCTTCTGATCATCCAAAAGGGGCATGGGTACCTGCTTGACATGTGACCTCGGTTTACTTCAGGTGCAGCTCCATGAAGGTCATACGCGGCCGGTATTCATCCGGGACCTCATAGTAGGGTTGGATCTCCTGGAACCCGAGCGAGCAATAGAGCGAGCGTGTCCCTTCCATGATATCGCCCGTGTCCAAGAGCATGCGGTGGTATCCGATCTTGCGGGAGGCCTCGATGACCGCATTGGCCAGGGCCCAGCCGATGCCTTTGCCGCGGAACTGGGGCCGTACGAACATGCGCTTGATTTCACATACGCCGGTATCGAACTTGCGCAGGCCCACACAACCCGCCGGCTGCTGATCGAACAAGGCCAGCAGAAGCCTGCCGTCAGGAGGGGCATAGCGGCCGGGGAGTTGGGCGAACTCTTCCTCAAAGCCCTGGAAGCTCAAGTCCACGCCCAGCCATGAGACGTATTCCAGGATCATCGTCCTCACATGTTCCAGATTCTCTCCCGATTCCACGCCGATGACAGTAATCATGAAGGAACACTAAAGCAATCCTTGTCAATTGGCAACGCGATTCTTATTGCGCGCTGGAAATCATGCGTGCCGCCGGTATGCCGTTTGTGCTGATTCAGGTTTCCGCGCCGGGTGTCCGGGAGGATGGCGGTGTGAGCCGTAAACGGGAGGCCAGGACCTTGCGCATGGGCTGAAACCGTATTTCCCCCAGGAACATCTCCTTAGGGCCGTCGGCGACATAGCCGTGAAGCTGGTAGAAGCGCACGGCGTTTATGGAGCTCTTGAGTATCAAGGTCCTGATCTTGAGGGCGCGGGCCCGGCGTTCCATCTCTTCCAGCAGTCCCTTGCCGATGCCGTGATGCTGGTGGTACGGATGTACATAGCACAGGGCGATTTCGCCGTAGCGGTGCAGCAGACCCACCCCCACGATATACCCATCCAGGATCGCCACCACGGTATAGTTTTCACGCTGGCCGATCGTGGTGGCCAGGTTGGCGGGGGTCTTGTCCGCGCACCACAGGCCGATGACGCGCTTGTTGTGGCGGTAGGCCGGCGCGCATGTCTCATGGATGGTATCCACCACGAGCGTGGCGATCGCCGCAGCGTCATCGGGTGTGGCTTTGCGGAATGCGGGATTGGTCATACGCGGGCGATCCCTCGCTTCACGTAAGTCCCGCTGCGCGCATAATCGGACAAAAGGGCTTGTCCGTACCGGTGCTCCGGGCGGTCCTTTTGTCGCGCATGGCCTCGAACAGGGTGTTGACGAGTTCGACAAGCTTCTGGCGCTGGGTGTCGATCGTCGTCACCCCGACGCCGCATTTTTCGTCCCATTCAAAAAAAGCACCCGATCCTCCGGGAAAAATTTGTTTCTTTACCTACAGATGCTGTTTCGGAAGATCAGGGCATAATGATGAGGCGGGAATTTTTAGGGTTGCCCGTAGACTAAAGTTTGGTGTAACCCTCTTGAACCTTGATCATGATTGAGGAGGGGGTTCAAGCATGGGGATCATGGCGAATACGGTGAGCGTCTATCAGTATCGGGTCATGGGTGAAATGCAGCCGGACCTCGAGTCCTGGGTGGGGGAGGCTTTACGGAAGAACGCCTTTACCGGCATCGAGGCGACCCCGGATGAAGAGGCGCTCGGATGGGTAGCCCTGGACGATCATCTGGACAGCACCTTCGAGAACCCGAACTACTTTCACCGGGGTGACTACCTGTTTTTTACCTTACGGCGGGATCGGCGACGTGTCCCGGGGGCCTTTCTCAAGAACATGCTCACCCAGGAGTGCCGGCGTTGGCTGGAGCATCACCCCAATTTCAAGCGCGTGCCTTCCAAGCGCAAGGCCGAGATCAGGGAGAACCTGCATGTCAGTCTGTTGCCCCGCACCTTGCCGGTGCCTTCCACGGTGGACCTGGTCTGGAATACGGCCTTAGGTCTCGTGACGATCGCCACCACCAATGCCAAAACCCTGGAGCTTGTGGAAGAGGAGTTCCGTCAGAGCTTTGCCGGGCTCCTGCTTTCGCCTATCCACCCCATGGAAAAGGCGCGCATGGTGGTATCCGAGGCGCTTGAGCCCGCCCTGACACGCGCCGATCAGGCCGCCAGCGCGGATGTGCTCCTGCAGATCAAAAAGAACCGCTGGGTAGGCTGGGATTTCCTGCTCTGGCTCATGCACCAGACCAGCACGTCGGGCAGCCGCTATACGGTGACGCGGCCGGGTCCCCTGGAGCAGGGCGCATCCTTTTTCGCCTATGTCCACGAGGGGCTCAAGCTTTCGCACGAACAGGAAAACGGCATCCGCAAGAGCCATATCATCGGCGCCCAGGAGGACTTCGCCGAGGCGCGCAAGGCCTTGCAGTCCGGCAAGAACGTGGAGGAGGGCATCATCTTTTTCGAACTGGATGATCGCAGTTGGAGCCTGAACCTCAAGGGTCATCTGTTTGCGCTGGGCTCATATAAATGCCCGCCGGTGAGGCTGGAAAAGGATATCGCCGACGATGAGGCCTTGGAGCGTGAGGCCGCATTTTTCGAGCGCATGGCCTTGCTGGAAGGCGGTCTGCAACTCTTCGACAGCCTCTTCGCGGCCTTCCTGGCCGAACGCCTCGGCGGGGTTTGGGAAGAAAAGTCGCGCGCCATCAAGAAATGGATGGAAGTGTGAATCGACTCCGGCCGGTTATAATCTTCAAGTTTTGCGGCCGGTTGCCCGAAGAATACATACAAGGCATCATATGATCGACCGCAGGGATAACCGCTGAAGAGGGATGGAGAAGAACTGATCCATGCGCATACTGATTGTCGAGGACGATTTTACCAGCCGTATGCTGCTGCAGAAGATCCTGGCCCCCTATGGGGAATGCTCGGCCGTCACGGACGGCGAAGAGGCGGTCAAGGCCTTCGGCGCGGCCTGGGAAGAAAAGCGGCCCTATACGCTTATCTGCATGGATATCATGATGCCCAAGATCGACGGCAAACAGGCCCTGAAATTAATCAGGGAACTGGAAACGCGTTTGTCGGTCGAGGAAAAGGACAAGGCCAAGATCCTGATGACGTCTTCCCTGGCCGAGCAGAAGCATGTGATCGAGGCCGTGAAATCAGGCGCCACGTGGTATCTGGTCAAACCGATCAGTAAACAAAAGCTGCTCGACGAGCTCAAACGGCTGAAGTTGATCGAATAATAGTTATAACTGGTTAAGTAAATCCCGGATCGTCAGGACCAGCGATCGGAAAATATATTTTCTTAACACTTAAAACTTAACACTTAAAACTGTCAGTTTCTCTTGTAATTCCTCCAGCGCGCGGCGGCGATGGCTCATGCGGTTTTTTTCCTCTAGCGTAAGCTCGGCGAAGGTCTTGCCCGTCACCGGGTCCAAAAAGATGGGGTCATACCCGAAACCGCCTAAGCCCCGTGGCGTATCGATAATCAACCCAGGAAATTCGCCCCGGGCGGTGATGACGCGGCCGTCTCTTAAGGCCAGGGCCGCCACGCAGACAAAACGCGCGCTGCGGTCTTCAACGCCGGTCAGGTGCTTCAGGAGCAGGGCGATATTGTCCTGGTCCTGCGCCTGCGGCCCGGCATAGCGGGCCGAGTACACACCAGGGGCGCCTGAGAGGGCATCGACGCATAGGCCGGAGTCATCGGCCAGGGCGTGCATGCCGGATGCCTCCCGAAAGGCGACGGCCTTTTTCACGGCGTTTTCTTCGAAGGTTTCGCCGTCTTCGATCACGTCAAGCACGATGCCGAGTTCGGCCATGGATACGATGCTGACGCCGACGCGGGCCAGGATATCGGATATCTCCTGGATCTTGCCCCGGTTGGTGGTGGCCGCTAGGACCTTCACAATTGTTTAATGGCTTGGGCCTGTTTTTCGATCAGCTGGGCGATGCCCGACTGGGCCAGATCGAGCAGGGCGCCCAGTTGTTCACGTTCGAAGGGAACGCCTTCGGCCGTGCCCTGGATTTCGATGATGCGCCCCTTGCCGGTCATGACCACGTTCATGTCCACGTCGGCCTTGGAATCTTCTTCATAGCAGAGGTCCAGGAACAGCTCGCCGTCCACGATGCCGACCGATATGGCCGCCACCTGGTCCAGGATGGGGTTGCGCGCGATCAGCCCCTGGCGCTGCATGCGCCTCAAGGCCTCTTCGAGCGCCACATACGCCCCGGTGATCGAGGCCGTACGTGTTCCGCCGTCGGCCTGGAGCACGTCGCAGTCCAGCCACAGGGTGCGTTCGCCCAGTTCCTTCTGATCCACCGCGGCCCTTAAGGCCCGGCCGATCAGGCGCTGGATCTCATGCGTGCGCCCGCCCACCTTGCCGCGCGAGGCTTCGCGCGCGCCGCGCGGGGCCGTGGAGGACGGCAGCATGCCGTACTCGGCCGTGATCCAACCGTTGCCCGTGTTTTTGACATGCGGAGGCACGCGGTCTTCGAAATTGGCGGCGCAGATGACCTTGGTATCGCCCATCTCGATCAGACACGACCCCAGGGCATGCTTGCAGTAACCGCGGGTAATCCGTACCTCTCTGAGCTCGTCCGGCGCCCGGCCGTCGAGGCGTTTCGAAACCTTCAGCGTGACCACGCCCTTGTTCTTCAGGATCTCTTCTATCGATGCCATCTACTACCCCATAGGTTTGGTCTCTTGGTCATACTTGGAGTTATGGCATAAGTCAATCACCACCTAAGGAGACGACAAGCGTGGATTTGCTTGACACCTCCCTAGGTGAACAGGTAGATCCCTTAATGATGTCGGGGAGGTGTCGTTGAAAGCATTCAAGTCCGTTTTAGCCTGCGGCGGGGTTTGCCTGGCGGCGATGGTTCTGATCATACCGTTTATTCTGTTCGGCCAACCCACATCGCAGGAGCTCTGGATCATGCAGGCCATGCAGGAAATGCGTGAACACCTCCAACTCATACCGCGCTTAAACGGTATGGAACTCCCAGGCCAGAACCCGTTGCAGATCATGCTGCTGTCTTTCCTGCCGACCTCGGTCGCATGGGCGCGCTTGGTCATGATCGTGATCGGGCTGGTTCTCGCCGCCGCCATATACCTCTATGCCCACCTGCTGTGGGGCTGGCGCACGGGTGTGTATGCGGTTCTGTTTACCGTCACCAGCATCGGATTCCTGCAGGACTATAGCCTTTTGAATCTCGCCGCCTTGCCGTGCGCGCTCTTCCTGTGGGCGTATCTCCTCTTCTCGCTGGCCTATCTCAAGGGATGGGACCGAAACTGGTACCTGCTCGCCTACGCATGCATCCTGGCGGCAATGCTTTTAGGCGGCCTGGAGCTCCTGGTGCTGTTCGTCGGCGCCGTTATCCTGCTGGTCCTGTTTGACCTTGCGCCGTGGCGCTTTACGGAGATCAGGCCGGTCATAGGCCTGGGCGCGGTAATCGGGGCCGCCTTTATCTTTTATCTGGTATACCGTATCGGCGGCGGTTCGTCGTATGTCGGGGGCATCCTGTGGCCCGGCGGTCATCTCGGCCTCTTTAAGGCCCTGGCGTACGGCTTTCGCGCCGCCCTGCCATGGCTGCCCCTGCTGGTTCCCGCCTGGTTCTTCACGGCCCGTCCGGAAGAATGGGAAGACTGGCGCGAACTGTTGCCGGCCAAGATCACCCTCATCCTGGTGGTGCTCCTGCTGTGGTCTTCCGGCAAGAGTCTGGGCGGCTATGCCCTGCTGGCGGCTCCTGCGGCCGGATTGCTCATCGGATACTGGGCCGGGCAAGGCCTGCGCGTGGCCGGTCGGCTGGAGATCGTGCGGCGCATTGCCTTTATCTGCGCGGCACTCATCCTTTTGGCCCTGCCGATCGTCGATCTGGGCCTCAATCCGCGGATGGTCCTTAATCTGTCCACGCCCCACATCGTACTTCTGATCACCGCCTTCGTGACGGCGGCCGCCATGCTGTTCCTGGTCAAGGGACGGCGGTATGGACCCGCCATGATCGCGGGGCTGCTGGCCGTGTGCGTCCTGGCGTGGCAGGCCCCCTTGAGCGCAAGGCTCCAAGGCCCTCCCGAGGAATATCTGGACAGCATAGCGCAGTATCAACCGCTGCTGGTTTTGGAGAAGGACCTGGTCATGCGCGGGGCTTTAGGCTCGGCCGGAGCGCATCCACTGGTGGTTGGAAAAGAATTCATACCGGTCGGAAGCGAGGCCTATCTCGCGGTTGCGACCGACGGACTCAAAAGGCTGTTGAAGAACCTTGAGGGGCGCATGCAAGCCTCAGTAGTAAACCAGATCAAGCGTGGCACGACCTACGCCCTTATCCGGGTGGCCCCTCGGGAACGGGAGCGCCTCCGCGCAGAGCCGGCGCAAGATCCGGTAGCGCGGGACGCCGAGGGTATATAGCCTTACTCGCTAGCGTTTCAAGAAGCGGCCGTACTCGTACATGCGCGCACAGGCCCTGACCGCCCGCTCCGGCGTCTGGTAGAAGACCGGTTTGTATGCCGCGCCTTCGATATTGTAGACCGTCTGGCTCTTGGTATCGGTCTGCAGACTGACCCCGTAGACCGGTTTGCCGTAGGTTTCCATGAGACGGGCCACGAGTTTGAGGTATTCCTGTTCAAAGGTATGCATGTAGGCCTTGGCCTTATCGAAAAATTCCTTGGTGTAACTTGGATCGGCCCGTTGGGCGGCGTCGGCCATGCCCTCGAAGAACAAGGCGCGTCCCAGCACGCCCAAGTTGATCACGGCGTCGCAGCCGTCCCATCGCAGGAGCTCTTCCATGATGGTGGTCATCAGGTTGTTGTCCGGTTCGCCCACGATATCCACCGGGTTGGCGCGGCTCCAGTAGTCCGGTAGAAGCCGATCGAATCTTGCTATGAGTTCGGGCGACAGTTCCGCCACCTTGAGTGCATGACGGGCGCACAGGTCGGCCGTGATCACGCCCCAGCCTCCGCCTAAGGTCATGATACCCACGCGGTTGCCTTGGGGCAGGGGCAGAGAGGAAAAGGCCGCCGCCAGGTCCAGCAGGTCCATGGACTGTTCCACCTTGACGATGCCGCTTTGAGCGCACACGGCGTCGAAGACGCGCGCATCCGAACGCATGGCGCCGGTATGGCTGGCGGCGGCGCGTCGACCGGCCTCGCTCTGGCCGCCTTTGAGCAGGACGATGGGTTTTTTGCGAGAGAGCCTCTTGGCGCTTTCGAAAAAGCGCCGGCCGTCGTGTACCCCCTCGACATAGAGGAGCACGATCTTGGTGAGCTCGTCGACCTCGAAACCATCCAGGAAATCCTCGACCGTGATCATGGCCTCGTTGCCCGAGCCGCAAAAGCCGCGCACGCCGATGCCCTGCTCTTCGGCGAACCCGAGCAGTTGCACCCCCATGTTGCCCGACTGGGCCACGATGGCGGCCCCGCCGGCATTGGGGCGCACCGACGATCCGGTGCAGTACAGGTTGATATGCGGGTTGGAGATGCCCATGGTGTTGGGGCCCAGAATGATCAGGCCTTCCTGCCGGGCCTTATCGACCAGTTCCTGCTGCAGCTTTTTGCCCGCGGCCCCGGTTTCCCCGAAGCCAGAGGTGATGAGCAGGACATTGTTGATACCTTTGGCTTTGAGCTGCGGTAAGAGGTTGAGAACATGGGCGGCCGGGATGGTGACCACGGCCAAGTCGACCTTGCCCGGCACGTCCGCGATGGAGGTGTAGACGTCCCGGCCGGCAATGGTCCCGCCCTTGGAGTTCACCAGGTAAATATCGCCGGGAAAGCCGCCGTTAATGGTGTGCGCCATCAGCATATGACCCCATTTGCCCAAGGTGGACGAGGCGCCGATGAAGGCGATCGAACGGGGATAGAAGAGGTCGCGGATTACACGTGGATCCACGCTGGTACGGGTGGCCCGCTCCGGACGTTCGGACGCCACAACCACCAGGGCATCCACGGCGTAGACCTGACCTTCAGGCGTGACCAGCAGCGGGTTGATATCGACCTCGGCGATCTCGGGATGTTTTTGGGCGATTCTCGAGAGGGCCATGAGCGTACACACAAGCGCCGCGCGATCGACCGCCTTTTCACCGCGGAAAGGCCCCAGGAGCTTGCCCGCCTTGATCTCATCTATCTGCTGTTCGGCGTCGTACGCGCACAAAGGTGCGATGCGCAGCGCGATATCGGCCAAGGCCTCGGTGAAGATGCCGCCTAAACCGAACATGACGACCGGCCCGAAGACCGGGTCATACGAGAGTCCGGCAACGAATTCGCGTTTGCCCTTGATCTGGGGCTGGACCAGGATGCCTTCCAGCTCGTCCTTTGCCTCCCGTATGATGGCTTTGGCGGCGCGTGCGACCGCTGATTTGTTGCCCAGGTTCAGGTGCACGAGTCCCCGTTCGGTCTTGTGCAGCAAGGTCGGCCCCAGGCCCTTGAGTACCACCGGGTACCCGATCTGTTCAGCCAGGCCGACGGCCTCGGCCGCATCGGAGGCAACCTTCTCCGGCGCCACCGGGACCCCGTAGGCCGCCAGGAGCTGTTTGGATTCATGCTCGCTGAGCGCTTTTCGCCCCGCCTTGAGGGCTTTCTCGATCATCAGACCCATCTGCATGGTACGGTGTTTGGTCACGGCAGTTCCTCCAAAGCGAAATTGATATGTCAGATTGACTTATCATATACCTCATCATATCTCCACAGAGTTCAAAGGTCAAATGTTTCGAGCATGCCCTGAGTGTGGTGGTTATGAAAATGAAGGAAACAATTCCATAGCCTGAATACCGCATGCTAATGTCGCAAGGGTGAAAAAACCGATACGCTTGAGCAGGATGGTAACGATAGTGTGCTGCGATGGTATCGGCCTGCTCGATATAAAATCGTGCCCGCGGAGTTTATCATAATGTCCAAACGCGCGACCAAGGCCGACCTGGAAAACGAGATCAAGGAGCTGCGACGTGCATTGGAGCGCTCGGAGCAGAAGCACGCATTGATCGATAAGGATCTCTCGATCCTCGACAATATCAATGTTACCTACTTCGAGTTGGATCTGAAAGGCAACTTGACCAGCTTCAACGATAACCTGTGCCGCGACTTCGGTTACAGTCGGGAAGAGCTCATGGGCATGAACTTCCGCGCCTACACCCAACCCGGATACGTTGAATGGGTGAGGAGTGTCTACGAAGAAGTTTACAGCACCGGTCGTCCCAAGACGTTCATCAATGACCGCATCATCAGGAAAGACGGCTCGCTCATGGTGGCCGAAATATCGGTGGGGCTGATTTGCTCAGAGACAGGTCAAGTGACCGGATACAGGGGTGTGGGCAGGGATATCACGTCGCAGACCCTGGCGATGAAGGCCCTTGAGGAGAGTGAAGCGCGCTACCGGCTGCTGGCCGAGAACTCCTTGGACGTCATCTGGACCATGTCCCTGGATGGTCGTATCACGTATACCAGCCCTTCAGTCACCGCGCTCCTGGGCTATTCCCAGGAAGAGATCCTGGCGCTGGGAATGGACGATCTTTTGGCTGCGCAATCGTTGGCGTTCATTCAGGATTTGATCGCCCGTGAACTGGCCAAAGCGCCTGAAGCACGGGGTCGCAGCCTGATGCTCGAATTCCGTATGCGCGCCAAGGACGGCACACAGCGTGAGGTCGAAGCGAACGCATCCTGGTTCCTGGATGATGAGGGCCGGTACATCGGCCTGCAGGGGAGCATCCGCGACATCTCCGCACGCAAGCGGGCCGAGGAAGCCCTGCGCGCCAGCGAAGAGAAATACCGCTCGATCCTGGAGAACATGGCCGAGGCGTATTTTGAAATCGATTTGAAGGGTAGTTTCGTCTTTGCGAACCAGGCGGCCGGGGCTATGTTGGGTTATGAGCATGGCGAGCTGATGGGCATGAATTATCGGCAATATACCTCACCTCAAACCGCAAACGCCCTGTACGATGTCTTCAACCGCATCTACCGTACCGGTCAACCCGAGTCCATTATGGATCATGAAGTGATCAGGAAAGATGGAATGCGGTGTATCCATCAGCTGCATGCTACGCTCCTGCGGGATAAAGATGGCGCACCATCGGGATTCAGCGTCATCGCATGGGATGTCACCGATCGCAAGCAAGCCGAGGACGCCCTGAAGAAGAGCGAAGAACGGTACCGGAGCATCCTGGAGAGCATGCAGGAGGCCTACTATGAGGTGGACTTAAGCGGCAACTTCACGTTCTTCAACAGCACGGCCGTCAAAGGCTTGGGATATACCGCGGATGAGATGATGCACATGAACTTCACCGCCTTCGTGGACGAGGACAATGCCCGGCGCGTGTACGAAACCTACCATCGGGTATTCCTCACGGGAGAGCCGGTCACCAGCTTCGAATGGGACCTGACCACCAAGAGCGGACGCATCCTCCAGATCGAATCCGCGGTCTTCCTGCGCCGCGATGAACAAGGACGGCCGATTGGATTCAGAGGTATCGTTCGGGATATCAGTGCGCGTAAACAAGTGCAAGCGGCGTTGCGCGAGAGCGAAGAAAAATATCGCACATTGGTGGAGGGTTCCCGCGTCGTCGTGTTGAGATGGAATACATCCGGGGATATCACCTATATCAATGAATATGGGCTCAGGTTTTTTGGTTATGCCTCGGAGGAGCTCCTCGGAAGGAACGTGGTAGGCGCTATTGTCCCTGAGAAGGAGTCATCGGGTCGTAACTTGGTAAGTATGATCGATGATATCCGGCGCGATCCCGAGCGTTTCAGCGATAATGAAAATGAGAACATTACCAAGGACGGGCGCCGCGTATGGATACGCTGGAGCAACAAGCCGATTCAGGACCATAACGGACAGCTCATCGAAATCCTTTCCATCGGCAACGACATCACCGAACGCAAACAGGCCGAGGAGGCCCTGCGCCAGAGCGAAGAAAAGTACCGTAGCATCCTGGAAACCATGGATGAGTCCTATTTTGAACTGGACTTGAAAGGCAACTACACCTTTTTTAACGATGCGTTATGCCGCGACCATGGTTATCCGCGCTCCGCGCTGATGGGTATGAACTACCGCGTCTATACATCTCCTGAAACCGCTTGGCAGGCTTACCGCACATTCAACGAGATCTATCGCACCGGCGAAGCCAAGAGCCTGTATTTCGAGGATATCATCCGGCCGGATGGGAGCAGGCGCTATATCGAGATGTCTATCGGACCGATCAAGGATGCCGCGGGGAAGGTGACCGGGTTCAGGGGGGTAGGGCGGGACGTTACCGAGAGGAACAAGGCCCAACAGGCCCTGAAGGAGAGCGAGGAGCGTTTCCGCGACCTGGCCATGCTGCTGCCGGAGTCGGTCTTTGAGATCGACGCCGCCGGGCGGTTCACGTTCGTGAACCGCATCTCGCTGGAACGCTTCGGGTACACCGAGGAGGAAGTCTATCACGGCCTGGGCATTCTGGATGTCATTATGCCCGAGGACCATGCGCGCGCGCTGGCGAACGCCAGATTGGTAGACCTGGGAGAGAATTCCGGTCTCAACGAGTACATGGTCAGGCGTAAGGACGGCACCGTATTCCCGGCCCTGGTGAGCACGACCTGCATCTATCGTGACGGGAGGCTCGCCGGCCGCCGGGGCTTCCTGATCGATATTTCCGAAAAGAAGGTGATCGAGGAACAGCTCATGCGGGCCCAGAAGATGGAGGCCATCGGGACCCTGGCCGGCGGGATCGCGCACGACTTCAACAACCTGCTCATGGGCATCTTGGGCAATGTCTCGCTCCTGCTTATGAAGATGGACGCGGCCGATCCGGTTCACGATCGACTGAAGAATATCGAGGAGTACGTACAGCGCGGCTCCGACTTGACCAAGCAGTTGCTCGGGTTTGCCCGCGGAGGCAAGTATGAGGTCAAACCCACGGACCTGGCGGAATTTACCCACAAGAGCTCCCAGATGTTCGGCCGGACCAAGAAGGAGATCCGCATCCACCACAAGGCCCAGGCCGATCTGTGGACCGTGGAGGTGGACCGTGGGCAGATGGAGCAGGTCCTGATCAACCTTTATGTGAATGCCTGGCAGGCCATGCCCGGCGGCGGCGATTTGTATGTGTCGCTTGAGAACGCCGAGCTCGACATTGAGCAGGTGGCCCCCCACAACCTCAAAGCGGGAAAATACGTGGTGCTGGCGATCACCGATACCGGGGTGGGCATGGACGAGGCCACGCGGGCGCGTGTTTTCGAACCGTTCTTCACCACCAAGGAGCTCGGCCGGGGCACCGGTCTGGGGCTGGCGTCCGTGTACGGCATCATCCGCAACCACGGCGGTTTCATTCTGGTGGAGAGCGAAGAGGGCATCGGTACGACCTTCATAATCCATCTGCCGGCCTCCGCCAGACCCTGTGAGATCGAGCCCCAGCCGGAACCAGAAGTCCGTATGGGGCGGGAGACCATCCTTTTAGTGGATGACGAGGAGATGATCCTCGAGATCGGGTCGGAAATGCTCAGGGCCCTGGGATATAAAGTCCTGATCGCCTCCGGAGGCCGAACGGGACTGCACATCTACGATCAGCACAAGGGGGAGATCGACCTGGTCATCCTCGATATGGTCATGCCCGATCTGGGGGGGCGTGAAACCTTTGAGGCGCTCAAGCGCAGCAACCACTCGATCAAGGTCGTGCTTTCCAGCGGATATAGTCTCGACGGGCAAGCCAAAGAGATCATGCAAGGCGGTTGCAAGGGCTTCATCCAGAAGCCGTTCAACCTGGCCGAGCTGTCCCGCAAGATCAGGCAGATCCTGGATGAGGGATGATCTCAGACTAAGCGCTAAAGCCTGGAGATGACGACCTCGCAGCACTCGTCGCCGTGCTTGAGGTTTTTGGTATGGGCCACGTGAGCCTCCACGGTTCGATCGAACAGGCCGTTTATGATGCCTTTATACGTCTGCACGGTCACGATACCGCAATCCGCGACCCCGGCCTTGGCGATGGCCCTCTGCGTTTCGCAGTCGGTGATGCGGATGATGATCTGCTCGCCCTGCACTGAGATCTCCCGACCCTCGATCTTCAAGACCCGGCTGAAGATATCCAGGGCTTCCAGAAAGCTTTCCGGCCAGACCGGGTCGGGGAAGTACTTTTTGCGGATGTTTTTCCCGAAGACATAGGCGAGTTGTTTCCAGGCCTCCACGTCCATTTCCCATGCGGTTTGAACACCGAACTTTTTCGCCAGGGCCAGAAACCAGGCGCCGTCCATGCGGGTAAACGCATACTGCGCGACCTCCAGCATCTGCTCATGCGATAATCTCATTGCCGCTCCATCCATTTTTCTGCGTTAGACTCTCCCTGAGAGGGGGGGCGTCAATATTCGAGAAAGATAATCAATGCCTCGAATCTTGACGGGCTTCCCCCCGATGTTTTGTCATGTGGTGGCGAGATTTTCGCGAACGTCATCCATGTCCAAGGGCCGCGCCTTGCCGGCATCCACATAGAGCGAAAGCGTCTCGTTTGGGCAACTTTCCACGCACAGGCCGCATCCCAGACAGGTCTTTGCATCATAGCTCCACAAACCATCGGAGATCTTCACGGCGCCGAAATGGCAGCTCTGCACACATGTCCCGCACAGGGTGCATTTCTGCTCAGCATGTTTGACCGAGTATCCCGACTCGATGCTCTGGGAAAGGTCCGGCCGGATATGCCGGGTTATGCTTGATGCCTTGAGGCTCACGCACGTATCGGGATGGCAGTTGCAGATCACCCCGCTGCTGCCGCCCGTGGCCACCTTGAAGAAGGCCTGGGTGATGTGTCCCTGTTTCCGGAAGCGCCGGATAAGATCGAGTGCCTCGGCCTGCGTGATTCTATGCGCGTGGTATTTTTCGCCGTGCTCCAGCCAGAAGCTCGCCACCCCTTTGCCCACGGCCAGGCAGGAATTGATGAACTCTGGCGCCGCCCCATAGGCCTTCTTGCAGGGGCAGTCCATGACCGCGATATAGTCCGGTTCCTGAAACAGGATTTTAAAGGCGTACTTGCGGGGGATGATGCGCTTGTTGGCACTGGAAACGGCGCTGATGTCTTCATCCAGGGTGAAGATCTTCTCGGTGTCCTCAAGGGACATGAACTTACCGTGGTAGCGGTTGAAGGCCATATCACCCACGTACTGAAGGGGTTTGATCCAGGTCAGGTGCTTAAGCAGGATGAGAAACAGCTGCACGATCTTCACATAGGGATAATAAAATGCGAAGTAAATATAATTGTGAATTGCACGGTCGACTCTCCACCCGTGCTTCTTGAACATGATGCGGGTCGATTCTTTCATGCGTTCTCCTTTTTTGCATGCGTCATCTCACCGGTAAAGGCCGGGTTGACGGCCGCCGGAGATCGCGCATATCAAGTTTTCATACCGGCGGGGTCACATGTTCCATGTCTGCGTCTCCATCTGACATTGGCCATGGCTCGCCACAAAAATCACTTACCATAGACTCAGCAGCCAGGAAAGCGTCTTACGCATACAACCTCGGGTGGGAGGGAGCTAAAGGATCTCCCTCCCTTTGAGACATCCGGGGTTATTGGGAATTCTTGAATGCCGTGGCGTTCAAGTGCTTGCTGAGACGTTTGCCGAGTGAGACCGCGGTCCAGACCACGGGCAGGCCCATGGAACGGTGCATGATGCTGGCGTCGCAGCAGTAAAGATTCTTGATGCGCGTTTCCAGGTTGGAGTCGACCACGGTGCCGACCGGGCAGGTCCCGCAAGGATGAGCGCCGATGGGCGGTAAGGCATGGATCGTGTTTTCCTTGGCGCCCATCTTGAGCAGGATCTTCCTGGCCTTTTCGATGCCCATGTCCAGGCGTTGACGATCCTGTTTGCTGATGGGCTTGGAGAAGTTGAAGAAACGCTTGTCCGGGAAGATCTCGCCGCCCACCTCGTCCTGACTTTTGATCATGATCCAGCTGTACTTGAGGGTGTCTTTGAACCGCCACCACTGACTGGGCTTGCCCATGGCGAGTTCCATGGCGTAGGAAGCCCAGTTGGGCCCGGTCTCGGTCATGATGAAACCATCCTCCCAGTCCTCCAGAGTGCCCACCGCCATGGGGTTGGCCCTGACGCTGGTGGTGCCGGGGGCAACGCCGCCCACGAATACCAGCGCGTCAATGGCGAACTGTCGACCGGCTTCTTGAATGCCGGCATTTCTGAGGATGCCGACATTGGAAATGCCGGTGGAGAGCACCACGACCTTGGCGTAGGCCTTGATCTCCTTGCCGAGACGGGTTCCTTTGACACCGACCACTTTGCCGTTCTCCACGATGACGTCGGTTACCTTGGTGTAGAGCATGATGTCGGCGTCATTGCGCAGGGCCTCGTCGCAAAAGACGCGTGAGGTCCACTTGGCGCGCCGGGCGCAGCCGAGCATGCAGTCGGAGCAGCCGGGTATGCACTTGCTGGCGTCGATCATCTTGGGCATCTTGGTCCAACCGAATCCGCATTCGTTGGCGGCCTCCATCATGCGCAGGTTATCCTTACCCACCAGATTGTCGGGCAGTTCCTTGGCCCAGATATCTTTTTTAGCCTCCGCGATCTCGCCGTTGAATTTGATGCCCGCTTCGGCAAAGAACTTCTCGGGCGGCGGTCCGGCAACACCGCAGGTCAGGTTGGATGCGCCGCCGTAGACATTGGGAATGGCCACGGCAGTCCACTCCTTGCTGAAGTTCATGCCCAGGTTGTTCATCATCATGGCCCAACCGACCGTATTCTGCTGGAGCCACTGCTGCTCGGGGCCGCGTTCCAGCATCAGGACTTTTTTGCCCTTGAGCGCCATCTCGCGCGCCACTGTGCCCCCGCCGGGCCCGGTGCCGACCACGATCACGTCATATTCCAGGTTTGGATCGTATTTCTGTTCTAATAAAAGCTCCTTGATCATATTCTTCTCCTTCTCAGTTGTTAACGTAGCTCTCGATCATGATGCAAAACGCTTCACGCATGGGTGCTCATGATTCTCTGTGCTTATTCCTAAAAGCTATTTCTCTTTGGCGATCATCAGCTTGGACATGCGGTCCGAGTGTGCCAGGATGAAGAAATGCGGTCCGCAGCAAGGCGCGATCGGGAAAATGGAGGCGTCGCAGACAAACAGGCCCGGATAGTTGAAGACCTCACATTTGTGGTCGATGACCCCTTCGTCGATGGTTTCGGCCATGGCGCACCCGCCCGTGGGATGGACCGAGCCGATGCCTTTCCAGGCTCCGGTGCGCTCGATCTTGGCAAGCTTCCTCTGACGTTCGTCTTCGCTAATGGGTTTGCCGACGGCATCAACCTCCATGGCGATCTTCTTCTGGGCGATGTTGGCCCGGCGGTGGCAGTCCTGCGAAGGATAGTAGATATCCACCACGTCCTTGGCCGGGAAGATGCGGCCGATGGGGTCTTCGCGCGCCAGCGCCAGGAACGGCATGGTCTTTTGGGAAAGCAGACTCAAAGGCCAGGGCAGCCATTCCAGAACCGACGACGAGCAGGCGAACTGGTGAAAGTCGAAATCGTATTTATCAGAGGCGATCTCATGGTAGCGGAACAGACAGGGATTCTTGCCGTGTTCGAGCTTGGCGTGCGGCACGAGCTTGAGACCGATGCGGTCGCCGTTGAAGCCCCACTTGTAGCCCAGCTTGGGGCTGATTTTGGGCAGCCCGTCGATGGTATTGGCGCGCGAGGCGAACAGGAGCTTGGCTGTGTTCAGGGCGCCCGCGCCCACCACCACCTTGGCGGCGCTTACCGATTGCTTGGCGCCGGTGTTCAGATCCACATAGTCCACAATGTATCCGGCCTTGGTCTTCCTGATACCGGTGGCCTCGGCCAGATCCCTGATTTCGCCCCCGTGCTTGAGAACGAGCTGTAGGTAGGTGATATCCATGCTGTTCTTGGAGGAGCGGTTGTCGCCCGTGAGCTCGTTGCCGCTGTAGTCGTTGTTCTTTTGCCGGCATCCGAAGGCGTTGACGCGCTCTTCGTCCTTATCCGGTCCGCTGCCCCACCAGATGCTGGCATCCTGGGGGTGGGCCGTGATGCCGGGGATGCGCTCGCAGGACTTGTCGATGGCGTCCATGTACCAGGTGTTCTTTACGGCATGCGCCGGCTCCACCACCTTGGCGACATTGTCGAAGTGCTTGGCCATCTCCGCCTGGGTGATTTCCTTGGGATAATGGTCGTAGATATCGCGGGGCGGTTTGTCCAGGAAGCCGCCGATGACCAGCGAGGCCCCGCCCACGCCGCAGGGGATAAGAATGGTGTAGCCGTTGACGATATAGGCCTCCAACAGACCGGCCTTCTTATTGATGTTGATGTATTTCTTGATATGCGGCGAGCTCCAGCCCAGGCCGCGCAGGTGCTTGAGAAGCTCGATCAAACCCTCGGGGTAGGGCTGTTTGCCCTGCAAAGCCCCCCACCAGGTCCCGCGCTCCAGCACGCATACCTTGGCTCCGGCCTGGGCCAGATTCCCCGCCGCCGGCGCGGCTCCGCAACCGCTTCCGATAAATACCACGTCAAACTTTTCCATTGGTCCGTCCTCCTGTTTGATTGCCTAGTTTGCTTTGCTATTGAGCAGGTAACCGAAGGGCACGGCCCAGAGATCGCCCGCTACAAAGGCCGCATAGCCCGCGATCAACGCCCAGGAAGAACGCACGTCCAGTTCGCGCCTTCTGATCAGGCCGCCCACCACGAAGATGAACCAGGCCATCTTGTAGGTGAACTGGAGCAGCAGGATGGGTGCCCACTTCTTGGGGTTCTTCAGGCCTAAGAGCGACAAGAGTCCGAACGCGAAGTATGCGGACCCGCTGATGCCGAAGATAATGTCATCCTGCTTCTTCCACATGAAGAGCTTTTCCGTGAAGCGCGGGAACAACATGATGGCCAGTCCCAACGACGTGGCGGCAAGGGCCGTGAACCAGTACTGAAACCGTAAACCCCTCATTTTGAAATCACTGAACGGTGCCGACATGAAATACCTCCTTTATTTTATTTATATTTGCAAAATGCAACTTATATGCCATACGAGGATTTCGCGCCCATTATCGGCTTGAAACCCAGTGCGACCGCTCGTCTCTGGACTAAAAGAGCCGTGGCGCGGGGCGGTCAGACACATACATAAAATGATCCAAAATGGAACAATGTGCCATACTGAAACGGGTCATTGCACCACATCTGTGCGCGAGATAAGGAGATGGTATTTTTTAAGCTTACGATACAGCGTAGTGCGGCCGATGCCCAGCCGTCGACATGCCTCGGTTATATTTCCCCGGCACTCTTCCAGCACCCTGAGGATAGTCTGCCGTTCCACCTGGGGCAGGGAGGCAAGCGCGAGGGAGGGCGCGACCGCGTCTTGCGGCTGGTTCGTATCAATCCTGTCCGGTTCGGCGGGGAAATCCTCGCGGGTTAAGAGCGGTCCACGCGCCAGGTTTACGGCGCGTTCGACCCAGTTCTTGAGCTCGCGCACGTTGCCTCTCCACGCACGGCGCTTGAGAAATTCCAGGGCGTCGGGGGTGATGCCCTGGATATGCTTGTCCAGGGTCCGACTCACGATCTGGATAAAGAGGTGCGCGAGCAGCTCGATATCGCCCGTGCGATCACGCAAGGGCGGGATGGAAAGCTCCAGGACATTGAGCCGGTAGTACAGGTCGCCGCGGAAGGTGCCGGCCCCCACCTCTTCGAGCAGATCCTTGTTGGTGGCCACGATGATGCGCGCATCCAGAGGGATATAGCGCGAGCCTCCCAGGCGCAGGAACTCCTTTTCCTCCAGCACGCGCAGCAGCTTAGCCTGCATGTGCAGGCTCATGCCGTTGACCTCGTCCAGGAACAGGGTCCCCCCTTCGGCCAGCTCGAGCTTGCCGCATCTGCCGCCGCGCACCGCGCCGGTAAAGGTTCCCGCTTCGTAGCCGAAAAGCTCGCTCTCGATCAGATCATGCGGTATGGCCGCGCAATTGAGCGCGAAGAAAGGTCCCTGAGAGCGATCGCTCGCATTGTGGATGGCCTGGGCCAGCATCTCCTTGCCCGTGCCCGATTCGCCGTAGATCAACACCGTGGAAGGGCTTAAGGCAATGGTGCGCGCGAGATTGATCACCTGCTGTATTTGAGGGCTGCGGCCCTGGATATCATCGAAGGTATAGCGGCCCTGCGATCCCGCCATCTTGCCGACCATCTTCTTAATGGCGTGCACCTCCCGCAGGTGCAGGACATTGCCGATAAAGCGGCCGTTCTGATCCAGAATGGACTTGATGCTCACGATGCAGCGCGGTGTACCCTTAAATTCCTGGAGGAAGAGTTCCTCTTCATGGAGCTCCCGCATATGCTCCAGGGCGGAGAGGATCTCTGCGTGTCTAAAGAAATGACGGAGATCATGCCCGACGACTTCGTCGAGCGTATGTCCGATGATGCCTTCGGCCGCCGGATTGATATTGGTGACGCGGTGTTCGCGGTCCAGGATAATAAGCCCCGAGGACATCATTCCCATGGCCGTCTTGAGGTGCTCACCGGCGATAAGGGAGTACGACCGTTTTTTCAGGCCCAGTTGGCTCTCGATGGCGTGGGCGACCGTGGTGACGATGGCCAAGGCATGCGGCAGCTTCTCCTGCATCCCATCCGGCCCGGTGATGGTCAGACAACCGATGATATGTCCTGTTTCGTCGTGGATCGGCGCCGCGGCGCAGGTGGCGATATGATTGGATTCCAGATACTGCTCTCCGGGCATCATCTGAAACGGCTTGTCCTCGTGCAGGGCTATGACCACGGAACTCGTGCCGGTGTAGCGCTCGTTTAAGCTGCTGCCCACCACGGCGTTTTTTATCTGGCAGAACTCCCAGCTTAAGCCCGCGCCCAGGGCGTCGAGGATGAACCCATCCTGATCGGTAAGGAAGCTCACCCCGTCCAGATTTCGGACCAGCTCGAAAATGCCCATGAGAAAGGGCCGGGCCGTGGCAATCAGGGCCGCGTTGTCTTTAAGGATGCGTCCTTTTTCATCCTCGGCAAAGGCGGCTGATATTGTCTGAGTGTACGGATCGAGTCCTAGCTCCCGGCAGCGCCGCCACGATGCCAGGACCTCTTTCCGGATCACCCCAGGAGGAACCTTGCCGGTGGCAATGAACCGCTCCCAGGCGTGTCTGATGTCCTTTTTCAAAGGCGCCGCAGCTGGAATCCGTCTCATCTTGGCCCCATGCATGTCCATGACGGATGTTATCTACCACAATTGGATGGTCAACACAAACGGGCTTTCACCCCTTCATCGCGTTCGTGCATCGACCGTTATCGGCCGCTTCCTCGTTTGGATCCTTAGAAGCTGTACCTAAGCTTTACAAAGACTTCATCGTTGTCCCTGAACTGGCCCAGGAGCGAATTGGGGTCCTTGCCCGCGATGATCACCACGCCCAGGGTTGCCCTGATCGCGTCCGTGAAGCCGTACACCGCGGAAGGCTGGAAGAGGTAGTGATGGAAGGTATAATCATAGGCCCCGCCAAGATTCAGCTCCAAAGTGTTCTGGAGAAAGAACTGCTTGTAGGCCAGCGAGAGCATGGTGTCGTAGCCGCCCTTGATGAAATAGATGGGCTTGTCGTCATCATAATCCAGGACGCGCTCCTCGATGATTTGCGCCGAGATGGTGGCGTCGCCGCGCACGTAGTCGATGCCCAGGCCGTACTTCAGTGCGTCCTTCTTGATCGCCACGGCGGGATCGAGATGGAAGGATTGTCTTGTCTGACCCGTGGCATAGAAGGTATTCAGGAACTCTTCCATGAGCTCCTGCTGTAGTTTGGTGGTGATGATTTCCGGATAGATGCTCTCGGCCGTGCGGACATAATACTTATCCTTGAAGTAGGCCCCTTCCCCGCGGATGGTGAATCCTCCCAGGGTGGTGGAAAAATCGAGTCCATAGACCTGCATGCGTTTGAGCTGCGGTTTGGCGGTCAGATTGCCCTGGATGCTGGTTTTAAGGGCGGCTGGATCCGTCAGCTCCACCACCAGCTCGGTCGGCACCGCGATGACGGGCATGTTGTCATAGCCATTGAAATAGCTCACCGAAAGCTCACAGCCGGCGATGGATCGGGACAGGCGCACACCGGCCTCCGAATTATCGAGCGTGAAGGCCGGCAGATCTATGTCCGCGTAGGTCGCCGTGACCGGCACGGATCCGAACACGCTGTTGGTCTCAATGGCGTCAGGCACCTTGAGCACGGGGGGAAACCAGCGCTCGTCCGGCATGGGCAGGCGGTAGGGCAGATAACGCGGTATCCAGGCCAATTCGCAATTGATGATATCGGTGTAGATGTCGGCCTTGACGGCTAAGGCCCCCTGTTTGCGTTCGCTCTCCTCCCTGAGCACCGGATCGGTCATGTCCTCGGTATTGAGATTATCGGTCGGGTTGAACTCGTCCAGTCGGCCCCAGGCGAACTTCTGCAGCCCGATGCGCAGATCCGCCTTGCCGGTGAAGAGATCGAGATAGGCCTCATCGAGAGTCAGCGCGGGCGTGTTGTCACGGTAGACCTTTTCGATAGGCGCGAAGACACGGTCATGGCTGGGATCATGGATCTTGCCGTCATAGTCGCCCTTGAGGGTGAGCTTGAAGGCGCCCCATGTGGCGAAGTCGGCCTTGGCCGTCAGCGAAAGCAGGGCGGACGGATCCTCCTTGGCGGTATCATTGTCCAGGGCATAGACGCCCAGGCCTTCCAGATAGCCGTTTACGCCGATGTCCGTGGACCCCACAGGGTAGCTCCAGGTCAGGGCCTGGGAGGGAATCAGGACGCAGGCGCACAAGAGGATCAGTCGTTTCACGCCTTATCTGCCCCGTTGCATGTAGCGCTGCGTGAAGATGTCGTCGGACAGACCGGAATCGTACTGGATGTTGCTCAGATCCAGGATGGTGGCCCGGCCGTTCTGCGCATTCTTCATCTCGATATGGGTGGGGGTGTTGATGCCCTTGATCGAGATGATCTTAGTCATGGTGCCTTCCTTCAGGAACGCACCCTTGGTGTCATAGAACTGCATCTTGGCCGGCACGAAGTTTTCCTTGCGGATCCAGGTGACCACCTTGCCGTAGAACTCTGCCTCATTAGGGATCGATTCGATCACGTAACAGGCCTGTCCGTCCACGGCTTCTTCCTTGAGCAGCTTGTAGGTGTTCTTGTCCAAGTTGCGCGTGCCCATGTCGTAGAAGCTGAACTCGCTGCCCATGAAACTGTCGCCCTTGCTGGAACTGGTCACCTGGCGCACGCGCTGCAGGGCCGGTAGATAGAGCCACTGCTGATCGTCCTTCTTCTCGTTGCTCCACACCAGGAAAGAGGTGCCCTTGACGTCGGCCGGCGCTTCGAAGATGATGAGGGCCTTCTTCGAGCCGTCCGGATAATTCTTGGCATAGGATAAGAGCTTGCGTTCGCGCTTGTTGCCCCGCTTGTCGATCAGGGTCATGAGCATTTCGTTCTTACTGTCCTTGGCCTGGTCCATGAGGGCCTCGGATTTCTTGACGATCTGGTAGGCGCTTAAAGCCTCGGCGCAGACTCCCGGAGACGGCCACAGACTCACGGCCGTAAACATACCCAACACACCAAACAATAGTCGTTTTTTCATCGCTTCCTCCTTAAGAGACTTGACCGGCGGATTGAGCGCCGGATGCGGCCTTGATTCTGGGGTGAAACCGGTTGATGACGGCCGGCAGGGCCGTGAGCGCGGCGGTCGAAGAGATGATCATGACCAGGGCGGTCAACATCCCGGACTGCATGACCGGCACGAATTTCGAAAGTATGAGCACGCTGAAACCGGCCGCCACGGCCAAGGCATTGTACATGACGGCCCGACCGGTGGTGTTGATGGCGTTGGCGATGGCCGTGGGGACATCGACCTGTAATCCAAGCTCATAGCGGTAGCGCGACAGGAAGTGGATGGAATAGTCGATTCCCACGCCCACGGTGATGCTAGCGATCAGTGCGGTGGCGGCATTGAGCGTGATGCCGGTGAAACCCATGAGCCCGAAGTTGAAGAGGATCGGGATGAGCAGCGGCAGGATGCTGAAGGCCCCGAGTTTTGCGGATTTGAAGATCGGCATGGTCACCAGGATTACCAGGATCAAGGCCAGGATGAAACTGGAGATCTGCCCCTGGATCACGATATGATTGAATTCGCGGGTGATGGCCGAAATGCCGGTGGCGAAGACCGAGATCCCGGATCCGCGGGGCAACTCCCGGTTGAAGGCCGCGATCTCCTGGAAGATCTTTTCAGCCAGCACCCCGCCCTGTGATTTGATGACCAGGATGACCTGGGCATTCCGGTAGTCGTGGTTCACGAAACGTTCGATTTCATCGGACCCCGAGAAGGAATACAGCAGCAGATACTGGGCGATGAGCTCGCGGGAGTCCGGGATGGTGTAATAGCGCGGGTCGTCGTCGTGCATGACCTGGTTCATGCGCTTGATCAGGTCAACGATCGACATTGATTTGCCCACGCCCTCGATGGCGTTCAAGCGGCTCTGGAGGAGCTCGATGCGCCGCAGTACGGCCGGGTTTTTGATGTCGTCGGCGTTCCCGGTCCTGACCACGACATTGAGCATGGAGGTCCCGGCGAACTTGGCGTTGAGAAAATCGTCGGCGATGCGGATAGGGCTCGACTTCTTGAAATAGGTGATCGGGTCCATGTCGGCGCGCAGACGCAACATGCCCGCCACGGAGAACAATATGATGATCAGGCACACGCTTAGGACCGCCGAGCTACGGTGGACGGCCAGGTGCGTAAAGCCTTTCAGCAGTGGGCTGATCACGTCATGCCGGGTATGATGTTGGGGGATGAATTCCCGGCCCATGGAATCAAGGATGGACAGCACGGCCGGGATAAAGGTGAGCGATATGATCAGGGCCGCGAAAACTCCGAAGGAAGCCAACACGCCGAGCTGCTTGATGGGCACGACCGCGGTGGTCAGAAGCGAGAGGAATCCGCCAATAGTGGTGAGGCCGGCCATGATCACCGGCAGGTACACCCGACGGGCGGCGTTTATGATGCCTTGCTTGCCGCGCTTGCCCTCGGCCGCGTCCGATAAGACGCTCTCCAGCACATGGATGCCGTAGGCGGTGCCTACCGCGGTGAGCAGGACCGGCAAGGTGCTGGTGAGCTGGGTCATGGGCCAGCCTAGCAGCGACATGACGCCGAAGGTCCAGGTCGTGGATATGCCTACGGTGACGAGCGGCAGTACCACGCCCCGCAGATTGCGGAAGAAGATGAACAGGGTGACGATGATGATCAGATTGACGATCGGCACGAAGACCTTCATGTCGCGTAGCATATAATCGCCGGTCAGTGCGTTGACCACCGGGACGCCGGTGATGAAAAGCTCGTTCAAGCCCGGATATCGCTGCTGGACCCGGTCCACGACCCGCCGCAGATCGTAGTAGATCGGTATCAGGTCATCCGTTTGGGTGCCTTCCCGCATGGTCATGTAGATGAGCGATCCCGTATGGTCCGCGTTGACGAACGAGCCCTTGAAAAAATCCCATGACGCGACCTTTTCCCTGAAGGTCATCAGTTCGGCGGGAGTCGCGGGCACTTCTCCGTCCGCTGAAAGCGGGGCGACATCGATGCCCGAAGCGCTGCCCGAGATATAATCCATGTTCAGGATGTTCTTGATGTCCTGTATGAACGGGATCCGCCGGGCTGCTTCGGATATGTCCCGGATCTCGGCCAAGGTTTGGGGTGTATAGATATTGCCGCCCCAGACCCCGACAATGGTCTCTTCGCGCTGGGAGAACTCGTCGCGGTTGTTTTCATATTGAACCCGTACGGGATTGTTCTTATCCACGAAGATCTCGACCCGCGGGTCCACCCTGATCTTGGGTATCTGGAGGGCGGCGCCGATCGTGATCAGGGCGATAAGGGTGATGACCGCGTATGGGTGTCTGACGCAGAACCGTAAAATCGTGTGCATGGAAAATGTTCCCCTCATGGCAGAGCATTCCAAAAAAAAATTTGGTTATAAATTGATAGCAGGAATGGCCGCTATGTCAAGCCCAACATAGCCATCCGCCTTTCACCGCCCGCCCTACTTAGGCGCGGGTGAGTATTTGCAGACCCGATTCGTACATGGTACAATGAAAATCATGATAGCCGTATGATGATGGATCCGCGTCCGGCCAGAGGGCGCTGGAATGATTGATAAGGGGGCGAACATGGGCAGATTGTTGACCATTATTGGAATCGTGGCGGCGGTGGCTTTACTGGTGCTGGCATATTACGGTCTTTTTGCGCCGGTCGTTTTTACGGAAAAGGAAATGGGTCCTTATGTGCTGGTCTATGAGAAGCATCTCGGCGAGTACAAACAGACCGCCAGCATCGTGGACAGGGTCTCCGGCACGCTCTTGGGCGAGGATGGAATTTTTGCCGGCAAGGGCTTCGGACTGTTTTACGACAACCCCAAGACCGTGGAAACCGCCAACCTGCGGAGCATTGCCGGTTGTATCGTGGAGAACGTACCGGACGACAAGATCAAAAAACTGAGAGACAACTTTCTGGTGGGAGAGTTTCCGGAAGCGCAGTGCGTCGTGGCCGAGCTGCCCTATAAGGGTTATATCTCTATCGTATTGGGAACCCTGCGCGTGTATCCTAAGCTCGCTGAGTATATGCAGGCCCGTCAGTATACCAGGGTCCCGGTCATGGAGATCTACGACAAGCCGAACGCTAAGATCATCTATGTCGTGGCCTATACCCTTGGGCCCTACACCTTCGAGAACCTGCTGGGGCCCGCCGGGACTCTGTAAGGCCTACGCATCAATACCAGCACAACGGCGCTGTCGGCAAAAAAGGCGTTGTTGCCACGGCGCCTAAGATTCGGACGATGAATGCATTGACCGTGTGATTTTCGATGGGCGTACTCCCGGCCATTGGCGACATCGAGGTAAAATGAGGCCTTCGGGCTTTTTCGGGCCCCCTGGAATCACGACCCCCCAAGCGATGTTTATCGATCGGGAGGCATACTTGCAATTTGATTTTTACCGACTACTATATATTCATTCATCTCTCCCGGAAGGTTAAGCGACGTGGATAATGTTGTTCTGGACAAGAATAAACTGAACAGTTTCATCGTGCAGTTGCGCGCCAGGCATCCCGTGGTCGCTCCGGTGCATCGGGGCTACAACCGCTATGTCTTTGACGAGGTCGAAAACGGCGATCAGATAGCGATTCCCTACATACCCACGATCCTGCCGCCCAAAAAATATTTTATGCCCCAGCATGAAACCCTGATCGAGTACGACACGCGTTTGGGCCAGACCCTGAACGTGGTGGTGGAGTTCGCCTCGCTCGTCATCTTCGGGGTGCATACCTGCGACCTGGCGGGCATTCAGTGCCTGAACATCGTCCTGTCGGACCGGCCCAAGGACCTGCACTACCTCTTCCGCAAGAACCGTGTGTTCATCATGGGCCTGGAGTGCAATGATTACTGCGACGAATATGCGAGCTGCCACCTGATGGGCAACGATCTGCCCAAGGGGGGGTATGATCTGTTTTTTACCGACATTGGAGAAGCGTTCCTCATTCATATCCAGACCCTGGCGGGTCAAGAACTCATAGAGGACATGGACTTTCTCAGGCCGGCCGAGTCTTTTCATATCAAGGCCTTGCAGGCCGTACGATCCAGGAAAAAGGAGATATTTAAGAACGAGGTGGATGTCGAACGCGATGAGATCCCGGAGCTGTTCGAACGGGGCTTCGATCACCCCGTGTGGCGGGAAATCGGCAACCGC
This sequence comes from Syntrophaceae bacterium, assembly GCA_039680665.1. Taxonomy (GTDB): domain Bacteria; phylum Desulfobacterota; class Desulfomonilia; order UBA1062; family UBA1062; genus JAKQBR01. Next base: position 6,027 of record JBDKSM010000031.1, on the reverse strand, counting down.
TGTCTGTCGTGCGGCAATTGCACCAATGTCTGCCCGACTTGTTACTGCTATGACGTCAAGGACATCCCCAACCTGGATCTGCGCTCGGGCCGCCGTGTGCGGGTATGGGACTCCTGCCAGAACGAGCCCTTCGCCAAGATCGCCAGCGGCGAAAGCTTCCGGGCCGAACGCGCCGACCGCAAGCGCCACCGCTTCTACCGCAAGTTCAAGTACCACAACGATCGTTTCGCGCGCTACTACTGCACGGGCTGCGGACGTTGCAGCCGGACCTGCATGGCGCGCATCAATCTCAAGGAGACCATCGCGGCTTTGAAGCAGGTGGTCCCATGAAGATGGAGAAGGTGCTCATCACGGATTCGTCCTTTGAGGTAAAACCGGCCACGATCGTGCGCAAGCGGGTGCTGACGGACAAGGAACACCTGTTCGAAATCCGTCTGGAGGGCGGCGAAGCACTCAATCATGACCCGGGACAGTTTGTGGAGGTATCCATCCTGGGCGCGGGCGAGGCGCCGATCTCGATCTGTTCTTCGCCCACCCGGCGACAGGGCTTCGAGGTATGCGTGCGCAAGATCGGCAAATTGACCACGGTCATGCACAACCTCGAGGTTGGCGACACCCTCGGTATCCGCGGGCCGTACGGCAAGGGATTCCCGGTCGGCATCCTGGAAGGGCACGATCTCCTGTTGATCGCCGGCGGCCTGGGACTGGCGCCGCTGCGCTCGCTGATCAACTATGTGATGGACAACCGGCGCGACTTCGGCCGGGTTTCCATTCTGCTGGGCTGCAACACGCCGCAGAGCATCCTCTTCGGTGACGAGGTGGATCTGTGGAGCAGCCGCATCGATGTATCCTTTCACTGCACGGTTGACCGGGCCGATCCGGATTGGAAAGGGCATGTGGGCGCGATCACCACCCTCATCCCGGGCGAGACCATCGATCCCGACTACACCTTCGCCATTATCGTAGGCCCTCCGGTGATGTACAAATACGTGATCAAAGAGCTTCTGGCCAAAGGTGTTCCCGAGAGTCAGATCCTGGTATCACTCGAACGGCACATGAAATGCGGCCTGGGCAAATGCGGCCATTGCCAGATCCATAACATCTACTGCTGCCAGGATGGGCCGGTCTTCCGTTACGACCGCATCAAAAATTTGAGGGGGGCGATTTAGATGATCACCAAACCCAACGTGGCCTTCTTCGATTTCGCCTGCTGCGAGGGCTGCCAGCTCCAGGTGGCCAATCTGGGCGAGCAGCTGCTGGACCTCCTGGACATCATCGAGGTGGTGGAGTTTCGTGAGGTCATGAGCGAAAAATGGGATGGAATCTACGATGTCGCCGTCATCGAGGGCAGCATCACCACGCCGCATGCCCTGGAGCGCATCGAGCGGATTCGGCAGCGCTCGAAGATCCTGATCGCCTACGGGTCCTGCGCCACCATCGGCGGGGTCAACGGCATGAAGAACCACTTCGAGCTGCCCGACATCCGCGGGTACGTGTACGGCGGCGCCGCCGACGCTTACCCCACCATGGCCACCCGGGCCGTGCATCAGGCGGTCAAGGTGGACTATTTCGTGCACGGCTGTCCGGTATACCCGCCGGAATTTCTCGAGGTTCTGAAATGCGTGCTGGCGGGCGTGCCCTACCATGTGCCGGACGCGGCCGTGTGCGTGGAATGCAAGCTCAACGAGAACGTCTGCATGTACGAACGCGGTATTGCCTGCCTGGGTCCGGTCACCCGCGCCGGCTGCAACTCGTGGTGCATCAACAACGACAATATCTGTTACGGCTGCCGTGGCATGGTCTCCAATCCGGCGCAGAATGCCATGCGGAGCGTGCTGGAGATGTACGGCATACCTCTGGAATTCATCGTGCGGAAAATGGACATGTACAACACCTGCCGGGAGCTGGACGAGCATGCCTGAGACCGTGAAGATCAACGTGGAGTACCTGACGCGCGTGGAAGGCCACGGCAATATCGTGGTAGACGCGCAGAACGGCAAGCTTCTGCAATGCCTGCTTGAGATCGTCGAGGCTCCGCGCTTTTTCGAAGGGATGCTGCGCGGACGCTCAATCTTCGAGGCCCAGCACATCACCTCGCGCATCTGCGGCATCTGTGCCTGCGCCCATACCCTGGTCTCGGTGCAGGCGGCCGAAGACGCCCTGGGCATCACGCCCACGCCCCAGACCATCAAGCTGCGCGAGCTGTTGTTGGACATGGAAATTCTGGACAGCCATATCCTGCACATCTACCTGCTGGCGGCCCCGGATCTCCTGGGGGTGGGGAGCTTCAAGTCCCTGATCGGCACCCATCACAAGACCGTCAGAAGGGCGCTGCGTATGAAAAAGATCTGCAATGACGTGTGCGATATCCTGGTGGGCCGGCATGTGCACCCCATCGCCTGCATCGCGGGCGGTTTCACCAAGCTGCCCGCCGAAAAGGACCTGGCCGCCATGCAGACGCTCCTGAAAGGCCTGCAATCCGATATGGACGCCACGGTCGACCTGGCCCTCACGTTAAGCTTTCCGGAGTTCGAACGCGCCACCGAGTACGTGGCCCTGGTGAACGACGGCCCCGACTATCCGCTCCTGTCCGGCGATATCGGTTCGAGCGACGGTCCAAGAATGGACAAACACGACTACCGCCGGGTGACCAATGAATTTACGGTCCCGCACTCCTCGGCCAAGTTCGCGCGCTTCAACCGGGAATCCTATGCCGTGGGCGCGCTGGCCCGGCTCAACCTGAATTTCGACAAGCTTAAGCCCGCGGCCAAGATGACCGCTACCGCCCTGGGCTTCAAACCGCCAGTGCACAACCCGTACCTCAATACCGTGGGGCAGGTGATCGAGAGCGTCCAATGCCTGGACCACGCCACGCGCATTGTCGAAGACTTCCTGGAGCACGGCATCGACCAGGCCGAACGCGTCCTGGTGGGCCTGAACGAGAAAGGCACGCTCCCCGTGCGCGCCGGCAACGGCGTGGGCGCGGTGGAGGCGCCGCGGGGGATTCTGTTCCATAATTACGAGACCGACGCGCACGGCGCTATCGTGAAAGCCAATTGCGTCATCCCGACGGCCCAGAACGTCAACAACATCGAACAGGACATGGCCGCCCTGGTGCCTGTCATCCTGCACAAGAGCGAGGCCGAGATCACCCTGGCCCTGGAGATGCTGGTAAGGGCCTATGACCCCTGCATTTCATGCTCGGCGCACTTCCTCAAGGTGTATCTCCAGAATCAATGAGCACGGAGCTTACCCCCGAGATACAGGCCGCCCTGGCGCCGGAGATCTCCGGCAACACCGTCTATGTCCTGGTCGGCAACCCCTGGCGCGGCGACGATGGGGCCGCGACGTTCATCGCCGGTCGCTTGCGCAATGCCCGGGCGGATGCCTTCATCATCGACGCCGGAAACAGACCCGAGAACTGTATCGAGCGTATCATCAGCTTGAACCCGGCCAAAACGGTCTTTATCGACGCGGCCGATTTCGGGGCGCAAGCAGGCGCGGTGCGGCTCCTGGCCATGCATGACGTCGCCCGGGACTCGATCAGCACGCATGCCTTCCCCCTGCCGGTCCTGGCGCGCCTGATCGAGGAGGAACTCGGAAGCGCGACGGCAATGATCGGCATCCAGATCCACAGCGCCTGCCTGGGTCAGGGCATGCACGCCGCCGTGGTCCGGGCGGCCGAGCGCCTGATCGACTATCTGAACGCCCGCCTGGATGCGGGACTTTGAGCTTTCTCAGATCTCGCTGCCGGCCTTGTGGCCTTCATGGATGGCCTCCAGGATGCGGCGCGGGTTCTTCGCGTCGCCCACGAGGGAAAAGGGGATGGACAGGTCCTTGAGCACGGCCTGCAGGGTGTTCTCCGACTTGGCGCCCATGGCGGTCACAACCAGGGTCGCCGGTTCCACGTGCTCGCTTTCGGCCCGGCGGTAGCGCACGCCGGCATCTTCGATCGCCACAACCTGCGCGCCGAAGATGAGCCTTCCGCCGCCATCCTTGATGCGCTTGTGCAGCCAGTAGCCGTGCGCCGTGAGCTTCGTAACCGGAGGTGTCGGCAGCAGCTCCAACACCGTGACGGCGAGACCTTTGGCCAGCAGGAAGTCCGCGGTTTCCATGCCCACATAGCCCGCGCCCAGCACGACCACCGGACCGCTCGGCGCGACCTTGCCCGTGAGCACGTCACGGGCGTCCGCGACGATCTTTAATTTCAGGCCGGGGATAGGTGGCGTGGCCGGAAGCGCGCCGCAGGCCAGGATCACGGCCTCGGGCCGCTGCTGTTTGAGTTCATCGGCGCCCACGGTATGCCGGTAGTGCATGGGTACGGAGCACTTTTCCAATTGACGCAGCGACCATTTCACCCAGTCCATGAAGACCGCTTTATGCGGCGGCTTACTGGCCGATTGCAGCTGTCCGCCGGGCGCGTCTTCTTTCTCGAAGACCTCCACCCGGTGTCCGCGCGCGGCTGAGGCCATGGCGGCCGCGAGACCGGCCGGGCCGGCGCCGATGACCCATACGCGCTTGGCCGGTTCCGCCTTGGCCGGCGCGCCCTTGTATTCACGGCCGCACTCCGGGTTGAAGCTGCACGTGGCGGACTTCATCTCGAAGCTCAGGCGCTCGATGCAGCCCTGGTTGCAGGCCGTGCACCAGCGGATATCGTCGTAGTTTCCGGCGGCGGCCTTGTTGATGAAGTCCGGGTCGGTGAGATGCTGGCGGCCGAAGCTGATCAGGTCGGCGTCGCCACGGCCGATGGCCTCATCGGCCAGACGCGGGTCATTGATGCGGCCCACGCCGATGACGGGCACGTCCACTACGGACTTAAGCGCTCTGGCGCGTAAGAGGTTGAAGCCGGGGTCGGTATCCATACCGGCGATGGCCAGGTTGCCGGGCGTGGAATAGACCCCCACCGAGCAGTGGATGGCATTCACCCCGGCGGCCGCCAGCTTGGGCGCCAGGCGCTGCATGAAGGCCAGGTCATAGCCGCCCTTGACCAGCTCATCGGCCGAGACCCTGATCCAGACCGGGAAGTCGTCGCCCACCTTCCGGCGCACGGCGGCCACGATCTCCAGCACGAAGCGCATGCGGTTTTCCTCGCTGCCGCCGTAGAGGTCGTCGCGCTGGTTGGAAAAGGGCGAGAGAAACTGGTTTAAGAGGTAGCCGTGCGCGCCGTGCAGCTCCACGGCGTCAAAGCCCGCCGAGCGCGCGCGTGCGGCGGCTAAGGCAAAGGCCTTTATCATGGCCGCGATGCGCTCCAGGCTCATGGCCTCGCAGGGCTGGCCCAGGATGACGCTCGGTATGGCCGAGGGCGCCTCGGGCATGGCCCCGGCCGCGAGCTCAAAGGTCTCGCGCCCGGCATGGTGCAGCTGCAGCGCGGCCTTGGCCCCGTGGCGGTGCAGGGCTTGAGGGATGCGCGCCAGTGAGGGTATCAGCTCGTCCTTCCAGCCCCCGATCTCGTTGGGAAAGCCCTTACCGCGCGGATCCACGGCGCAGACCTCGGTGATGATGAGCCCCGTGCCGCCCTTGGCCCGCTGTTCCAGGTAGGCCACCAGGCGCTCGCTGACCGTGCCGTCGGCGTTGCCGTAGCCCGTGCCCATGGGCGGCATCACGGCCCGGTTTTTGATGGTCATGCCGTTAATGGTGATCGGTGCAAGTAGGTGGGGCAGCTGCATACTGGTCTCCTCTCGCGGAAGTATCGTTGGTTCCCCCATGAGACATGAGGGTGAAAGCGCAAGATGTCAATGTTAAAAATGGACGGCGGTATGTCCGCTTCATGGCGTGTCTTGTCCGTTGAGCTCCCGCAGGACCCCCCGGTCATAGAGCTCCTTGCAGAGCATGCAGCCCCGATAGGCCACCGAAACCGTGGTGGAAGGCGCGAACAGGTCTTCGAGCCTGTCCCGGGCCTTGGGGCTTAAGTCTCCCTTGAGCTGGCGCATGGCCGTTACGATACCTGCGCTACGCATGCGCGCGATGCCCGGGACCCGCGCCATGAAATCGGACAGGGTTTCGGGGCGCAAACCGCCGAGGCCGCAG
>JBDKSM010000030.1:0-13293 GCA_039680665.1 Syntrophaceae bacterium | reverse complement strand
CGCTTCAAGGCCGTGATCGATCCCGGACTCTGCACGGCCTGCGGAGCCTGCCAGGACCGCTGCGCCTACAAGGCCGTGGTGGAAAAAAACGACTGCTACCAGATACTCGATGAGCAGTGTATGGGCTGCGGGGTCTGCCACGCGGCCTGTCCGGTCGAGGCCATCCGCCTGGTCGAGATTCGTCCGGCGGCATTTATCCCCGAGTAATCAGCGCGATGAAGCCCCGCCCCGCGTGGCCCATAGTGAAGCTGCTACGCCGAGGCTGAGCGCCACGGCGATCACCCCCAACGAGGACAGGGCTGATATATGGATGTTGAAGTAGGTGATCAGCATCTTCACGCCCACAAAGGCCAGTATGAACACAAGACTGTACTTCAGGAGATGAAAACGGTTCAGCATGGCCTGCAAGGCAAAGTAAAGCGACCGCAACCCCATGATCGCAAAGATGTTGGAGGTGAAGACGATAAAGGGGTCGATGGTAATCGCGAAGATGGCCGGGATCGAGTCCATGGCGAACAAGACATCGGTATTTTCGACGAAAACGAGGGCCAGGAACAGTGGCGTGGCGGCCCTGCGGCCATTCGGCAGGCGGGTGAAAAAGTTGTGTCCATCGAAGGCATGCGTTACCGAGAAGAATCGTTTGGTGGTCTTGATGACCCAGCTGTGCTCGGGGTCCACCTTTTCGCCGGTGCTGAAGAGCATCTTGAGCGCGGTAAAAATGAGGAAGGCCCCGAATAGATACATTATCCAGGTAAAACGGGCCACCAGGGCGGCGCCAGCGATGATCATCGCGCCGCGCATCGCGATGGCTCCCAGAATACCCCAGAATAAAACGCGATGCTGAAAACGCGGCGGCACATGGAAAAAACTGAAGATCAGGGCGATTACAAAGATATTGTCCATGGAAAGGGTGTATTCGATTAGGTAACCGGTGAGATACTGCACGGCGGCTTCTCTACCCGTATCGATCACGGCGCCGTTTCCGGACAGACCGATACCCAACCAGTGCTGATCGTAGGCGCCATAAATGAAGCCTGCGAAGACTAAGGCTACCAGCACCCATACGAAAGTCCACCCCAAAGCCTCCCTGGCGCTGGGTTCAGTATCCTGCTTGTGGAAAACGCCAAGGTCTAAAGCCAGCAGGCCGCTGATTATGGTAAGGAAACCAATCCAGAATAGTATGATCATGTCCTCTCACCCACCATGGCATGGTGATTCATTGCACAGCTTCGTAAGCGCATATCTCATCGCCGATAGAGGATAGCAAGCACGGATCCTTATTCCAGATCGCCTGGTTTGCGCCGCTTCAAAATCCCCAAGGTGTTGATGCGCGGCTGTTCGATGAATAATCCCGAACCGGCCGCCTTCTGGTAGATAAGATAGGGGGCCTGGCCGCCGTCCCTGGGATCGGGAAAGATGTCATGGATGGCCAGTATTCCGCCCGGAGCGATATGCGAGGACCAGGCGCTGTAATCAATGAAGACCGACTCAAAGGCATGCGACCCGTCGATGAACACCAGGCCCAAGGGTGTAGACCAGGAACGGGCCACCACGGCCGAGGTTGAAACGATCGGCACGACCGTATCCTCGAGTTCGGCTCTTTCAAGAGTTGCGCGGAAAAGCCGTAAGGTATCGATGCGGCCGGAAACCGTATCAAGGAGCTCGGGATCATAGTATTCCTGTCCGGGTTGCTGCTCCTCCGAACCGCGGTGGTGATCGATGGAGAAGAGGATCTGTCCGCGCTCTTTACACCCGAGGCCCAGGTATACGGTGGATTTGCCGCAGTATGAACCGATCTCCAGACAAGGCCCGAGCGGGCTCGCTTCGCGGGCAAGCTCGTACAGCCGCCTTCCTTCATCTTCTGCCAGAAAACCTTTAATCTCCAAGGCGGCTATATCCCTCAGACTCTGCATGCACTTTTCTCCTGGGGCCATTGCTAATGAAAGACCTTGCAACAGTCAAGCAAAAAGGCTTGTGCATGGTAATGACCTATCATAATCGTTAAGCAATGACTCTCATTTGCCGAAAGATTGGATGTGCCCGGTGACTATATCCTTGATGAATATACCATCGAATTAAGCGTTGAGCCCGACGCGATGTTGGCCAATATCCGACTGGTGCCTTCTGTTGATACGCTTGCTTTGGATGCCATTCGTCTCGCGGCGGACAAAATCGATTTTTTTCTTGAAAACTCCGGTATCACCTACGGCGTCGATGACGCCGTCATCGCGGGGATCGTAAGTCAGCGTGTTTTCAATGAATGGGTCACCGTGGCGCACGGCAAGGAACCCGTTCCGGGCATCGACGGAACCATCACTTTGCTTTTCCCCGTTGATGACTCCGAGCGTCGCATCAAGGAAGATAAAGATGGCACGATCGATCTCCGCGAGCTCAACCTAATCCAGAATGTCAAGAAAGACGATCGTCTCTGTGATCTCCAGCCCGCGCTGCGCGGCACCCCCGGGATCAACGTGTACGGCAAAGCCGTCCTGACCAAGGACGGCAAGACTCCCCGTATCCCCAAAGGGGAAAACGTCGTGCTATCCGAGGACGGCAGCAAACTTCTAGCCGCCATTGACGGCATGGTGACATGGGACGGCATCAATGTGCATGTTCAGCCACTCTATGTCGTGGATGTCCTGGATGCCAGCGTCGGGAACATCCATTTCAACGGCACGGTTCTCGTCAACGGTGAAGTGGGCGATGGTTATGAAATCCATGCCGGCCACGATATCATCATCGCCATGAGCGTCGGTCCGGTGATTCTCGAGGCCAAGGGCAACATCAGAATCAACGGCGGCATCCTGGGCAGCCAAAAGGGGCTCATCACGGCCGGCGGCGATGTAGAGCTGAAGTTCATCCAGGATGCCCAGGTGAGCGCCGGGGGCACCATCATCGTGGAGGAGTATATCCGAGGCGGCCAGGTAAACGCCACCGGGCCGCTGATCGTGAAGAACCCCCATGGCGGCATCTCCTCCTCGACGGTATCATCCGAGACCTGGATCTACGCCCATTCCATCGGCAGCCAGCAAGCCCCCGTACCGGTATGGCTGATCGTCGGCCATGACCCCGGATTGTCAAAGAAGAAGGATGGTTACGTCGAGGACATCTATACCTCGGTCAAGGATTTCTTGAAGCTCTACTCCTCATTGGTCAAGCTCAGACGGTTGAAACAGAAATACGATCTTTCTAAGGACCACGAGGCGCTCTATGCCAAAATTCTCTCGGCCATGAACCGGCTGAAAACGCACATGGTCGCCACGGATGACGAGATCGTGAAGATTACGGAAAAAGTCAAGCAGGTCTACGGCGGATTCATCTATGTCGAAGGCACGGTCCATGAAGGAACCACCATCCAGATCGGCAATGCCAGCCTGCATATCGACACCCCCAGGACGGCCACCCAGTTCAGTCTTATAGACGGCCAGCTTAAGGAAGCGCCCTATACCGTCAAACCCGAAATCAAGACAGTATTGTCCAAGGACCGCCATGGTACGCTATAATACGCAAAGCCTACAAGAGGCCCTTGATCAGGGACTGCCGATCGACGGAGCGGACCTGCGCGGCCTCGATCTGTCAGGGGTAAACCTCTCCCTGACGAATTTAAGCACCGCTGATTTAAGCGAGTCCAATTTGACCGATACGGCCTTGCGGGGAACGAATCTTTCGCGCGCCAAGCTTGATGGAGCCTTTTTCAGCAATACCGATCTGAGCGGGTCCAATCTATCCTGGGTAACGCTCAAGGATGCCGATTTGACCTCCTCCAAAATCTATGTCCTAACCGCCCTGTATTCCCAATTTTGCGGTGTCAGGATCAGCGACCAGGACCTCAAAGGCTCCAACCTGTCCGAATCCATGCTGATCTACTGCACCTTGAAAAGCATCGATTTTTCACACACCACATTGAAATCCATGAAGTTCTTCTTCTGCTTCTTTGAGGATTGCATCTTTGATCAGAGCGATATCACCGCCACAAGCTTCATGCTCTCGCGCATGAACCGCTGCACGTTCAACCAATGCGACCTCTCGTATGCCTCATTCGTGGGCATGTGCGGTAATACCATCGAGGTCAGGGATTCCAGACTGACTGGCGTGGATATGACCCTGGCGCGCATCCAAAACATGGATGTCAGCGGCAGCCGCTATCCCGGCCTGATCATAGAAGCCGCCAAGATCGTTGGTCTCAAGAAATAGCCCACCTTTCTTCAAGTAATTACCATGTAATATTCAGGGTTCCCTTTTTTGGCGGCTTATAAACAGGCACTGCTAAACCATTTCCTTTAAAATTCCGAAGAGAAAGGTGTGGATGAGAAGCCTTATACGATCGAGACCGCCGTATCCGAGGACGGATTGACGGCCCAGTTGCAGATCATCCCACTCGTGGACGAGGATTTCGAAGTCGCGGTGGATGACCTGCGCTCAGCCTTGAACGAGGCGGGCATCACGCATGGCGTCAAGGACGATGTCCTTATAGAGATCGCCAGGACCAAGCACCTAAATACCTGGGCTCTCGTGGCCGAAGGCACCGCTCCGATAGCGGGCCGAGACGGTGAGGTGCGCTTTCATTTCTCCAAAGAGAAGCCCAGCGTGCACCTGAAGGAAGACGCCGCCGGGCGCGTCAATTTGTGGGACCTGAATATCATTCAGAACGTGAACCAGGGTGACTTGCTCTGCGAGCTTATCCCCGCCTTGACAGGCACCTACGGCACATCGGTGAAAGGCGAGCCCATACCTGCCACCGACGGCAATGCCGTAACGATGCCCAAAGGCACCAATGTTGAGATCTCCGAAGACGGTACACGCATGAACGCTACCGTATGCGGCATGGTCACCTTTGATGGTGAAAAAGTCATCGTCGAGCATACGTATACGGTCGATCTGGTCGACGCCTCGACCGGGAATATCCGTTTCATCGGTTCGGTGGTCGTCAACGGCGAGGTCGGCGACGGTTTTGAGGTGCATGCCGGCGAGGACCTTACCATCGCCATGAGCGTCGGCCATGTAACGCTCTCGGCCGGACGGGACGTCAAGATCGCGGGCGGGGTGCTCAAGGGTTCCATCACCGCCGGGCGTGATATCGCGCTCAAGTTCATCCAGGACGCGACCGTGAGCGCCCAGGGCAGCATCGTGGTGGAAGATTATATCCAGAACAGCGAGGTTATCGCCGAAGGACCGATTCTGGTCAAGAATCCATCGGGATGGATCATGGGCGGCGCCGTATCCTCCGAGCAATGGATCTATTCCCAGATGATCGGCAAGCAAGATGCCTCGGCCAATACCGAGATCATTATCGGTTCGCATCCCAATCTGTCACACGTGCGTACGGGTCTGGTGGAAGAGATCTTTCGCCGCATCGATGATTTCCAGCAGTTCCGGTCTTCGCTCTTGAAGATGCGGGCCATCAAGGCCCAGGGACAACTGAGCCCCAAGCAGGCGCAGCTGTATGATAAGATCCTGCAGGCCATCAATTACGTGCGCACCGAGATCCTCGCCAAACAACAGACCGTGGACGAAATCACCGCGCGCATTCAACGGACCTATTCCGGCGAGATCTATGCCCCGGGGGCGGCCTACGGCGGCACCGCCATACAGATCGGCGGCCGGAGAAAGCTGATCGAGGTACAGTCCTCGGTCATCAAGTTCTCCCTGGCCGAAGGCCAGATCAAGGAGGATGCCTTCAGCATGCGCAAAGAGATCGAGGACCTTCTGGGTAAATAATATGTATACCATGACCGCCCAGAAATTATTGAATTATGTTTCCGAAGGCCGGGCCGTGGAAAGCGAGAATCTCCGTGGGCTCGACCTCTCCAACCTTGACCTCGGCGCCGCCAACCTCAGGGGTTCGGATCTCTCTCAGGCCAATCTCACCGGCACCAATCTGCAGGAGGCGCATCTCGAACGTATAACCCTCGATGGGGCCATCCTCAAAGAAACCGATCTCAGAGGCGCTAATCTTTCCTATGTGCAGGTATCCGACATGGATTTGTCCACCTGCAACCTGGAGCGCCTTACCGCTCTGGATTCCAAGTTCATCCGGGTTATCCTGAAAAATCAGAGTCTCAAATCCGTAAATCTGACCGGCAGCGCGTTCATCAACGCCCCCCTGGTGGGTCTCGATGTTCAGCAGGCGCATCTGACGAATCTGCGTCTGCTGTTCTGTCTGATCGATTCATGCACGTTTCAAGAATGCCGTTTGTCTGGCTCGGATTTTGGTCTCTCACGCATCCTCAATACCACGTTTAAACGTGTGGACCTTACCAAGGCTTCCTTCATGGGCGCCACCTTCCGCGACATAAAGTTCCTCGAATCGCTGCTCAAAGAGATCGATTGCACCTTGGTCGACGCCGAAGGCATGGATATCACCGGTTCCCAGTACCCGGGACTTTGCTCGGAAAGCTTCAAGGTAAAAGGTCTTAAAAAATAGCGGCGGGCTTAAGCGTTACCCATTCTTCGTGCCGGGATCGACGGTTCCCATGTCTTCCAACTCATCTTCGGTTGAGAAAACCATGATCATAAGATTATAAAAACACAGTGACAGATAGAAAAAAGCAAAGGACCCCAGTATCCAGCCCAGCAATGGAATTCTGGTAATCGCCGCGAGGACGAGGCTAAGGCCTACGATGATCGCATAGACGAGCATATACTCATCCATCTTTGCGCGTGCCATGGCATAGATCTCCTGGAAGGCAAAAGCCGGCGCGATGCTGTAACCTTCCTGCACAAATCTGAGCAGGGCGATGGGGAGTAGGAACATCACGGCCAGAAAGATGATGAAGGCCAGAATGCCGCCCAGCATGCCCCCCATAAACATGCTCAAAGCCCCGAAGATGATGACCCCGATCATGTAGACCAGCATGATGACGAAGGCCTTCAGTCCGATGACGAAAAGTCCACCCCAGTCCCGCCATTCGGGCAGCTCGACATCTTTCCCGTTCCACAGACCGGCAAAATAGGTCAGACCGTAGCCGATGGCGATGAAATTGACGATCGGCACGATATTCACCAAACCGCCGATGACAACCTTGTTGACCCAAGTTTGATCGGTCATGGGGGCCTGGAAAGCTTTCACGACGTCTACTTCCATACATACCTCCTCACCTAAAGATGAGTTATACCATGAAATACATAATAAGACCCGTCGCTAAAAATAGCAAGGCTCGGCTATGCGATGATACGGTTCAATTTGCCGCTCACGAAGCCTTCCAGGTCGAGACAGACAAAGGCAAAACCAAATTCGCGCAATGCGCTCACGATCTTGTCCTTAGAACGCATGACGCCTTCCTGGTCGGCGGCGTCGATCATGGCCAGGTCATAGGGCAGACAGCGCACGCGCAAAGGTCCTTGGCATACGTTCTTCAAGAAGGTCTCGGCCTTCTCGATACGCTCCAGCAGATCCTGGTTCATGTTGACGCCATAGGCGATGCGTGAACACAAACAGGCCTCCGAATGCTTATCCGAGAGTGTGAGCTTCAGATCGCGCGCCAGCTGCCGGACAGCCTGCTTGCTCAACTTGAGCTCCACAAAGGGATGCCAGATATTATCCTCATCCGCGGCCTTTTTCCCGGGACGGTAATCCTTGAGGTCGTCGTGGTTTATACCGTCAGCCAGCGTCTCAATGGCAAACTCGTTCGCCACCTCGCGCGCCGCCCGGTTCCGCAGCTTGCGACAGATATAACAGCGGTTGGGCTGGTTGGTGGCAAACTCGCGGTCATCCAGCTCGTTCATGGGTATGATCTCGTGCGCCACCCCGATCTCGCGGGCGATCTTCATGGCATCTTCAATCTCGTTGAAAGCGACGATGGGCGACTCGATGGTGATGGCCAGGGACTTTTCGCCCAAGGCCTCGTGGGCCAGCTTGGCGAGCACGGCACTGTCGAGGCCGCCGGAAAGCATTACCGCAAGCTTTTCTTTCTGCGCAATGGCTTCTATGATAGTGTCGATCATATATCCTTCCTGATGGCGCGCAGGATTCTTACCGCCCCTGCCGCCGCTCCGATGATATTGCCGATGTTGACGACCAGCACGCCCGGGGCGCAGGTCTGGAGCATGGAAATCATGGCGCCGATGCCTTTGCCTCCGATGCCGTATCCGACCTCGGTCGGGACCGCGATGACCGGCTTATCCGTAATCGAGGCGATCACCGTCGGCAGTGCCCCTTCCATACCCGCCAGCACGATAATTACCTGGGCCTGACTCATCTCTTTGAGACTCACATAGGGCCTGTGGATACCGGCCACCCCGGCGTCATAGGCCGTCAGGACCTTGGCACCCATAAACTCCAGCACCAGGGCGCATTCGCGGGCGTAGGGGATATCGGAGGTGCCGGCGGTAATGATGCCTGCGCAACCCAGAGGGTCGGCGGCCTCTCCGATGGTCATGCACCGCCCGGCGATACGTATGGGTTTCTCCGAGAAGTTCGCTTGCAGGGCCTCAACCTGTTCAGGCAACATATTCGAAATGCAGGCCTGGCCGTTGGCCTCAAGGATCTGCCGGGTGACCTGGATGACCTGCTCCACACTCTTGCTCTCGGCCAAGACCACCTCGGGGAAACCGAGGCGTTCCCCCCGGTGCAGATCGAGCAGAAACTCCTCGCCGTGAGCGTAAAACACCTTGAGAAGCCTCTGCCGTGCCTCCTCGTCATCAATGGTGCCGGCGGCATAGGCATCCAGGATATCTTTCATTTCAACTCCTGATCGGGAGGCGGCGGCAGATCGTCATCCTGCCCGCTTGTCAGATCGGCCTCGATCTCCCGTCGCACGCGCGCTACGGGTATATTACGCTCAATGGCGATGCGCTTCAGATCGCGGTACTCGGCCTTACGACGCATCCGCCCTTGTGTGTCGATCACCTCTTTGATACCCACCTCTCCATAACGGGTCGTCACCGTCTTTTCCGTGCGCGCGAGCACGGCACGCCGCACCGGATAATAACGCAGCCCGATGCTGGTGGTGTGCAGCAGCACGGTCTTGATGACGTGCTCAAGCTTCTCGTTGCTCACCAGTACCGTTAACCCGGTTCCCGGGCGGCCCTTTTTCATGATACGGGGGGTCAGATTGGCATCCAGGGCCCCTGACTCCATGATGCGTGCCAGCGCCGCTTCCCATTCTTCCGGCACCATATCGTCCACATCGGTCTGAACGACAAAGACCTCATCGGCAGGTATGGGTGTCTCACATAAGATGCTGCGAAAGAGGTTCGGCCAGTCCTTGAATTCCTTGTCTCCGCAACCGTATCCCACTGACTTGACAAGAACTTCGGGGATGGGCGCATGCTTCGCCAAGGTCTTTATCACGGCGGCGCCGGTCGGTGTCACGAGTTCGCCCTGGACCTCCGTAAACCTTACCGGCAATCCCTCAAGGATCTGCATGGTGGCGGGCGCCGGCAGGGGGATCGTGCCGTGCATGGACGTGGTAAGGCCCGCACCGAGCGGGATGGTGGTCATATACACGCTCTGCGGATTAAACCAGGCCAACGCGGCGCTGATGCCCACAATATCGAGGATGGAGTCCAAGGCCCCGATCTCATGAAAATGGATGTCATCGATCGCTTCGCCATGCTCGACGGCTTCCGCCTTGGCCAGGACCTCGAAGATTTCCAGGGACCAGGCCTTGATAGATGGGTCGAGGTCTGATTCGGTGATCAAGGCCCGGATGTCACGATAGGTACGGGTGGTTTTGGATGGCTTGATCTTGAAACCGAGGTCAACGGCCTGGATGCCGTGCACGCTCTTATCATTAAGCCGCATTTTAAAAGGCCCGGCTTGGACCGCTTGGAGCGCTGATAAGATGAACTCTTGCGGGCAGCCGAGCTGGATGAGGCTGCCCAGTATCATGTCGCCGCTGGCCCCGCCTACGGGATCGAGGATCAGGATCTTCACCGGCGTGTCTCCATGAGATTGTAAGTTATTCCTCCGAGCGCGAGGCATGCATGAGTCTGACCCGGTCAAGGACGCCGTTGACGAAGGACGGGCATTTGGGGGAACCGAAGCGTTTGGCCAGCTCCACGCCTTCGTTGATGGCCACCTTGAAGGGAATGTCGCTGCGACAGGTGAGCTCATAGGCCGAAATGCGCAGGATATTGCGGTCGGTGGTGCTCATGCGGCTGACTCTCCAGTTCTCGGCCGCCTGATCGATCAGGCGGTCAATGTGCGGCAGGTTCGTAAAAACCCCGTTGATCAGGTCGCGGGCATAAGGCTTGACGTTTTCGTCGTCGACAAAGTGTGCCAGAAAGGCTTCGACGACCTTGTCCGAGTGGTCGCTGGTGATGTCGACCTGATACAGATATTGGAGCGCCACATCACGCGCCCGTGATCGGATTTTCATCGTCCGATTTCAGACCTGGGCATAAAGGTCCATCATCTCCAGGAGGCTCATGGCGGCGTCGAAGCCCTTGTTGCCCGCCTTGGTGCCTGCCCGTTCGATGGCCTGTTCGATTGAGTCGGTGGTCAAGACACCGAAAATAACCGGCACCTCGGCCTCCAGGGCGGCATGCGCCACGCCTTTGGTGACTTCGGAGGCGATATAATCGAAATGCGGTGTTCCGCCCCGGATCACGGCGCCCAAGCTGATCACGCCGTTGAACTTGCCGCTTAACGCAACTTTTTTGGCCACCGGCGGGATCTCGAACGAACCCGGCACGCGATAGACGGTGACGTCTTCAGGGTTGACTCCATGCCGTTGGAGGGCATCTATGGCCCCTTCAATGAGCCGGGCGGTAATGAATTCGTTGAATCGGCTCGCCACGATCGCAACCCGTTTTCCAACCCCTAGGAGCTTGCCTTCGATCAACCGTGCCATCTATACCACCTCCAGGATATGCCCCATTTTTTCTTTCTTGGCCTTCAGGTAATGCATGTTCACGTCCGAGGGTTCGATCTCGATCGGAACCCGGTCGACGACTTCGAGCTGATAGCCTTCCAGGCCGATCATCTTCTTCGGGTTGTTGGTCATGAGCCGCATCTTGCGCACCCCCAGGTGTACCAGGATCTGCGCTCCGATGCCGTAATCCCTGAGGTCGGGTGCGAAACCCAGCTGAACGTTGGCCTCCACCGTATCCATGCCGTTCTCCTGCAGATGATAGGCCTTGAGCTTGTTGATGAGACCGATACCTCGGCCTTCCTGCCGCATGTAGACGATGACGCCCTTGCCTTCTTCCTCGATCATCTGCATGGCGCGGGTCAGCTGATCGCCGCAGTCGCAGCGCCGGGAAGCGAAGACATCGCCGGTCAGACATTCGGAGTGCACGCGCACCAAGGTGGGTTCATCCGGGTTGATCTTGCCCTTGACCAGGGCGATGTGGTCTTTATGGTCGATATCGTTCTCGAAGCCCACCAGCTCGAAGTCTCCGCACTTGGTGGGCATCTTGGCCCGTACCACCTCGCGCACCAGGATCTCGTTGCGCATGCGGTAGGCGATGATATCGGCGATGGTGCAGATCTTGAGGTTGAACTCGCGCGCGAACTCCTCCAGATCATTCCTGCGCGCCATGGTGCCGTCATCCTTCATGACCTCGCAGATCACGGCCCCAGGATTGAGACCGGCCATGCGGCAGAGGTCGGTCGAACCTTCAGTCTGACCGGTCCGAACCAGAACCCCACCATCGCGCGCCCGCAATGGGAACACGTGCCCCGGACTGACGAGATCTTTCGGTCTGGAGGAAGGATCGATGGCAGTCCGGATCGTAGTGGCACGATCGGCGGCCGAGATGCCGGTCGTAACACCCTGGCGGGCCTCGATCGATACGGTGAAACCCGTTCCAAAGGGACACGTATTATTCTTGACCATGAGGTCCAGACCCAATCGATCGACAACGACGGGATCCAGCGCCAGGCAGATGAGGCCGCGCCCATGCGTGGCCATGAAGTTGATGGCATCGGGTGTAACAAACTCGGCGGCCATGGTCAGGTCGCCCTCATTTTCTCGATCTTCATCATCCACCAGGATGATCATGCGACCCTGTTTCAATTCCTTCAGGGCTTCTTCAACAGAACAGCTTGGCATCTCTACTCCTTCTTTCCTTGACACCCGCGGACACATATTCTCTGATGCGGATTAAGGTTTTTTTTACATGTATCCCTGTTTCTTCAAAAGTTCTTCCCACGCTTTATCGTGTGGAGCATCATTCTTCATGAGACGCTCCACATATTTGCCGATTACGTCAAATTCGAGGTTTACCCTAGCACCTGGCCCCTTGAGTGTCAAGGAAGTGGATGCAAGCGTATGGGGGATGATATTGAGTGTGAACGTCTGAACGCTCATCTCATTGACGGTCAATGAGACGCCGTCCACGGCGATCGATCCTTTCGCGATCACATAGCGGGCAAAGTCCTGCGGCAGTTCGATAACCAGCCGCAGGGATTCTCCCAGCATGCCCTTCTCACGGATGGATGAGACCGTATCGACATGACCCAGCACCAGGTGACCGCCCAGGCGCGTGGACAGGGTGAGCGCCCGCTCAAGGTTGACCCTGGCGCCCGGCTTGAGCTGGCCCAAAGTGGAACGCTGAATAGTCTCGGCCGAGGCCAGGGCCGTAAACCGTCCGCCCTTTTTGGCGGTCATGGTCAGACAGACGCCGTCCACGGCGATGCTGTCGCCCAGGCTGTCGTGCGTGAGGTCCAGCCCGGATTCGATCTCCAGCACCATGCCCATCTGCTGGGACTTCAGTGCCAGCAATTCTCCGATCGCCTCGATTATGCCGGTGAACATCTTATCCCTCCCTATGGGCCGTGATGAGCACATCGCCGTCTGACATCTCCACCACATCCACGACCAGTTCGAGCGACTGATCGATCCGTTGCGGCTTGCCCCAGTCGATCAGGGGGATCCCTCCGCCCAGAAGCTTGGGGGCCAGGAAGATACGCAGATCATCGACCAGATCCGTCTTCAGGAGGCTGGAATAGATCCCCCCTCCCCCTTCGACCATCAGACTATGCAGACCGAGTGACCCAAGGTGGTCAAGCATAGCGGACCAGTCCAGAGTACCTTGTGCCGGGGCGTCCAGGTGTACGATTTTTGTGCCGCCGGCCGCCAGATCCGGACGCTTCTCCGGCTTTACCGCGGTGAATATCAGACAGCGCTCTCCCAAGCACAGGGACTGGGCCGGGATCTGCAGCTCCTGGTCGATGATGACCCGTAAGGGGTCACGGCCGCCTTCGATCCGGCAGGTCAATAGGGGGTCGTCCTTGAGCACGGTCCCGATGCCCACCAGCACGGAATCGAACTCGTTGCGCCAAGTATGGACCCTAAGCCGGGAGGCCTCGGAGCTGATCCATTTCGAATCTCCGCCCGCAGCCGC
>JBDKSM010000029.1:0-1961 GCA_039680665.1 Syntrophaceae bacterium | reverse complement strand
CGTGCCCTTGCGATTGGTGTTGTGGGCGATCAGCTTGGCCAGGAGCGGGTCATAGTAGGGCGTGATCTCGCAGCCCCTAAAGATATGCGTATCCACGCGCACCCCCGGACCGCCGGGAAGGTGCAGGGCGCTGATCGTCCCATTGGTGGGCATAAAGTTCATGGAGGGATCCTCGGCATTGAGCCGGCATTCGATTGCGTGGCCGCTGATGGGCGGGGAGGCGCTGTCGATGTGCGACCCGGCCGTGGCCAGGATCTGTTCCCTGACCATATCGATGCCGGTGATCATCTCGGTCACCGGGTGCTCGACCTGGAGTCGGCCGTTGATCTCAAGAAAATAGATGACGCCGTCCTGGTCCATCAGAAACTCCACCGTGCCCAGGCCTTCGAACTCAAGCGAAGCCATGATCTTGCGTGCCCAGGCCCAGATATCGCTGCGCACCTTTTCCGGGATGTTGGGGATCGGCGCTTCCTCGATGACCTTCTGATGTCGCCTCTGGATGGAGCATTCGCGGTCGCCCAGGATCTTGATATTGCCGTGGGCATCGGCCAGGACCTGGATTTCGAGATGCCGGGGGGAGGGTATGTAGCGTTCGATATAGATCTCGCTGCGGCCGAAGGCCGCATTGGCCTCGCTGCTCACGTTGGCGAACTGGGAGCGCAGCTGGGCCTCTTCATAGGCGACCTTCATGCCCCGCCCGCCGCCGCCGTAGAGCGATTTCAAGATCACGGGATAGCCGATGTCGCGCGCCATGGCCACGGCGTGGTCCACGTCGGCCAGAAAACCATACGATCCGGGTATGGTCGGTATATCGAGCTTCTGCGCTACTTCCTTGGTGCGCGATTTATTGCCGATGGTCTTGAGCACCGTGCTGGACGGCCCGATGAAGGCAATGCCCGCATCCTCGCAGCGCTTGGCCAGCACCGGGTTCTCGGAAAGGAACCCGTAGCCGGGATGGATGGCGTTGGCCTTCCAGGTGATGGCCGCGCTCATGATGGCGTCTACGTTAAGATAGCTCTTGGAGGCATGCGCCGGCCCGATCTGGACCTTCTCGTCGCCGTAGGCCAGGTAGCGCATGTGCCGGTCGGCCTCGGAATAGACCAGGATCGTTTCCAGGCCGAGCTCTTAGGCGGTACGCAACACCCAGAGCACCACCTCTCCACGGTTGGCCATGAGAAGTCGCGTCATACACCCTCTTTAAGCCGTCTTAAACGCACAAGTCAAGGCGATAGAAGCATGGGGCGGCTAGGCCCGCGGGCGCGGCCGCCGGGTGAACATAGGGCATCATGTCTTGATTTATCAACGAAACGGAGTCATCTTATCTGTTGTTCTTCAACTACCTCGATCAGACCCCCGCCGTGATCCTCTGTTCTATTTGTCCGGTTATGAGAGTCGGAGTTGTGTAGGCTTTAGTCTTGCACGATGCGTGGCAGATGTTATAGTGTGACGACGATATTGTAATAGCACAGGTGGGACTTGTGACTGATTCCTGAGAAGTAAATTGCTTTGGAGTAAATTCACCCCAATGCGCATATCCCAACGTCCCATAAACACGGCATAAAATATTTATGAAAGTCATCGTTATTTCAAGAAAGTGAGTTACTTCTCAGGGATCACTAATTCACGGACGTTATATGGTCCCCTAAATATCTGATACCCTCTCTGACACCGTTGTTTTTGGGTTTCCTAAAATCTAAAAATAATCCCACCCCCGTACCCTTTTATGGTATTGCCATTGATAACAATCTCAATTATTTCGAGAAAAGACAAAGCTGCGGTTACTCCTATACCTGCGATCCACTCGTTTTCTTCCTTGGATATATAGTAACCTTCACTAACAGGCTGTTGAAAAATGATTTTACAGAATGATATTAGCTTTTCATAGATGAGCGGCTGTTGTATACTATAACCAGTTGATATTAAGACTGAAAGGTGGTTGTAGTATGCGAGGAAACGAGGAA
>JBDKSM010000028.1:0-9777 GCA_039680665.1 Syntrophaceae bacterium | reverse complement strand
CAAGTAATTCAAGAGTCATCTTTGAGGCAACTGGCACCGAAGTCAGTCGTTGCAATATTTGACTTCCTTGAATATCCAAACGATTATATCGATCCGCTAAAAAGCATCCAACTCTGGATAGAAAACTGGGAAAGCTCTCTTGGTCCTAGCCAAGGAGCTAAAAGATATGTTGCTCACGCCGAGACCACATCCGCTTTCGATGGAGAACTCTTTAAGAAATGAGAAGAACAGATAACCATCGCATCCACACGGACGCGCTGACGCGCGCCGGTGATGCGTACGTTATGATAGCAGGGTGATATCTGCATAGAATATCCTGACTCCTTAAAATCCACATAATGGCACGCTATCGATCATCATGTGCTGATGTTTGAAACGCGGCTGTGCCTCATCACATCTCAAAAATGACCTTGATGACATGCCCAGGCTTCTCCAGGGCCAGCCGGAAGGCGGCCTGGTAGTCGTCCAGCTGGAAGCGCTGGGTGATGAAGCCGTCCAAGGTTATGCGTTTATCCGCGATCATCTCCATGGCCAGGCCAAAGCTGGATAGGGTGCGTTCCTGGTATGTTTCCATGCCGTGGGCATTCACGCCCAGCATGGTGAGCTCCTGGTTCCATAACGGTGTCTGGTCAAAGGTGATGGGGGAAAGCTGGTTGCCGATCATGACATAGGCGCCGCGGCTTTTAAGCCAGCGCAAGGAGTCATGCACCGTGGCGTTGTAACCCACGCAGTCGTAGATCAGGTCAAAGCCACCCAGCATGGTAGTGTTCTTGAGCGGTCCGCGATAGACCTTGCCGCCCGTGGCTTTGGCGGCCGCGTCATAGGGGTCGCCCTCCAGCACGAAATCCGCCCCGAGCCTGCGGGCCAGATCCTGCTTGAAGGGGATACGTTCCAGCACATGGATGACCGCCTCGGGGCATATGGCGCGCGCGAACTGGATGACACCCAGTCCGATGGTGCCGGCGCCGATCACGAGCACCTTCTCTCCGGATAATGGCGGCCGTCTCAGCACGGCATGCAGCGAGACCGAGGCCGGTTCGATCAGCACGGCCTGTTCGTCGGAAATGGCGTCAGGCACCTTGATGAGCTGGCTGGCATGCGCCACAAAGCGCTCGCTGAAACCCGCGCCCAGATTGGCGGGCATTTTTCCGGCGGAGAAGTTCTCGCACAGGGTATAGTTGCCTGCCCGGCAGGGCCCGCAGGGCGGGTCGATTTCCAGCATGGAGCAGCAGGGCAGATAGCGCTGCATGGTCACGCGGTCACCGGCTTTAAGGCCCTTGACCCCGGAACCGACTTCGTCCACGGTGCCGATGAGCTCGTGCCCCATGAAGGCCCGCGGCACGCCGGGCAGGGCCGCGATGGATATGGACGGGCTGGCCTTGACGAAGAAGAGCGACAGGTCGGCCCCGCAGATGCCGGCCAGCTTCGGCTTGACCCGCACCCAGTGGGCGCCGGGCAGCTTAGGCTCGGGGAGCTCGGCATAACGCACGGGCGAGAGGCGCGAGAAATAGACCGACGGGAAATACCGCCCTAAGGCCTTGGTGGCCAGGATGCGCGCCACGCTGACATCGAAAAAGAGTGACTTCATACCGTCCTCCTGGTTGATCCATGCGACATAAGCGTCTTCTTCCTTACGTTATGTGATAAGCCCGGCGACGGCCTCGGCGATGCCCTTGGCGTCAATAGTTAGCGCCGTCTGCGAATCCCGACGCCTTTCTTGACGTTGCCGGACACCGATTCCCCGTCCAGGGCAGGTACGCCCAGGACCGCGCTTAAGTTGGCGGCGGCCTTCATGATGGCCGCGAGTTCCTCGGCGCTGTAGTCCTTTAAGCCGGTGCGGATCTTTTCGAAGGAGTGGTCTTCGGAGGCCTTCATAAGCGCTGCTCCGGCCGGTTCCAGGGCCACCAGGATGCCCCGCTTGTCGGCCGGGTCCTTGACGCGCGAGACCAGCTTGCGCCGTTCCAGACGGTCTACGGCGCGGCTGGCGTTGCTGATGTGCACGTTCAGCTCGGAGGCGATGGCGCGCATGCGCACCGGTGAGTGTTGGCGCAGGTAGTAGAGCAGGTAGTTGTCCTGATAGGTCATGCCGAAGAGCTGCACCTTGAGCTGATCATACTGGTACACCGCGGCCATGGCGTTGTAGAGGATCTGGTCGATCTCGGTGCGCGGGACGGTTTCGATCAGCCCGGTCTTCTTCATGGAAGTCAAGTCTAGCAAGATGTTTGCACATGCGCAAGCATATTATTTGCGCACACGCAAACAAAATACTGGAAAAGGGTTGCGCGATTTCCTCGGACATGCACATAGTAAGGCAACCATGGGAGGAGGGTGACATGCAGATTATCATCGTGGTGGGCATGCCGGCCGCGGGCAAGAACATCGCCCGCGATTACGCCAATGAAGAAGGATATAGCTACTACGCCACCGGCGATATCGTGCGTGCCGAGGTGGCCCGGCGGGGTTTGGATCTTAACGCCGAGAACACCGCCGCGGTCTCGAGCGAGCTGCGCGGGACGGACGGCATGGGCGTTACCCGGCTGGCCTTGCAGACCGCGCTCGAAGAGAAAACCGCGCCCGTGTTCCTCGAGGGCATGCGTTCGTGGCCCGAGGTCGAACTGATCCGCGCGCATTGCGAGGCTTTGGTAGTCGCCTTCCTGGCCCCGCGCGAGCTCAGGCGTAAGCGCATCATCTCACGCGGCCGCGCCGATGACGCCCCGCAAGCCTTCGATAGCCGCGACAGGCGCGAGATCGACTACGGTACGGCCGTGCCCATCGCCCTGGCCGACGCCTATGTGCTCAACACCGGCACCATGGAAGACGCCATGCGCCAGCTCGATGCCGTCATCGCGAAGCTGAAGGCATGATGATTTTCCGGGATTGATTCTTACATTGAATCAAATCATGCTTAGTATAACATATCATTATTTGATCCTACGGGTTGTTCTTTGTATAGTCCTGAGCATCTATGCCAAGGGGTACAAGATGCTCGATCCGGGACCGCACATCATTGAACAGCCCAAGACAGGAGGTGTCTGAATGGATGTGATCTATTTTGACCAGGCCGCCACCTCGTGGCCCAAACCACCGGCCGTCACGGCCGCCATGACCGCCTTTCATGAGTCCGTCGGCGCCAGCCCCGGCCGCTCGGCGCATAGGCGTTCGCTCGATGCGGGACGGACCGTGCTGGGGGCGCGTGAGGCCGTGGCCGGATTGTTCGGGGTTGCCGATCCCTTGCGCATCGTCTTCACGAAAAACGCCACCGAGGCCCTCAACCTCGTGATCTTCGGCCTGCTTGAACACGGTGATCACTGCATTGCCTCAAGCCTGGAGCACAATTCCGTTATGCGGCCTTTGCGCGCCCTCGAAGCCCAGGGGGTCGAGCTCTCGCTCATACCGTGTTCGGCACGGGGCGAGCTCGACCCGCACGAAATTATCCCGCTCATCAAGCCCAACACCAAGGCCGTCCTCCTGACGCACGCCTCGAACGTCACGGGCGCCATTATGCCGATCGCCGAAGTGGCCTCCATCGCACGGGACAACGGCCTGGTCCTGTGCGTGGACGCCGCCCAGACCGCCGGGGCCTTGCCGATCGACGTTAAGGAGATGGACGTCGATTTCCTGGTATTTACCGGGCACAAGTCCCTCTTTGGGCCGCAGGGCACGGGTGGGCTCTACATCCGTCCCGGATTCGAGGACCAACTCCGGCCGCTTATGATGGGCGGCACGGGCAGCCGTTCGGAGTACGAGGTGCAGCCGGATTTCATGCCCGACAAATTCGAGTCCGGCACCCCCAACAGCGTGGGCCTGGCCGGCCTGGAGGCTGGGGTCAACTTCATCCTCGACAAGGGAATGAGCGTCATCCGCGCCTATGAGGAAAGTCTCACCGAGCAGCTCCTTGCGGGTCTGACCGCGCTTGAAGGCGTCAGGGTGTACGGTCCGCCTACGGCCCACGAGCGCACGGCCGTGGTGTCCTTCACGCTCGCGAACTTAAGCCCGTCGGACGCGGCCCTGATCCTGGACGAGGAATACGACATCCTCTGCCGTCCCGGCCTGCACTGCGCTCCGGCCGCGCACAAGATCATCGGCACCTTCCCGGAAGGCACCATCCGCTTCAGCCTGAGTTTTTTCAACACCCCCGCGCAAATCGATCGTGCGCTGAGCGCGCTCGATCATCTCATAAGGAGGTAATCATGGAACAGGTCATCGACGCCCGCGGACAGGCCTGTCCGCAACCGGTGCTCATGGCCAAACAGGCATTGGCCGTGCACGGCCGCATCGTGGTGTACGTGGACAACGACGCCGCGCGCGAAAACGTGCGTCGCCTGGGAGCCAAGATGGGCTGCGAGATTACGATCGACCGGCAGCCGGGCGGCGTTTTTCATGTGCACCTCTCGCGCACAGGCGGCAAGCCGTTGCCTGAGGCCGGTGAGGACGACTCGGCCGCGGTCTGTGAGGTAAAGAACACTCACGGCTATATCGTGGTGGTGACCGGCGAAACCATGGGCAATGGCAACGACGAGCTGGGAGCGGTGCTCATCAAGGCCTTCATCCATACGCTGCTGCAAATGGAAAACCTGCCTGAGCGCATGCTGTTCTACAATACGGGCGTGAAGCTGGCCGTGCAGGGCTCGCCCGTGCTCGATGACCTCAATCAGCTCAGCCAGACCGGCGTGGAGATTCTGGTCTGCGGCACGTGTCTGAACTTCTTCGGGCTGAACGGTCAGCTCGCCGTCGGCGGCGTCACCAACATGTACGAGATCGCCACCGGCATGGCCGCCGCCCACCGCATCGTTACTCCATGAGCGGTACCGAGTACCAGGTCATGCTGTTCAAATCCGTCAGCCATGCCCTGCTGGCGGAAAAAACCCTCAAGGCATTGGGCATTCCCCACAAGCTTATCCCGGTCCCGCGCCACATCAGCTCGGACTGCGGCGTGTGCCTGCGCTTTATCTCTGATGATCGCGGGCGCATCGAGCAAGCCCTGGCCGGCACGGTTAGCTTTGAGAAAATCCAGCCGCTTTGATGATTTCTATAAAAATTAGTTAAATGACTAAATAAGGCATTGACGGGGCGCCACGCCTGGTGTAATATTAGTCATCTGACTAATAAAAGGAGACCGGCATGCAGGTTGGTGTCCCCAAAGAGATCAAGACCCGCGAGGGACGCGTTGCCATGACCCCGGCCGGGGTGAGAACTTTGGTGCAGCACGGACATACGGTCAGCGTCGAAAAGGGCGCCGGACTGGGGTCCGGCATTTCGGACATTACCTTTGAACTGTCAGGCGCCCGTATGCTCGACCGGGCGGAAGATATCTGGGCCTCTTGCGATATGATCGTCAAGGTCAAGGAGCCCATCGAGGTCGAATTCCGGTATATGCGAGCTGAACAGATCCTGTTCACCTACCTGCATCTGGCGGCCAACGAGCGGCTTGCCGACGAACTGATGACCCGTCGGGTTGTCGCCATCGCCTATGAAACCATCCAGCTTGACGACGGCTCTCTGCCGCTGCTCTCACCCATGAGCGCCGTGGCCGGGAGACTGGCCATACAGGTCGGCTGCGCCTGCCTGGAGACCATCCATGGCGGCAAGGGCATCCTCCTGTCCGGGGTCGCCGGGGTGCGTCCCGGCCGCGTCACCATCATCGGGGCCGGGGTCTCGGGCCTGAACGCGGCTCACCTGGCCGTAGGGCTCGGCGCCCAGGTCACTATCCTGGACATCAACCAGCAGCGGCTCAACTACCTGGAGGATATCTTCCATGGCCGGGCCATGACCCTCATGGCCAATGCCGGAAATGTGGAGGAGAGCGTCCTGCACGCGGATCTGGTCATCGGATCCGTGCTCGTGCCCGGGGCCCAGACGCCGCACCTCATCACCAGGGATCTGCTTAAGCGCATGGAACCGGGTTCGGCCATCGTGGACATCGCCATCGACCAGGGCGGCTGCGCCGAAACGAGCAGGCCCACGACCCATGACGCCCCAACCTATGTGGAAGAGGGCATCGTCCATTACTGCGTGGCCAATATGCCGGGCGCGGTACCCCGCACATCGACCTATGCCCTGACCAATGCCACGCTGCCCTATGCGCTCAACCTGGCGGACCAGAGCTGGGAACGCGCCTTGAAGGACGACCCGGCCCTGGCGCGCGGGCTCAATGTCCTGAACGGGTCGCTTATCAACCCCAAGGTGGCCGAGGCCCTGGGCAAGGAGTGTGTCCCCTATCCATAAGATGTAGCGGGCACGGAAGGGCTGCCATATATTTTAAACTGTTTGGATTTGTACTGTTTTCTTTTAAAGGAGGGCGTGTATGGACCATCAGGCGGAGCTGGTGCTGGGCAATGCGGTGCTCTGGGCCTTAAGTCCCATGCAGAGATTTTCAGGCGGCATGTGCATCCGGGACGGCAAGATACGGCAGATTCTCAATCGAGATTCCATGCCGCGCAAGCCGATCATCGACCTTGAAGGCATGCATATCATACCGGGTCTTATCGATGCCCACCGGCATTTCTTCATTGCGTCCCTGCTGCCGCTCTATGGGGATGCCGGCGCCTGGAGATCCAAGGACGACGCCCTAGGCGCCATAGCGGCCGCATGCCGGGCGGGTGGGGCGGACAAACCCTGGGTCATGTTCTCGGGACTCAATAACGCCGTATGGAGGAAACCGGCCCTTCCCAGCCTCTCTGAAATCGATGCGGTGGCCGGATCAACGCCGGTGCTGATCATCGACACCACCTGTCACCGCGGGCTGGTCTCGAGCGCGGCGCTGAAGCGTGCCGGCATCAACAGGCAGGCGCTCAAGTTTCCCACGGATATCGATATCACCTATTCCGGAAAGCTCAAAGGCACCTTCTGGGAGGATGCCCTGGGCCGAATGATCTTCGCCATGTACCGCGAGGTCATTCAAAACTACAGCACCGAGGAGCGGCGCAAGATAATCCTGGATGAAGCCGAGCGCTGTCTTAAGAAGGGGCTGACGCACGTCCATGATCCGGGTGTCCCATCGGATGTCCAGCGTCTGCTCAAGGATGCCCAGTCGTACACCCCGCTTAAAATCAGCTGGTCCGTGACGGATTACGAGAGTCTGTTCACGCCGCCGGCGCTCAAGGATGATCTTGAGGCCCTGCATTCCGAGCATGCGCCCAAGAGCGTGAAGTTTTTTCTGGACGGCGCCATCCGCACGGCGGCCTCCATGCCTGTCATAGCCGGATTGAAGGCCGCCTTGAGGGCTGCAAAAGACAGTGTCACGCAGGGCCGCACGGCGCCCTTAAGCCTGCTGTTCGAACAGAAGATCATCTTCAAAGGCGGGAAACTCACATTACCCTATCAGCGTTACCCGGACACGGATGAGCTCATAACCAGGGCCAGGGTGTTCGCTGACAAAGGCTACCGGCTGGTCATGCATGCCCTGGGCAATGTGGCGGCTTGCCAGGCGGCTTATGCCGTGCAAGCGTTGGGCATGGGGGGCGGCTCATCGATCGAACATGTGATGGTCATGCACCCGGAAGGGTTGGATGTCTTTGCCGCTTGCGGAGCGGTGGCCTCGCTCCAGCCGGGGTTCATCCCGTTCTATGCCGAAACCGTGGAGCGCATGGGCACCGTCCCCTATCTGAAGGTGATCCCCTTGAAGAGTCTCATGGATCGGGGCGTACCCATCTGCGTCAGCTCCGACGGCCCCTGCGCCGCGGATGATCCGCTGTACAATATCAGGCGCGCCGTGGATCGCAGGAAACAAGACGGTACCATGCTCGATCCGGACGAGCGCATCAGCGCGTACCAGGCCTTAAGCGCGGGCACGATCGGCGGCAGCCGCTCGCTGGGGCTTGAAAACCACGGTCTGGTCGAGGGCGCGCCGGCCACCTTCTGCGTGACGGATAAGGATCCCTTCGACGATACGAGCAGGGTGGTGCAGGTCTGGATCGATGGCCGGCGGGCCGTCTGAACCGGGCAGAGCCCGCGCGCGCAGCCTTAAGGGATCCTGAAATGGGAAAAAACAGCGCACGAGCCTGCTCATGCGCTCAAGGGAGGTTACATGTCAGACAGACCCAGTATTACAATGGACTCGCAGGAACGGGACTATATCCAGCATCTCTTCGGGAAGCATGTCTCGTGGGGGCAGGTGCGCTACCTGCGCTGCGCGCACCTGGACGTATACGAGCGCGCGCGCAATGGCGGCACCTTCACCGACGCCGTCAGCGGCCAACGGTTCTACGACTGTTTCAGCTCGGCCGGGTGCTTCAACGTGGGCCGCGGCAATCCCAAGATCATGGATACCCTGCGCGATGCCCTGGATGAGTATGACATGGGTTCGCATGGGCTCCTCTCCGCGCCCAAGGTCGGTTTCGCCAACAAGCTCGCCGCGCTCTGCCCGGGGGATCTGAACAAGGTGATCCTGTGCGCCTCGGGGGCGGATGCCTGCGCCGGGGCCATCAAACTGGCCAAGGGCGCCACGGCCAGAAACGATGTGATCACCACCAACAAGGCCTACCACGGCCATGAGGGGTTCAGCCTCTCGGCCAATGGCAAGGACTACTACAAGGATCTGTTCCTGCCTTTGATGCCCGGTTTTCACGTCGTGGACTTCAACGACCTGGAGGCCGTCAAGCGCCTGGCCGGAAAAAATATCGCGGCCATCGTGCTGGAGCCCGTTCAAGGGGAGGGCGGCATCCATGTGGCGACCAGGGAGTACATGACGGGCCTACGCCGCATCTGCGACGAGCACGGCATCATGCTCATCTTCGACGAGGTGCAGACCGGCTTCGGCCGCACGGGCACCCTGTGGGCCATGGAGCACTACGGCGTGATCCCGGACATCATGTTCACGGCCAAGTCCATCAGCGGCGGCGTCTATCCCAACGGGGCCGTGGTCTACCGCGAGATCGAGCCGTTGACAAGCTATGTCGAGGCCAACCCGCTCTTCCATACCTCGCACGGCGGCGGCACGGATCTGGGATGCGTCGTCTCGTCGGCCGTGCTGGACTATCTGGTGGAAAACAAGGTGTGGGAGAACGCGGCCAAGACAGGCAAACGCTTCAAGGACGGGCTTAATGAAATAGCGCGGGCCAACTCGGATTGCGTCAAGGAGGTGCGCGGCTTAGGGCTCATGATCGGCATCGAGTACAAGTATGAGTTCATCGGCGCATTGATGGCCGACTGTCTGGCCCGGCAGGGTGTCTGGGCGGTTTTCTCGGGCAACGCCCCGCAGGTCATGCGCTTCCAGATCCCCATCACCGCGAGCTTGGAAGAGGTCGAAGACCTCCTCAAGCGCATCCGGGCCGCGGTCGAGGCCATGCGCTGGTATTTGATACCCATGATGCCCTTGGCCAGGATGCCGCTTATCCGGACGCTTTTTGATAACGTGCACGTCCAGATCGTGGCCTTTAACCTGATACGCGATATCGAGGAATTCGTGCGCGGCGTGCTTGGCTTAAGAAAACAGGGGGTGAAGTCATGAAGAAGACATCCAAATCGACCATGCCGTCCAACGAAGATTACTTCCGTCAGGCCGAAAAGGTATTCTCGGTAAGCTATGTGAACATGCTGCGCGCCAAGGGGCATGCCTTCCTGGAACAGGGATATGCCGGATCGTACACGCACGACGCGGCGGAGGGATTATGCCTCGACTGTTACACCTCGGGCGGCGCCTGCAACCTCGGCCGGAAAAACCCCGCCATCATCGAGCGTTTCAAGCAGGCCATCTATGAGACGGACCAGGGCAATTTCGTCATGCCCTCGCAGGAGAAGGCCCTGCTGGCCCGGCGCATCGCCGATTTTGTCCCGGGC
>JBDKSM010000027.1:0-3094 GCA_039680665.1 Syntrophaceae bacterium | reverse complement strand
TTTTATCCAGATCGGGCGGGATGGAGATCGGCTCACCGAACCGGATAATCACGCTTGAGAATGGCTTGGGTACCATGAATCTGTCCCAGCTCTTGAAGGTCCAATGGTGCTTGGAGGACGTGATGGTCGGGACAATGGCCATACCCGAAACTTGAGCTATTCTGATTAGGCCCGGCTTGATCACGCCGAATGGCCCCTTGGGGCCGTCCACGATATGGCCAATTTTGTACCCATGCCGCGTTAAGATCTTGAGCTCTTTTAATGCCACATCGCCTTCGTGTGAGGATGAGCCTCTCACTGCGCGCCATCCCAGGATATTCACAATGCGCGCGATGAACTCGCCGTCACGGCTTTTGCTGATGAGGATCGAGATTGGTTTGCGCTTGGCAAAAAATGTTATGCCGGGAAAGAACCGCTGGTGCCAGGAGGCGTAAATAAGGCTACCGTCTCTTTCCAGGGTATGGGTCTCATGCTGCGGATTCATGATGTGTATCCGATAGGTGGAGGAAAGGATTTTGACAAGAACCAGCCCCACCCAGGGCAGAACCGAATGATAGATGAGGAACATTATCTTATCTTTCATATGATTATACCCCTTCATTAGGCCATTATGATGGTGGCTCTGTCTTGAGACCTTTGAAAAAAAACCGTACCATTTCCCGGATCGCATCCTGGAATTGTTCTGAATGGGTATGAAAGATGCGTAGATGATCGCAGCCCACCATGGAAGCGATCAACATATGCGCGGTAAAGGTAAAATCTTGGATACCCCTGAGCTCTTTTTGCCGGATGCCTTCGCATAGTATCTTTTCGATCAGGTGCGATATGGCTTGCAGATAGAACTCCCGTTCCGGTTCAAAGATGCCGGACATGAACTTGAAATCATTGATCATCTGATTTGATGCTCTTTGAGCTCTCTGCAAGATGAAACCCTGGCGTGCCTCTATCAAAGCGCATATCTTGGCTTCGGCTGTCTGATGGAGATCGGTGGCCGCGATCATGGTGTGCAGACTGTTTTCCAGCTCGCGTCGGATAATGGCCTTGATGATCTGATCCTTGCCATTGAAATAATAATATAGCGAGGTTCTGGCCATCCCGACCCCTTCGGCTATATCATTCAGCGTCGTTTTCGTCGGACCGATCGCCATGAGGATGGCCGTGGCTTTTTTCAGGAGGTCATCCTTTTTTTCTTTCTTGCTGGACACTGTCAACTTTCTAGACACAATCAGATCCTGATGCCGTATTCAGCAAGAATGCCTATCAGATCCTCAAGTGCGATCAAACGCGAGCTCAGCATGGAACGGATACGCACCGCCATATCCCGCACATTGTTACAGAGTTCCGGGCAGGAACGTATCATATCGCGGTCTTCGACATATTCCAGGAGTGAATCGACCATCCTCGTGAGCTTTTGCAGCTCGGATTCGCTCATGCCCAGGTATTCCTGCAGATGCCGGTATTTCTCCAGATCCTTATCCATCTTGTCCTTCGCTCTTCGATCTGGATCAGGTCGTCGAGGTAGCAGGGGAAAAACCTTGAACACCGCATAGCCATGTAAGTGCGGCGTCCTCGTCCGTATACCCCCTGAATTCCATGCCGCTGTTCTGAGCCACATGCTCGATAACCCCGATCACCTGCATCTGATCCGTGCGGGCAAGCACTGCAAAACATACATCCATCATCATGCGCGCCCTGAACATGCTGACAAAGACATACAATTCGGTCATGGGCATGTTTATTTCTACCCGGCTGACATCAAGGAAGATTTTATTCCATCGGTTTCTGATAAGTGCCGCGTAGGTTTCTTTCAGCGCCTGTTCGAAAATTGCCTGTATGACCGGACCATCAAAGGTCAGTCGCACATATCCGTGGTTCATCATTTTCTCAAGCGTATACGCCATAATGACCTGTGACCTCCGATCTTTTACTCTGTGCCGCCTCCGCCTAAGACCGCATAAAACCGCACCTGATTGGCCAGCTTCACCAATCTCAGCGCGACAAGCCCCTGCTGCGCCGCGAAGAGAGACCGATGGGCATCCAGGACGCTTAAGTAGTTGTCAATCCCCCTGGTATAGCGGGCATCGGAAAGGCGATAGGCTGCGGACAGGGCATCAACCAGGGACTGCTGGGCCGCGAGCTGCTCCTCCACCATGCCCCGCGTCGCCAAGGTATCGGATACTTCCTTGAAGGCCGTCTGAATCGCCTTCTCGTACCCGGCCAGCGCGATCTCCCGGTCGATCTTGCTCACCTTCATCGCGGGCCAGATGCGGGCATCGAAGATCGGCAGGGTGATTTGAGGTCCGAAGCTCCACGCACGCGAGCCGGCCTCGAACAGTCCGGAAAGCTCGCTGCTGGCGGTCCCGGTCGTTGTCGTCAGCGAGATACGGGGGAAGAATGCCGCCCTGGCAGCCCCGATATTGGCCACTGCTCCTTTCAATCGGTGCTCGGCCTGTTGGATGTCGGGTCTCCCAAGGAGGACATCGGACGGTATGCCGCATGAAAGCTCCTGCGGCGCCACCACGCTGGTTAAATCCGCCGGCAGCAGAGTGGACAGAGCCGGAGCGCCGACCAGGAGGTTCAAGGCGTTTTCATCGATTGCGGCCTGCTGCAGATAGAGGGCGCTGTCCCGACGGGCGGTTTCCACCTGTGTTCTGATCCGCATCAGATCAAGTTCGGTCGCGATGCCCACATCGTAGCGCTGCTTGATAAGATCATAGGAGGCCTGCTGTGCTTCCAGTGTGGAACGCGCCAGCTTAAGGGCTTCCCGGTCCGCGGCCAGGCTGAGGTAGGCCTGAACCACGGCGGAGATCAGGCCTATCTGGGCGCTGTCGCGGGCTTCCTTGGTTGCCAAGTACTCTTCCAAGGCCTGGTCTTTCAAACTGCGAATGCGACCGAAAAAGTCGATCTCCCAGGCGCTTAATCCGAGGTTGACACTGTATTGCTCGGATACATACGATTTTCCGATGGCGGATAGATCGGCCGGCACCCGCGTTTTACTCCCGCTTCCGGCTGCATGGACCGGCGGCAGGAGCTCGGCGCGCTGGATGCCATACATGGCCCGGGCCCGTTCGACGTTCAGGGCGGCGAGCTTGAG
>JBDKSM010000026.1:0-2756 GCA_039680665.1 Syntrophaceae bacterium | reverse complement strand
TCAAAGGCCTTCTCGTACTGCACGTCCAGGACATAGGCCTTGGCCCTCAAACGCAGGGTGATATAGTCGTCGATGGCGGCCTGGCTCACGAGGACCTCCCAAGGTTTCCCAGTAAATACGTAGGGAGAGTTCGTGAGACATTCGCCGACCAGGCGTTTTGCCAGGGCAAGATCCTGATCCAGGCCGATATGGAAGTCCATCTGGACAAGCATCTCCAGGTCGCCCCAGTTGCCGGAGGAGACGATATCCGTCAGGAATTTGTTGTTGGGGATGGTCACCACATTATGGTCGAGGGTGAAGAGCCTCACCGATCGCAGGCCGATGGATATGATATCGCCATAAGCGCCATTGAAGCTCACGCGGTCTCCCACCTGGAACGGCCGGTCGACAATGATAATGAGGCCGGCCAGGATCGATGCGGTGAGGTCCTTCAGGGCGAAGCCGAGCGCAACTGCCGCCGTGCCGCCGATGGCGAGGATGACCTCGCGTGAAAGCCTGACCGACGCCATCACCGCCAGGATGATGCCTGTTATGTAGATCGAAAACCGCACCAAGGTGGCCACCTGATTGATCAGCAGGCGCTTGTGGGTGAAACGCCCGCTCAGCTTTACGAGGGTGGCATCCAGGATGCGCGAGGCAAGCCAGGTTGCCAACAGGATGAAAATGCCGGTCACGATTCCGCCTACCCTGATGAATTCAATGATATTGGCGCCCGTATTTTCCATTGGTTGCCGTCCTTATGTCTTGGAAGGTATGAGATGCTTACGTTTGAGATAGCGGACCACTTCCGGCCACCATTGGGCCGTTACCCGGTAATAATCGCCCCGGCGGCGCAGAACCTCCATCTCCTGGAGCCGTAAGACGGCATCACGGCATGTCACCGATGGAAAACGCAGCATGGAGATGATTTCTGAAACGCTTATCTGCTCATGCCAGACGATACAGGCCAGGACAAACCGGTCATGCTCGTTGAGATTATCAAGCAGCGCCCCTTCCGGTCGTTTGAAGAACCGTACGTGGGCAATCCTTTCAGCATCGACCGACAGCGACCGGACCCAGTACTGGAGGGCGGCGCGAGGAGAGCCCAATGACAGGTCCCAGATGAGACGGTTGTAATCCTTGGCGGTGTCGGCAGGATTCGCCTTGGTTAGGTAGTCCCCGGCGCCCTCCAGTAATAGTTCGTCGAAGCTCACTTGCCATCCGGTGAGATCCGTCCTTGTCCTGAGCAGGGTGTCAATGGTTTCCTCGGGCCAGGCGGACAGCATCACGACGGTGCGGAATACTACATTATCTCTGGATGCCCAGGCATAGTAGCGGTAGGGATAGTTTGAGAACGAGCAAATCCAGAAGACCCTCTCCCCGGTAAGTTCAACCAGCGTGTTGAAGGTGGACAGGGCCTCGAGGGCATTGATGCTGCGCAGGAACCAGAAGTGCAGGTCATCCACGATGATCAGCCGTTTCTCACCGCTGCGCAGCCAGGCGGACAAGGATTCGATGCTCGCCGCCGCCTCGACGGGAGCCCCGAGGCCCGAGGCCAGGCGGTTGAGTGCCTCCGGCCGGGTCGTGACGCGATCGCCCAGTGCCAGAAAGGTGCTTTCACTGACATCGGCCCTGCGCCGGGCCTCGTTGAGCCACGTCGTCTTGCCGAATCCAAAATCGCCCACGACGGCAAAGGCTCCGATATGGCCGCCGGCCTTCCAGTCCTCAATGGCCTTGGTGAACAGGCCCATGTGGGGGAAGAAGTCGATCTGCATGGATGGTTCCGCCACCGGGCCCTCATCAAAGAATACATCGGCCTCGGGGGGCAGACTCGGGGGTGGCGTGGCATTCCCTCCCGTCAAAAGGGCCTTTTTCTCGAGCCGGCGCCTGAACAGAAAGGCGAGCATGCGCTGTGACTGTTCAAAGCTGTACACAAAACGACGAAAGGCATGAACCAGCGTGTCGATCAAGAGCACGCCGAAGGCGGCGATGGCGACAAAGAAGCCATACCAGCGGCTGCGGGTGGTTTGCACGAAACCGGCCAGGGTTCCTGACGGATTGATCTTGAGGTAGGCGTTCGAGATGCCTTCCCTCCACCACCGTATCAGGATGGAGAAGATAATGAAGGCGCCGATCCAGGCGAGCCTCGACACGATATGGTACAGATATCCCTGGCCGAGAATGGCCTCGGCGATGATGAGGATCACGATGATGATGAGGATGTATCTACCCACGAGCAGGATCGAGCGCAGGAGAAGGCGGTTCAGTTCCGGTTCTTTTCCGAACTGGACTCCGGGAATGAGCCAGTCTATTGCATGCAGGCCGATCTTGATGACCAGACGGTAGGCCGCATACCAGACCGCTAAGGCATACGCCACGTGCCAGTACCTCTGCGCGGGGTCGAATCCGACGATGAAGGGTGATAAAAGCACGGCCCCCAACAAGATAAACTCATTGAACATATCAAGGAGAATAAAAAAGACCAGTTGTACGCGGCGGATGTGCATGGTGCTGTGCAGGGTATCGGTCAGAATGACCTGCATCCACGCCATGAAGCCCTTGCCATGACGGATGATGTACCCGTAAACGGCTATGAGCAGGGCAATCCAGAGGACCTTGGAGGCGAATCCCCCTGCGACAAAGGGATCTCTCAGGGTCGAGATTTCCTCGAGTAGGATCTTTTTTCCCCCGGCCTGAGACCACCGGCTGAAGAGCACGATGTCCGTGGTTTCCCTTTTGAGCTGGGCGATGCCGTCACGGGTGATGCCCAAA
Organism: Syntrophaceae bacterium; assembly: GCA_039680665.1. Classification (GTDB taxonomy): domain Bacteria; phylum Desulfobacterota; class Desulfomonilia; order UBA1062; family UBA1062; genus JAKQBR01. Next base: position 5 of record JBDKSM010000026.1, on the reverse strand, counting down.
AGGCG
>JBDKSM010000025.1:0-2971 GCA_039680665.1 Syntrophaceae bacterium | reverse complement strand
GCAACGAATGAACTCGACAGAGGCGGGTGTGAGCGCGCCATGTCCGCGATAACCATGATCAAGCTCTTGGGGTCCTTCTCGACAATTGCCGTCATCTGGTCGGCCCATGCGTCGGCCAGGTTCCGATCGAGTCTGTCAGCGGCGAGACGCGCCGCTACGCGCCTAAGATTCTCGATCAGTGCCAGGCGCAGCATGATGGGTATGGCCCACAATTCGCCCAACTTCAGCGCCGTGACCTGCTGATAGGCGGCAATGAAACTGCCGAGGCTTCCCTGATCCACCCGTCCATCGCCGTGCGAGATCGTTTCCAGGGCGATGTCATACACGCGCGGCAACCCGGCCGAGGGACCGCTGCCCAAGCGCGGCAGTTCCCGGCTGTAACCCTTAGGCAAGTGTTTTTTGGCGGTGCGAATCTGCTCTTTAATCAGGTAGAGATTATCAAGCAGCCATTCCCCGGCCGGCGCAATCCGGCGATTCGCCTTGACGGCCGAAGTCAGCAGACCGCAGGTTTCAACCAGGACGCCTTCATTCTCGGTCAGTCTCGCCAGAAGCCGTTCCGGTGCGCGTTTCTGCGTCAGCGTATGCGAGGCCGCCAGCACCCTGCCATGCTGCCTCATCTGGTCACGGCTGAGCAGTTCCGCCCTCAGCGGCGGCTCGCCCGGTGGGTATTTTTTTCCAAATCTTTTTTTGAGGTGAGACCTCATGGAAAGCAGGGACTTGCGAATCGTTGTGTTGACAACATGCACGCTTGAGGTCTCCTTTTGACCTACGCTCTGTTCATGGCGGGACACATCACAGAATCTCTCAGTTTATCTTACCTGTTAAGGTCGGTCCAGTTTAATCGGTTCTTTTTGTGCAATCTGATGTTAAGCTGGCTTATCTCCGAAAGGCATGCTATGTCTTTTGGCCTGGAATGATTCTGCATTGTTGACTCCCTCTCCCGGAATCCCCCGTGAAGGCCGCATTGTTTAATCATTGATGTTATGCACAAACACCAATCCCATAGTAATTAGTTTACTATTTCAAATAAACAAGGGTTATGGACCTTGAAATGAGGTTAGGCATGACCAAGAAAGCAAGAGAAACCCTGGTACCGGAAGAAGGCATGGCCAAGCGCTTTGAGCTCAGCGGCGCAAAGTTTGAACCTGATATTGCCGCTGATCTGTGGCCTAAAATAATGAAACATACGTGGCTCCTGTCTAAAAAAAGTCGGCCGGGATGTGGGGGTCCGGACGGCCTGCATCGATTTTTTAGAGTACATGGAGAAAGCCCTCGATGAATATACGACCTATAAACAAAACGGCATCTTACATGAAATGGGGGCCCGAACCATCAGTAGGAAAATATGGGATACCATTCTGCGCCTCATGATGGAAAAGGCCCGTACGCTGAATGAAGTGGCTCTCCGTATCGATACTCAAGAGTCCAGGGAACAAGATATTGCTTATATGCGCCACCAATTATATCCGGCAGTTGGATATCGCCATGCTTCGTCCGGGAAGGTTCGATTCTTCAAGTCATGCCCGGAGTACACCCCTCTTTGTCGGATGAAGTCATTAAGGAATTTGAAAAAGACAGCGTTAGTTATTCGCGGGTGTGATGTGTTGATATAAATGGTGCCGTCTATGACGGCGCCAGGGGGGGGGGAGGCTTGATAAAGGAGTAGGCCGGAAGTATTGTATATTCGTAACAAAGAACTCGGTTGCGGGGAGGAAGGTACTTGGAAAAAAAACATACGTTCTCCATCTGGTACGTTATGATCGGGATATGGGTGGTGCTCATTATCCAGAGCACGATAGCCTCCGTATTCGCCGTGAAAACCATCCCCTACAGTCAGTTCATGAACGCGCTGCAACAGGGAAAGATAACCGAAATCGCCGTCTCTCAAGACCAGATCCAGGGCAAGATGAAAGTCGCTGAAGGAAAAATCGAAGAATTTAAAACCGTGCGGGTGGACCCGGAGTTTTCGAAGACCCTGGAGCAATACCATGTTATCTTCAAGGGAAAGATCGAGTCCACCTTTGTCCGCGACATCATCTCCTGGGTGCTCCCGCTCCTCATGTTCGTCGGGGTCTGGTTTTTCCTCATGAAGCGCATGGGTGGGCAGCAGCCCGGCTTCATGTCGCTGGGTAAAAACAAGGCCAAGATCTATATGGAGAATGAGCTCAACGTCAAGTTCACCGATGTGGCCGGCGTTGACGAGGCCAAGCAAGAGCTCGTGGAAGTCATCGATTTCCTAAAGAACCCGGGCAAGTTCAGCGAGCTCGGCGGCAGGATACCCAAGGGCATCCTTCTGGTAGGGCCGCCCGGCACCGGCAAGACCCTTCTGGCCAAGGCAGTGGCCGGAGAGAGCGGGGTCCCCTTCTTCAGCATGAGCGGCTCCGATTTCGTGGAGATGTTCGTGGGGCTCGGCGCAGCGAGGGTGCGGGACCTCTTCGTCCAGGCGAAAGAAAAGGCCCCCTGTATTATATTCATCGATGAGGTCGATGCCCTGGGCAAGGCGCGCGGTATCGGTGGGATGACGGGAGGCCATGACGAGCGTGAGCAGACACTGAACCAGCTCCTCTCCGAGATGGACGGCTTCGACCCCAAGGTAGGCGTGATCCTTATGGCAGCCACCAATCGACCTGAAATACTTGATCCTGCTTTACTCAGGCCGGGTAGGTTCGACCGGCACGTCCTCGTGGACCGGCCGGATAAGGTCGGCAGGGCGGAGATCCTCAAGGTTCATCTCAGGAACATCAAGACCGAACCGGACATTGACATTGTGAACCTTGCCAACATGACGCCCGGGATGGTGGGAGCAGACCTGGCCAACCTGGTCAACGAGGCGGCCCTGCTGGCGGTCCGGCGTGACAAGAAGCTCGTGGGTATGTCCGAGTTTCAGGAGGCGGTAGAGCGGATCATCGGCGGGCTTGAGAAGAAGAACAGACTTATCAACCGGGATGAGCGGGAGATCGTTGCCCACCAC
>JBDKSM010000024.1:0-39894 GCA_039680665.1 Syntrophaceae bacterium | reverse complement strand
ACCCCGATTTTCATGAACCCGTAAAAGGTGATGATGCTCAATGCTATCACGCTGGCATAGATGATGACGTCGTGACCACTATTCATGTGCTCTCCAGTAAAATCCCTCCTATGGCATGGGCTTCTACGCTCAGTTTGTGATCAGAGAGTTCACTGACCGGCCCGATACAACCATGGGGATCCATATATATAACATATTGTAATCACAAGATGTTGGATCAGAAACATTCCTCCTGTAGGCATACCACGAAAGCCGGTGGAATCAAAGGTCAAAACGCTCCCAGGGGATACTAGCCAAGGACTGGTAGCGCGAAGCGGGCCTAGTTTTTTTTGTTCTTGAGCATGGCTTCCAAGCCGGCGAATGGGCTGTGGCTCATGGTGACGGGGGTATCATCGCCCAGGGAATCGTCGGACATGGCGTCATGATAACGGCCGTGCTCGTGATCGTGGCAATAGACGCACAAGTTTTCCCAATTGCTCCCGTCGGGCGGGTTGTTGTCATGATTGTGGTCCTTGTGGTGCACGGTCAGGAGATGCAGGTTCTTGTGGGTGAAATGACGTCCGCAGCGAGCGCATACCCAGGGGTGGATCTTGAGCGATTGCTCGCGGTAGCCCTGCATGCGCTCTTTATTCACCTGGCGGGCCCTGGCCAGCAGCTGGTCCTTTTCCTGGGCGTTTAAACTAGGGGTGCCGGGCTTTTTCATCCCCGCGTTTTTCAAGCTCATCGTTGCATCCCTTTGTTGTCGTTTGGTCTCATCCGGAGCGATTAAGCGCCTTGGCAGAGTTCTTCCCAGAGATCCTCGTTGTTGGAGCGTTTCACCTTAAAGGCCAGTCGGCTCGAGGTGTTGTCAATGCGGCTCACGGTGCCGTAGAGTGTAAGGGGGTGATGCTTGAAGTAGGCCATGATCGGTTGGTCCGGGGTAATGCGTAGCTTGTCCTTGGCATAGCCCTTGACCGGTTCGACCTTGCTCAGGCAAACCCCGCCGGCGCTGATGTCCAACACGCTGGCGCGTTCCAGGACATCGGACTCACCGGTGAGGACCATGAGCAGAACCGTGTCGTCCAGGGCCCTGCGCGGATCCCTCCGGCGCTCTGACTTCATGCCGGTTTTCATTGCGGCGGTTGCTTTTCTGAGCGGCATACGCTACTCCTTGGGGATAGTATTGATATGCATTTCCTCTTACTCCAAACAGGGCGCCCTGTCAAACCGAGCTCCGACGGAAAGAGCGTCTTAGGACGGAACAGAGTTTAAAAGGGTTGATCAGCGCCGCCAAGGTGCGATACCATAACCGTGATGGAGGTATGAACAACCGTGTACCTTTTCTTGCTTTCGATCCTGGGCATCTATGGCGCCGTGCATGCCTATTTCTTTACGAAAGCCAGAGCCGCCCTGGGCTTTGGGATCAGGGGCGGTCTACTCTTAAGCGTGTTCCTGCTCCTGATGTGTATAGCACCCGTTCTGGTGCGGGTGATGGAAAGGATGGGGTACGAGTGCGCCGGACGGGTGCTGGCCGTGATCGGCTACGCTTGGATGGGCTTTGTTTTCCTTTTCTTTTGCCTTAGCGTCCTCATGGATATCACCCAGCTTGTGATCCAGGGCCTGGGCGCTATATCGCCATGGTGCGCGATCCGTTTGAGTCTTTCGTCGCGCCTGGCTTTCAGCGTGCCTTTATGTCTGGCCCTGTGCCTGGCGATATATAGCTACTACCAGGCCTGGCAGATCCGGCCGCACCATATCACCATCACCTCGGCCAAGATACCCGCGGAGACGGGAAGGGTAAGGATCGTACAGCTTGCGGATGTTCACCTGGGGCTCATGGTCAGAGAAAGGCGTTTGCAAAAAATCATGGAGGTGGTCAGACAGGCCGAACCGGATCTGCTGGTATCCACGGGCGATCTCGTGGACGGTCAGATCGACAGTCTCACCGGGTTGGCGGGGTTTTTGAGGGATATAAGGCCGCGCTACGGCAAATATGCGGTGACCGGCAACCATGAATTCTACGCCGGTCTTGAGCATGCCCTGGACTTCATGCATCAGGCGGGCTTTGTGATGCTGCGGGGTGAAAAGGCCAGGGTGAACGATTTCCTCGCCATTGTCGGCATTGACGACCCCGCGGGCAAGGCCTTCGGGCTCTGGCGCGCAGTGGATGAAACGCAACTGTTGTCCGGATCTCCCGGTGATGAGTTCGTCCTGCTGCTCAAGCATCTGCCACGGGTGAATGTTGAAGCCTGCGGCCGCTTTGACCTGCAGCTCTCCGGCCATACCCATAAGGGACAGATCTTTCCCTTCAGCCTGATCACCCGCCTGTTTTTCCCTTACCATGCCGGATGGTACGATCTCCTGAAGGGATCAGGCCTTTACGTCAGCAACGGCACCGGCACCTGGGGGCCGCCCATGCGGTTACTGGCTCCTCCCGAGGTCACGGTCATCGATCTGGTGAGCGAACCCTAATCGATCTTATTGCTGGATTCGATGGCCTCCAGCATGCCGCGGGCGATATCGAAGTGCGGGTTGATGGCCAGCGCGCTCATGAAACTCTTTTTCGCCATCTGGGGATTGTTCATGTCCAGGAAGGCCCTGCCCAGGTTGAAGTGTATGTTTTCGTCGTTGGGGTCGATCTTCAGGGCCTTCTGATAATTGGCGATGGCGTCCTCGACGCGGTTCTGGCGTCGGTAGATGATTCCCAGACTATTGTAGACATTAATCGTGTCGGGGTTGAGCTTGAGGATCTCGTTGAAGATGCCCTCGGCGCTCTCGTGCATCTCGCGTTCCAGGAAGATGTCACCCGCCATCTGGAGGTACTTCTGGGCCTGGACCTTGTCGCCCAGCTGCAGGTAGATGTCGGCCATGGCCTTGTAGGCCTTGGCGAACATCTGGTTGATCTGGGTGGCCTTGCGGAAAGCCGCCAGGGCTTCATCGTATTGGCCTTTGGCGGTCATGATATAACCGATATTGTAATACACCTCGGCCGACTCCAGGACGTCCAGGACATGCTTGTATTCCACCAGGGCCTTATCGTATTGGCCCGAGCGCATGAGCTTTTCGCCCCGTTCCATGTGGAGCTTGGCCTGTTTGGTGGTCGGGCTCAGCTCAAACTCGGAGATGATGCGCAGTTTGGTTTCCAGGAACTCGATGTCAAAGGGTTCGACCAGGATGGCGTTCACCCCTGACTCGCCGGCCTTGATCACATCGGTCTTGGTGATCTGGGCGGTCCAGAGCAGAAAGGGCGTTTCGCTCAAATCGGGGTCGCGGCGCACCAACTTGAGAATGGCGATGCCGTTCATCTCGGGCATGTCCCATTCCGAGAGCACGATTCCGGGATCCATGCGTTTGATGAGTTCCCATCCGCTGGGTCCGTCCTTGGCAATCTCGATATTGCGGTAGCCCAGCATGCTGAGCATGTCCCCGAGATTCTTGCGGTACACGGCATTGGTGCCGATCAGGGCGATTTTGATATCTCCAGGGATAGCCATAGCGGTCTAGTGTTCCCCCTTTTTGATGAAGTATTCAAGACCCGTATCGTCAAGCGTGGCTTTTCTTATTACAGGTTCGTCGAGGTCAAGGCTGAACTTGATGCCTTGATCCAGCAGGGCAAAGGGTGCATCCGAATAATAGAACCTGCCGCCCCGCAGGCGGATTGAGCCTTGGGCGTGATCGGGCGGGACGATGATATCGACCCCGCGGGTCACTGAGGACGCCATGCGCACCACGTGGTCGCGGGCGTCACGCCGCAGGCGCAGCCCGTGCCGGTGGATATAGGTCTGCGGGCCGATCAAGCCGGTCAAGCCCCCCCACGCCAGGATCACCCATGGATAGCGGTGTCTGAGCATGGACAGACCGGAGAAGCCCCAGAGACCGCCTGTCGTTTGCAGGTGTATCTCGGCCTGGGACCATCCCGCCGGCGGGGGCCACGCGCACACCGGCAGTTCGTCGGCCTCGGACGGGATCAGCCAGAGGCGCATGCGCAGGGAGTCCTGAATCGAAAGCCGTTCCAGCGGTGACAGGAGCGGGAGTTTCCAGCTCTGGGTCAATCGGGCCATGTCTTCCCTTGTGGGTGGAAATTGCGCGAAGAGGTAGTACAGGCAGGTTCTCAGCTTTTCCAGCCGCGCGGTATCGAGATCCTCTTCGTAGTGGTTCAGGATCGGGAGGTAGGGCAGGAGATAGGGATTCACCGTCGGGATCGTGAACAGCATGGGGTAGCGGCCCGCGGACATGAGGTCCTGGATTTCATCTTCCAGAACTTGTGCGAACACCGACCATCCCCTTTCGGGAGGCATGGGGATTGGTTCCATGGACGTAAGCGTCCCGATGAAGATGGTCGCGTCGCCCTGTTCCTCGGCCCGGATAACCGGGTGTTTTCCGGCCAGCACCACGCCCATGCGCATGACATCATAGCCGAGACGCGGCGGCAGGGGCGGATGCAGGAGCGCTGGATCGATTACCAGGCCTTTATCCTCAATAAGGTCCCCGCAGTCCTTCAGCTTGGCGATCAATGCGGCCTCGTCAGCCTTTGGTCCGGGAACGGCGATGAGCTGCACGGCGACTTGACCGGGACGCGCCGGGCTCGGCCGGGGGATGGCGATAATGCTCTCCAACTGGACGCGGTCCGCCAGCCGCTCGAGAGGTACCGCTTCGTGTTCCGGAAAATAGGTCTTGAGCAGCGAGCCCTCGACGGCGTTGAAGGCATGTCCGTGGATGCCGCAGGAAGGTTGTCCGGCCGAAAGCAGGGCCGGGATCAGGGTGATAAGGTCCCGCTGCACGGCCGAGAGGTAGGGCAGGGAATATCTGGCCCGCGAGATATTTCTCTGAATGAGGGTTCGGGTGGGCGGCATATCACCACTATCGTCATTTGCGCATATCCTCTTGATGGAAGGTTCCATGCCGTGAAGCAGCCGGCATAACCGGGTCTGAGCCGGTGGCATGATCGACTTTCCCACGATGAGCGGCCGGAGGAAATGTGAAAGATGTGTGAAGGCTTTAGCTTGGAGATTGTGATTGCCGCGCCTGTCCTGTATGGATGTTCATGTGCCGGCGGACCAAGACTGGCCGGCCGAGGTTTTTAAGATAATGTGCCGATCCCCGCGTTGCCGATAAAGGCTATTATGAAGAAGCGACACAAGCCCTCGAAAAGCTTGAACAGCACACCGGAGTACAATCTGGACCGGCCGGAACTGTACTTGAACCGGGAACTGAGCTGGATCAACTTCAACCAGCGCGTGCTGGAAGAGGCCCTAGATGAACATCATCCGCTTCTGGAACGGGTGAAATTCATCTCGATCTTCGGCAGCAATCTGGACGAATTCTTCATGATCAGGGTATCGGGCTTAAGAGACCAGCTCGTCCAAGGTGTTCAGGAGACCTCGCCGGACGGTATGACCGCCGCGCAGCAGCTTCTGGAGATCAGGCGCAACCTGGTAGGACTTATTAATCAGCAGGGTGATTGCTGGGAAAACGATCTCAAGCCCAAACTTGCCCAGACGGGCATCCATATCCTCAAGCAAGCCGAACTGACCGGCAAGGAACGCAAGCACCTGCGAGAGTATTTCGAACGCGAGATCTTCCCCGTGCTCACGCCCCTGGCCTTTGATCCGGCCCATCCCTTTCCCCATATCTCCAACTTGAGCTTGAACCTGGCCGTGGTGACAAAGGAGAACAAGCGCACGGAACGCTTCGCCCGACTGAAGGTGCCTGACAGCCTGCCGCGCTTCCTCGCGCTGCCTGATGCCAGGGAGGACAGCGATGAGCTCAAGCCTTTGGCCAGACGGCGTGTCCACCGCTATGTGGCCATTGAGGAGGTCATCGCCCACAATCTCGACCTGTTGTTCCCGGGGCTTAAGGTCGTGGCGGCCTATCCCTTCAGGATCACCCGCGATGCGGATATCGAGATCGAGGATGACGAAGCCTCGGACCTCTTGACCTCCATCGAAGAGGGCATCGAGCAGCGTCAATTCGGACAGGCCGTGCGGCTCGAGATCGACACTACCATGCCCGAACATATCCGCGACATTCTGATCAAGAACCTCAAGCTCGAATCATACCTGGTCTACACCGTGAACTCCGTGATCGGCATGGCCGATCTGATGGAGATCACCAAGCTTGAACGCCCCGATCTCAAGGATCAGCCATTCACGCCCGGACTGCCGCGATTTTTAAGCGGCAAGGATGACATCTTCACCTTGATCAGGCGCAGGAACATCCTCTTGTATCACCCTTACGACAGCTTTGCGCCGGTGGTGGACTTCATCCGTCAGGCCGCCCGCGACCCCGACGTGCTGGCCATCAAACAGACGCTCTACCGCGCCGGTCCCAATTCCCCCATCTTCGACGCCCTCATGGACGCGCGCGGCGAGGGCAAGCAGGTGGCGGTGCTGGTCGAGCTCAAGGCCCGCTTCGACGAGGAGACCAATATCACCTGGGCCAGGGCCCTGGAACAGGAGGGCGTGCATGTCGTCTACGGCCTGATCGGCATGAAGGTGCACGCCAAGGTCTGTCTGGTGGTCAGGCGCGAGAAGGATGGTCTGATCCGCTATGTGCACATGAGCACCGGCAACTATAATACCGTGACCAGCCGCATCTACGGCGATATCGGCTATTTCACCGCGGATCCGGTGATCGGCGCGGATGTCTCGGACCTGTTCAATGCCCTGACCGGTTACTCGGCCAAGGACGATTACCGTGCCCTGCTGGTCGCCCCGGGCGATATGCGCGAGGGAATCCTGGCGCGTATCGAACGCGAGATTCAGCGGCACAAACGTTACGGCGACGGGTATCTGGCCTTCAAGATCAACGCCCTGGTGGATATCCCCATCATCCAGGCCCTTTACCGCGCCTCGCGCACAGGGGTCAGGATCGATCTACAGGTGCGCGGTATCTGCTGCCTGCGGCCGGGGTTGAAAGGGGTAAGTGAAACCATCACCGTTACCTCGGTGGTCGGTCGTTTTCTCGAGCATGCGCGCCTGTTTTATTTTCGTAACGGCGGTGATGACGATCTCTTTCTGGGCAGCGCCGACCTGATGCCGCGCAACCTCGACCGCCGGGTGGAGATCATGTTCCCGATCCCCGATGAACACCTCAAGGCCGATGTGGTCAAGCATATCCTCATGACCCACCTGGGCGATACGGTCAAGGCCCGCCGGCTGCAGCCCGATGGGGGCTATGTGCGCCTCAAGGCGGAACACGACCATGCGCCGCTCGATTCCCAGGATTGGTTCCTTGAGCACCGCGGCGCCTTGGTGGAATGATGGCGCAGGGCCCTCTCCCCGGCGTGGATTTCGAGCACCGGATCTTCGAAAGCCTCGCTGACCAGGCATCCGCCATCCTTACGGCGATTCCGGGCGTGCGTCGGGCCACGGACCCGGAAGATATCCATCGCATGCGCGTGGCCTCGCGGCGCTTGCGCATCAGACTCAGCCTCTTTGAAGATTTTATACCGGGGAAAAAGGCCCGCCCCTGGCGCCGTCGGCTTAAGGGGCTTACCCGCGCGCTCGGGGAAGCCCGGGATGCCGATGTTCAGCTTATCTTCCTTGAAGAATACCTTGCTCAGCCGCCGGACGAACGCGAACGGGCGGGGGTTAAGCGGCTGATGGCAAGCACTCGGCGGCAGCGCCGGAAACTCCAGAAACAGGTTCTCAAGGTTTTGGACAAGGTCGAAGATTCCAGTATCTTGACCGACATGCGCCAGACCTTTCAGGCCGTAGTGGATGCATCTGTCGCGGCTGGAGGCGCTCCGGGGGGGCAACCGCCCTTCGGTTTGGCGCGTACGGCCATCGAGGCGCGCCTGTGGGAGGTGTTGGCCTTTGCACCGTTTATACGCGATCCACGGCACAACGAAGAGCTGCACCGCATGCGCATCGCGGCCAAGCATCTGCGCTATTGTATGGAGGCCTTTGCGCAACTCTACGATGGCAGGCTTGGGCGGCCGATCAAGACCGCCAAGGCCATCCAGGAGATGCTGGGAGACATCCATGACTGTGACGTGTGGTCGGTTCTGCTGGATGGATTCCTTGAACAGGAGACCGTCCGCGCTCGGGAGTATTACCGAGAAGCCCGCAGTCTGAAACGGCTCACGCCGGGAATTCAGGGGCTTATCGAGAACCGCCGGGCCTTTCGGGCCCGGCGCTACCGCGCCTTCCTTACGTATTGGGACCGGCACGCCGGAGATTGGAAGGACCTTCTGGAGCTGTTGCATGTGGCCTCGCAAGGCGTCGATCCGCATGGGAAGGGAGAACGGGGCTGATGGATAACATACCGGCGCATGACCGGATCATTGCGAGCATCCTTGAATACGGGAAGTCATATGTCTTTGATGAGGTTCATGCCCGGCAGGTGACCAGGTTGTCCCTGGCGATATTCGATGGGCTCAAGGAATTGCACGGTTTGGGGAAACGCCCGCGGCTGTTGCTCGAATGCGCCGCGCTGCTGCACGACATCGGGTTTACCCGGGAAAATAAGAAGGGTCATCACAAACGTGCCATGGAGCTGATCCTGAAAGGTTCCTTGAGCGGGATCTCCGAGATGGAGCGTATCATGGTGGCCCTGGTGGCCAGGTATCACCGCAAGACTTTGCCGTCGGTGGCGCATGCCACCTACCGGCTGCTCGATATACGCCACCGTCGTACGGTCGATATGCTGGCGGCCTGTTTGCGGGTGGCCGACGGCCTCGACCGCACTCATCAGGGCGTGGTTGACGAGATTGTCTGCCGGGTGACTCATGCCGACATCATCTTGACCTTGAGCGTGCACGGCGATGCCGATGAAGAAGTCCACTACGGCATGGCCAAAGGCGACCTGATGCAGATCGTCTTCAGCCGGTGGCTGCACATCCTCGTCGCAGCGGATGCGGCCGCCGGGACCCAAAACCTGGAAGGCTCGCGAGGCCGGTCATGACGGAACCCGGATCACGCACCGTGGCCTTCATGGATATGGGCACCAATTCGGTCAGGCTCATGATCGTGCGCGTCAGCCCCAACCAGACCTACACCATCCTGTCGCGCCAGAAGGAGATGATCCGCTTAGGCGCCGGTGAGTTTGATGACGGGGAGCTCAAGGAGGAGGCCATGGCGCGGGCGGTGCTGGTGTGCAAGCACTTCGTGTCCATGGCGCACTCCTTTCAGACCGATGAGATCATGGCCGTAGCCACCTCGGCTACGCGGGACGCCCGCAACCAGCGCGACTTCCTTAAGCGCCTCAAAACCGAGGCGCGCCTCGACGTGCAGGTCATCTCGGGCCAGGAAGAGGCCCGGCTCGTCTATCTAGGCGTATCCAGCGGCATCCATATCACCGAGTGCAGTCTGTTCATGGATATCGGCGGCGGGTCCACCGAGCTCGTCGTAGGCGGTGGCAAAGGCTACGAAATGCTTTCCAGCGTGAAGCTGGGGGCCATCCGTCTGACGGACCTGTTCCTGCGTGACCAAAAAGGACCGGTTACGGCCCGCATGTATCAGGCCATGCGGGACTATGTCCGGGGCGCCGCCATCCGACCTTTGGAGAAGATCCGCGGTCATGAACCACGCAAGGTCTACGGCAGTTCCGGCACCATCCAGAACCTCGCCGAGATCGCCTGTCAGACGCTATACGGCGGGGATACAGAGCGTCGCGTGCTGCTCAAGAACAAGGACCTCAAACAGGTTATCGAGATGCTCTGTGCGTCGCCACTCAAGGAGCGTGCGCGTCTTCCCGGCATGAACCCCAGGCGCGCCGATATCATCGTGGGCGGGGCCGTGATCCTGGATACGATTCTGGCGGAGCTCAAGATGCCGGAGATCCATATCAGCAACCGCGAGCTGAGGGATGGGCTCTTGATGGATTATCTCCATCGCAGCGAGCACCCGCTCATGGATGCCCTTTCCATCCGCGAGCACAGCGTCCTCAGGCTCGCCAGGCGCTGCCAGTACGATGAACGCCACGGTGCCACCGTGGCCAGGCTCGCGCTCGAGCTTTTCGACAGCGCCAAGGCAATCGGCCTGCACAAACAGGGACAAGGGAAACGTGAGCTTCTGTACTATGCCGCCTTGCTGCATGATGTGGGCACCTTCCTCTCCTATGCCAACCACCACCGGGGCGGCCACTATTTCATCCGCAATGCCGACCTCCTGGGCTTTACCCAGGGAGAATTGGCGCTGATGGCCGTGGTGGTCTTTTTCCACCGCAAAATGATCCCCAGCCGCAAGATACCCGAGTTCGCCGAGCTCGATGAGCGCAGCCAGGAAACGGCGCGGCCGCAGGCCATATTCCTGCGCATGGCCGAAAGCCTCGACCGCAGCCATGCCGGGCTCGTGCAGGGCGCTTGCCTGCGGCTTAAGGACAAACGCACGGTCGTGCTGGCATTACGATCGCCCCATGACTGCCAGCTTGAGCGCTGGGGGGTGCAGAGTCATTGCGAGGCCTTTGAAAAGGTGTTCGGGGCGCGGCTGCTCATCGAGCTCGAAGCACTCTGAGTCCGTGTATCATTGGACAAGGCGGTGTCCAGTATGCTACATTTCTCCCTATGACGGAAGGAATGAAGAGCTTGCTGCACTGGGTCATGAAGACCGTTGTGGCAGTGATATTCATGGTGCTGGTCTTGTTGTGCCTGGGTATCTTCACCGGCCTTGGGCAGGACTTCTTGAGAGGCACGGCCACACCCTTTATCCAGTCCGTGGACGCCGTCGTCGTCTTGGCCGGCGGGCCTCAGCATGACAAGCAACGGCTGGCACGCGGCATCACGCTGGTACGACAGGGCCGGGCGCATTACCTGATCCTGCCGCTTCGGGTCCCGGCCATCGACTGGCAGAACCTGCAAAAGCTCTATGCCCTCAACAGCGGGATCCCGCCCGATCGCGTCCTGATCGGCCGGCCGATCAGGACGCATACGCGGCTGACCGCCATGAGCGGCGGGACCTTCGCCGAAGCGCTCAATACGGCCGAGATCATGCGCGGGCATGGGCTGCATTCCGCTCTGGTGGTCAGTTCCGATTACCACATGCGGCGCGTGCAGTTGGCCTTCAACCGAGTCGTGCCCGATGGCAGCCTAGTCCTGGCCTTTGAGCCCGTGCTGACCCGTCAGCCCGTCGGAGTGATTTCGCGGTTCAAATCGCACAGCGCGATATTGCTCGAATATGGGAAATTGGCGGCCGCCTGGTGCGTCTATCCGGCCCGCGAGATCTTGAGGCTCTAATGACCCGCCGGCCGGCAAGGGGGGTGAATCGGTAGCCAGGCACTGCTTCGGCATGCCAGACATGCCTCTTGCGGTTTATACAATTATGGTGTTAATAGGCAAAAATAACTAAGAGCGATTAAACCAATAAGAGATCGCCGCACAGGAGGGAGCTATGAATTATTTGATCCAGCCCAAAAAGTACCAGAGCCTTCAGTCAGACGCCGGTTCGCGCGCCATCATGGAGAAGACCATTGCCTTCTTCGAGGATATGGGCAAGGTTAGACTGCTTGATGACTACAACAAGAAGATTTGGTACCGGGAGTTCATCGATTTTATCGCCCGCGAACGGATATTCTCCAAGCTGCTCACCCCCAAGGAGTATGCCGAGGGTGATCCGGACTGCCGTTGGGACACGGCGCGCAACTCCGAATACTCCGAGCTGCTGTCCTTCTATGGTCTTGGGTACTGGTATTGTTTCCAGGTGACCATCCTGGGCTTAGGCCCCATCTGGATGAGCCCCAACGAGGAAGCCAAAAAACGGGCCGCGAAGCTGCTCAAGTCAGGTGCCATCTTCGCCTTCGGGCTTTCCGAACGCACCCACGGCGCCGACATCTATTCCACCGAGACCACGCTTACGCCCAAGGGAGACGGCACCTATACGGCCAACGGCGAAAAGTACTACATCGGTAATGGCAACGAGGCCGAGATGGTATCCACCCTGGGCAAGGTCAAGGACGGCACGGACGACTACAGTTTCTTCGTCACCAACTACCGCCACAAGGCCTACGAGCTCAAGAAGAACGTCATATCCCACCAGGAGTACGTGTCCAACTTCGCCCTGCACGACTACCCCATTACCGACGCTGATATCCTTTCGCGCGGGTCACATGCCTGGGATTCGGCGCTCAACACGGTCAATATCGGCAAGTTCAATATCGGCCCGGCCTCGATCGGCCTGGCCGAGCACTGTTTCTATGAGGCCATCACGCATGCCTCCAACCGCATCCTCTACGGCGTCAAGGTCACGGACATGCCGCACGTGCGCAAGAATTTCATGGACGCCTGGCTCAGGCTGGTGGCCATGAAGATGTACCAGCGCCGCTCCACCGACTATTTCAGGAACGCCACCGTGGGGGATCGCCGCTATCTGCTCTACAACCCCACCAGCAAGATGAAGGTGACCCTGCAGTCCGAGGAGGTGGTCAACCTGCTCTGGGATGTGATCGCGGCCAAGGGCTTTGAAAAGGACACCTATTTTCATATGGGCGCCACCGACATGCGGGGGCCCTCCAAGCTGGAGGGCACGGTGCATGTCAACGTGCAGCTCATCCGCAAATTCATGAAGAACTACTTCTTCAACCCGGCCGAGTATGCCCCGGTGGCGCCTGATTTCTCGGACAAGGATGACGCCTTCCTGTTCAACCAGGGTCCGACCAAGGGCCTGGGCGCGGTCCAGTTCCATGACTACAAGCCTGTCTTCGCGGCCTTCAAGGCCCTGCCCAACGTGGCCACCTTCATGCAGCAGACCGAGATCTTCAAGGAGCTACTGGAAAAGGCCGGCCCGGACAAGGCCCAGGACATGGACCCGTCCTGGTCGCTGCCCTTAGGCGAGATGTTCTCGATCGTGGTCTACGGCCAGCTGATTCTGGAGCAGGCCCAGTTCGACAAGACGGATCCGGACATCATCAACCAGATCTTCGACTTCATGGTGCGCGACTTCTGCCACTTCGCCCTGCAGATTTACGGCAACCACAGCAGCCGCGACGAGCAGCGCGCCTACTGCACCAAGATCATGCTCATCAAGGCCGTGGCTGATCCCGAGCAGTACGGCAAGGTCTGGGATAAGTATGTGGCGGTCCTGAACGGCGAGTACGCCATGAACGAGTAGATTTAGCGCCACGAACCGGCAACCCCAAGCTGCCCCGCATGACACGGCGGGGCAGCTTTTTTATGGGAGCAGAGGTTGTCGAGACTATCCACACTATCCACAAACGCACGAAACGCACTCGTAACTGTGATGCTCGCCATGCGGATCGCAAGAAGTTGGGAAGCCTTAAGAACAATGATTATCAAGGCAAATTCGACAACGGCGTTGTGGCCAGCAGGGATTACGTGAAATTTTGGATCGACAAGACCACCAGGGTCGATGTGCGTGAAGCGGTCTTCTTCAGCGGCGAGCAGAAGCTTTCGTTTGTAGCCAAGATTGGCAGGATCAAGGGCGCTCTCAACCTGCCGAGCATGCGGATTTTCTATCTTAATCTTTCATCAGAGCGAAAACAAACCTTCATTTTTTTTGTGCCGTCGGAAGCCGTGAAATCCCTTCCGGGAGGGATTCTCGGACAGACGCTGCATTGAACCGCAGGTTTATAGGATGGAGGCGGCAACCGGATTTGAACCGGTGAATAACGGTTTTGCAGACCGCTGCCTTACCACTTGGCTATGCCGCCTTCAAGGCTGTGTATACAAAGGCTGGAGGTGAAAAGTCAAGCACCAATACCCGGTTGAGGGCGGGAAAAGATCACCTGTCCGTGTCCGGTTGACAACTTGAATATATGAGCATATATTCATATGAGAATGCGAGCCGATGCCCATGTTTGCCGGATGATACACCCCGAGACGGTCAAAGCCGCCAGGTCGGCCGTCCCGGACGATGGCGACCGGGTTGTGGTCCTGGCGCGGCTCTTCAAGGCCTACGGCGACCCCACACGGCTAAAGATCCTCTTCATGCTGGCCGCCTCCGAAATGTGCGTGTGCGATATCGCCGCCGCGTTGGGCATGCAACATTCCGCCGTTTCCCACCAGCTCACCGTGCTGCTGCGCTCGCGTCTGGTGCGGCAAAAAAAACAGGGCAAGGCGGTCTACTATTCCCTGAGCGGCAAACACGTCAAGGCCCTACTTTTTCAGGGTTTTGATCTAACGGGCATCTGATAGGACGGAGAAGCTATGGGACACCACGATCACGGCCACGCTCACCACCATGAGCATGCGGCGTCCTACACGCGCCGCTTTGGATTGACCATTGTCTTCAACCTGATCATCACCGGCGTCGAGTTTGCCGGCGGCATCCTATCGGGCAGCCTGGCGCTGCTTTCCGACGCAGTCCACAACCTCTCCGACGTCCTGGCGCTGATCTTCGGCTACCTGGGGGAGAAGGTCTCGGAGCGCAAGCCCAACCTGGAATATTCCTTCGGCCTCAAACGTTTCGAGGTCATCACGGCCGTGGTGAATGCCCTGGCGCTCTGCGGGGTGGGGATCTTCATCGTTTACGAGGCTTTTCTGCGCTGGCGTTTTCCCGTGGAGGTGAACTTAAGCCTGATGCTGCCCATTGCCATGGTCGGTCTGGCCGGCAATGTCCTGTCCATCCTGGACCTGGGCCGGGGAGACCAGCGGCTTAACGTGCGGGCCGCCTTCATGCACCTTTTGTACGATGCCGTGTCCTCGGTGGCCGTCATCATCACCGGCATCGTGATGTTCTCTACCCGGGCCTACTGGCTCGATGCACTCGTCAGCATCTTCATTGTGATCATGATCGGGGTGAGCTCATTCGATATCCTCCTGGATGCCATGCGCATCATCCTGCAGATTGCGCCTAAGCATATCGATACGCAGAGCGTCTTTCAGAATATTATCGACACCTCCGGGGCCGACAATGTGCACGGCCTGCATATCTGGTCGGTAAGCTCCTCCGAGGTCTTCCTGTCCTGCCATATCTGCATGAACAGGAACGCGGATGAGGTCGATGCCGATCGGATTATTGGCGCGGTCAACGCCATGCTCGCCGAGAAGTTCGGCATCACGCACACCACCATCCAGGTGGAGGCGGGAACCTTCTGTCTGGCGGGTGAGAAGGGCTGCTGCAATAAGGATACGTGATGAAAAGGCCTTCCACCATGCCCATGGATGTCTTTCGCTTCTGCCCCCGCTGCGGCAGCAACTTCAGCGTGCAGGACGACCGGTCGTTTCTGTGCGGGGGGTGCGGTCTGCATTACTTCATCAACGCTAATGCGGCCGTATGCGCCCTGATCGTAGACCTCCAAGATCGGCTGCTTCTGACTCTCAGGGCCCAGGATCCGGGCCGGGGCATGCTCGACCTGCCGGGCGGTTTTGTGACCCCACTGGAAACAGCCGAGGACGCGCTCAAGCGCGAATTGCGCGAGGAGCTCAATCTTACGATCGATTCCCTACGCTATTTCGGATCATACCCGAATCACTACCTTTTCTCGGGTCTCACCATTTTCACCCTTGATTTGGCCTTTGTCTGTAAGGCCAAGGACATAAGCGGACTCAAGCCCGCCGACGATGTCGCGGACGCCTTTTTCATCCCTCTGGCGCAGGTCGATCTCGGGAAGATCGCTTTTGAATCCATCCGTACCGTCATTGATGCCTACCGGCGGTGCCGTTGATCATACCATCTCTTTGAACGGACGCCGCCAAGCCGGAAACGTTTTACCGGGTTGAGCGTTTGTGCTATAATTTCCACTTAAAAAAAGATCGCCACGCACTCAGGCGTGAATATCGGAGGTGAACATGGCATTGCCGGATCGGAACAATCCCTACAACTTTGACGAATTCCTGGCCTGGCGCCGGAACATTGATTATTACCGTGATGATGCGTTTCTTGGGAAGGTGCTCAGACGCTATGCCGGCGCTTCATGGGCATCGGTCGAGGCAGCCATGGAAGCCTTTTCGCCCAAGGTGTCGCTCCGCTGGCGCGACATCGCCGATACGATCGCTGCTCCCGAGAAGCGGCCGTACATGATGCACTACGACGGCCATCACCACCGCATCGACCGCATCGTGCGGCCGGCCGAAACCCTGGTTATGGAGAAGGAGATCTTCGGCGAGGGCCTCTTCTCAGTTCATACCGATCCCTGGGTCAGGCTCACCAAGCTCTTCCTGATCTACCAGAACGGCGAGGCCTGCGTGGCCTGCCCGCTGGTCTGCACCGAAGGGCTCATCGCTCTTCTGGACCGTTACGCCGATGCTCCGGAGCTGAAATATATCCTCAAACACTGCAAGGAGGGCCTGGACGGTCGTTTCGCCATCGGCGCCCAGTATCTCTCCGAGATCCAGGGCGGCTCGGACGTGGGGGCCAACGTGCTTGAGGCGGTGCAGGAGGGCTCTACCTGGCGTCTCTTCGGCACGAAGTTTTTCTGCTCGGCCACACATGCCGACTATGCCGTGGTCACGGCCAAACCTTTGGGGTCGGAAAAGGTGGCCCTGTTCGTCATCCCCTCGTGGCTGCCGGGCGACAAGGACAAGGAGAAGCGCAACGGCTACACCATTGATCGCATCAAGTGGAAGATGGGCACCAGCGAGCTGACCACGGCCGAGCTTACCTTTGGCGGCGCCGTGGCCTATCCCGTAGGCCCCTTAGACCGCGGGCTGGCCAATGTAGTGGGCATTGTCCTGACCTATTCGCGCCTGACCGTGGGCCTGTCGGGTGCGGCCAGCATCACCCGCGCCAGCCGCGAGGCCGCCGGTTATGCCCGAGCGCGTACGGCCTTCGGCATGAACATCGCGGATTTCCCGCTGCTGAAAATACAGCTGTCCACCCTGGAGCGTGCCGCCAAGCGCACCGCGGCCGGGGCCTTCAAGCTCTATCATGAGTTCTTGAGCCTGCCGGGCGGACTCAAAGGCGGGATGTCCATGGACGAAGCGCCCGATATCCGGGGCAAACGCTTCGCCATCCGCGAACTGATCATGCTCCAGAAGATCGCGGCCGCCTGGGACGCCACTGATATGCTGCGCCTGGCCATGTCCGTCTTCGGCGGTCACGGCGTCATGGAGGACTTCTCCTCCCTGCCGCGCCTGTACCGCGACGCGGCCGTCAACGAGCTCTGGGAAGGACCGCGCAACGTCCTCTTAACCCAGATCCACCGCGATTTCCAGCGCGCCAGCACCTGGTATGCGCCGGCTCAGTTCGTGGCCGATATCCTGACAAGTGCCGACCCGGCAACCATAGCCGAGCTGGCCCAAGAGATGGAGGCCCTGATCGGCGCCGAGCTCCTGACCCCGGACCTGAAGGCCCTCCAGACCTGCGAACAGTGGGATCGCTTCTGCCATACCCTGTTCCACGCTTACCAGGACCAGGCCGTGGCCGAAGTCGAAGGGTGAGGATGAGCTAGGTCAACATCGCAGGATTGACGCCGGTTATCATCCGGATAATGGGCAATGGTCAGAAGCAATGTATACTAAGCATGCAAAGATTCTGGTCAGGTGTTCGACGCCGTGGCTGTGGTTATGAAACAGTTGGATGATGAATTGGAAGAACTGTCGTCTGAGGTGCCCTCTGCGACGGCCGTCGGGTCGGGACGTGTCGTGAGGTTAAGATACAGAACGGCGTCGCCTGAGAACGGTGGAGTAAACGATTGCGCTGCGCCGCCGGCGACTTTACCACCATCGATCACGGCTCCGGTGGAGGGTCTGAACCATTCGACATAATAATCTTTTGAGGCTAAAGCCAGGTCAACCGTAAACGAACCGCCTCTCGGTGCATATACGCAATATTCATGAGCAGCCTGGGCAAGACAGTATCCGGTGGAGGCTTTGTCGGATTGGGGTGTCATCGCGGCAAGGTTCATCTTTTCGGCATATCTCCTGATGTATCCCATATTCAAGCGCAATGATTTATTCGCCAGGCCGTATACATCCTGCATGTGATAAGGATCCATATACAATAGATTCATTCCGCGTAGAAAACTCTTCCATGCCCAGTATCTGTCGCCCCCGATGCCCCAGAGGTGGTCGGTGTCGCTGATGATTACCTTGTCCCCGCTTGCCGGAGGGGGATTGGTTTTGTAATCATAGGACGATGAGGCTGTCTCATTAGGCGAGATCCAATCCGCCGGGCTGTTGAACAAGTCCGTGTTGCTTCCACCCGGATATTCGAAGGTCATGCCGACAGGGTGTTGATTGGCTTTTCCTGATTCGTATTCCTTCACATATTCGATGATATGGTATTGCCATGCCGTTGCGGCTGCAGTGCCGTCCGTTTCATTGCTTACTTCAAAAAGCACATTATCAAGGTCGTTGATAGTATCAATTACCTTTCTGATGTAAGCTTCCTGCAGGGCCGTTATGGCCGGAATCTGGAGCGTGTGAGTCTCTTCTCCGTTCCCATTGCCGTTCGGATCTCCATTAATGCCGTTTATGTTGTTTGCCTGATTGTATGGATGGTAGGGCCAAGGATTGACATCAGTTTTGGTGACGATGCTCCAACCATTGAAGAGCATGATGGATACATACATTCCGCGTGCACGGGCTGCCAATACCCGACTACGGAGGCGGTCGAAATAATTCTGATTGAATAGCGTCAGGTCATATTTCAGCAGCCCGTCATTGGCCGTGCCCTGACCTGTTCGCGCATACACACCTGGGCTGATGGCTGCATTGAGGCCATCCAGGAGCATGGCGGACTCTTCCCAGCACCACAGTCTGAAAAAATTGTGATTGAGATCCTCAAGAAAATCCAAATAATCAGGATAATCAAAAACGTCAGGGATAAAGTCCTGTTTATTGTTCCACGTGTGTGACCCTGTCAGAAAGACGATGTTACCTTCGGCATCAGCAAAATACCTCGGATTGACAGGGCTTACGATAAGACCATTGGCCGATGCATGATCCCAGGACAGGGCACTCATGAATAAGGCGATTAGTATGCACAGCAGCCAATGGAGTGGATTGAATGGAAATCTCACACTTCGATACATGGCTATCCTTTATCACGCCAGATACAGTAGCAACACAAGATATAGTTTAGTCATTTTGTCAAGAAAATAAAGTGTCAGCGCTCCCAGCGCTTTACCTTATTCCAGTTATGCGGCATCTATTGGGAATTATTATGGGGTTAGGAAATTTGAAAACTCCAGTC
This sequence comes from Syntrophaceae bacterium, assembly GCA_039680665.1. Lineage (GTDB taxonomy): Bacteria > Desulfobacterota > Desulfomonilia > UBA1062 > UBA1062 > JAKQBR01. Next base: position 20,884 of record JBDKSM010000024.1, on the reverse strand, counting down.
AAGTAAACTTAGATGGCCGCCCTTCGTAATTAGGGTCAGATGATTGAACTTTAAGTCTTAAGTCCGTACATCGGAGGGGTGCTGATCACAGATGGCAACCGTATGAACCCAGTAAAAAGAGAAGATCCTTGCTGTGAAATGCTCACAGAGGTCAAATGTGCTTGAATTTCCAATTGTTCCTGCTAGACGGCCTCGATGGTCGAGATGGGCTTGGAGGTGAAATTGTAAGTCACGCGCCCCCCCCCTTAATCTCGGTGGTCATGTGTGCGGTTTTTTTCTGCAGGAGGTCGAAATCGAGTCTGCTGGGTATGGCCGTCTCGGCGTCCTTACTTTCCCAGCGCGCCTGACCACGATCTGATTGCCGTAGTCCCTGTTGCCGTTCCTGACGCCCCTAACGTTATCTTCGTGCAGGATGGCGAGGTACTGGAATGCCCCGCTTGCAGCGAGCTCTTCTTCCACGATAGCGGTGGCCTCACGCATCATGGCTAAGCACTCAGGGGTGACCTCTCCGATAACCCTTTGCCGTCAGGGTTGGTCCCGGGAAAGGCGGCCGGTGGTACATCCCATGAGACAGACCCAAGGTATCGCCCACCGCGACGGAAAGCTCCCGTGAATTCGACGCTCTGAACCGGCCAGGGTTAAGATGGTCAAGCGTGATTTTTTTCTATCCGCAAGGTTCATCCTCTTTTTTTTTTAAAAATAGACTGGTCCGGCACATGGCATTGTTTCTGGGGAAATTGTCATTATGTTCTCATGGCTATCCGCCAAAATGGCAGGCAGGGATAGGAAGCAATGCTTGTTCGTTCACTTGACATTCAAGTCGCCCTTCCTATCTAAACCTGCTGAAAAGCAATTTTTCATCAAGCAATGAGAAGCCAGGCGGCTGGCAATGGCAGGCAAACCGGGAGGTGCGCAATGGTGAAGAAGATCGCGGTTTTTATCGGAAGCCTTCGGAAAGAATCCTATAATCGGAAGACGGCCAAGGCGCTTATGGAGCTTGCGCCCGCATCACTGAAGCTTGAAATCGTTCAGTTCGGCGGGCTTCCCCTCTATGACCAGGACTATGATGATCAAGCCAAGCCGCCAGAGGTGTGGACGACATTCCGGGAGCATGTGAAGTCGTTTGACGGTCTCCTTTTCGTGACCCCTGAATACAACCGCTCGATTCCCGGCGGACTCAAAAACGCCCTCGACGTGGGATCTCGACCTTACGGGAAAAATGTCTGGGGTGGAAAGCCCGGTGCGGTGATAAGTGTTTCGACCGGCGCCATCGGTGGCTTCGGCGCCAATCATAGTCTCCGGCAAACGCTCGTGTTCTTGGATGTCCCCGCCATGCCACAGCCTGAGGCCTACATCGGGAATGCCGCGACGTTGTTCGACGCGCAAGGGGCTCTGACGAATGATAGCACGCGAGAATTTCTCGGCAGGTTCATGAACGCCTTCGAAACCTGGGTCGCAAGAAACGCGCCTGAGAACCGTTGATCGGCGTCCGTATAACCGCCCTATCCGTAACCTTGGTGACGTCCAGAAACCAACCGGTTGATTGGTGCAGCTTGTTTCGGCCGTAAACGTGAAGCCTCTGGCAGGCTGATCGGCAACGGAGCGTAATTGCTTATGGACCTCTCTACGGTCGCACGTGAAATGGGGAGAGGGACCTCTTTCTTGATGGCCTGTTATTTTTTACCTGCACGGATGAGCCCGCGGCAGGCGATTTCGCCCAGCTTCCTTACCTTGAGGATCATCTTGTCATAGGAGAGCATGGCTTGGCTGCCGCCCATGGAGAGCATGATGATGCCGACCACCGAACCGATGAATATCTCGGCCACCTCCCAGGCGTCGCCCATGGGCACCAACCCGGAGCGCATGGCCCGTTCGACCGCCTCGGTCAGGAGGCGGATGCCCGCGCTCTCGATCTCCATGGCCTGGGTTCTCACCGCCGGCGAGCAGTTGGCGATGATCTCAGGCGTCACATCCGCGGTGAGCATGCGGAAGAAATCGGCATGCTGATGTGAAAAGACCGCGATCGTTTCCAGGTAGCGCGTGATGTAATCCTCGAAACCGATTTCCGAGGGGATCTGCCGGAGTTGGTCGCGCACCATGAAGAGCCCTTCGTTACAGATGGTGATGAACAGGTCGTCCTTTTTGGGAAAATCCAGATACACGCTGCGTTTGCTGTAGCCTGCGTGCCGGGCGATCTGCTCCACCGTGGTGGGGCTGTATCCATGCTTGAGGAAGAGCTCCCGGGCTGCGTTCAGAATTTCCTCTTTGCGGTTCCTGCTTCGGCGTCTTGGCGTGGTTTTATGTTTCTCCTGCATGGAGTGTCTTCCCTTTGGAACTCCTATACCTTGTTCCGGTCCCCTTCAGCAATCGAGATCTCAATCCATGAAAACCTTGACATGCAGACCCGATCTCCGTATAAGTAACCATTGGTTACTAACCGATGGTTACCATTGAGGCGTGCCAGCCTTGCCAAGGCGTTTCAATGGTTTTTGCCGTGAATTGACGTTTAAAAAAGGAGGTGCCCATGTCAGAAACATACGCGCATTTGATCGTCCGTCGTCCCGTCCTGGTCAACGAGCTTCCCGCCCATGACTTCAGCCAGGCCATCCCCTATCCGGTGCTCATGAGCAAGGCTCAGGTTCCTGAAGCCGAAGCCTGGGCGCTGTATCTCTACATCAAAGAGATCACCCAGGAGCTCAAGGACATCGCCATCGTGACCGATCGTGCCGTGCCCCACCGGCACGCCTTTGACGAGATGTACCTCATGATCGGCGATGAAAACGCCATCACGTTCGAGGTGGAGCTCGGCAATGAAACATATCGCATAGCCACCCCGGGCGCGGTGTACATCCCGCGCGGGCTGCCCCATGCCATCCGGCCGGTCGACGCCACGGTCGGGCTCTCCGGCGGCCTGATCCCGGTATGTTTGAGCGGTGAATACATTACCCTGCCGGTGGGCGGGGACAAGGGGTGAGTCATGTTGGACATCCGTAATAAGAAGGTTGTCATCACCGGCGCAGCCCAGGGGATCGGCCTGGCGACCGTGAAGAGGCTCATGAAGGAAAACTGCGCCATTACCATCTGGGACTGCGACGAGCAGGCGCTTGCCAAGGCCGATCAGGAGCTCCAGGCCCTGGGCGGCGAAGTCTACTGCCAGGTATGCGACATCACCGACGAGGCGCGCGTGAACGAGCTGGCGGCCCAGGCCGTTCGCGAAATGGGGCAAGTGGACATCCTCATCAACAACGCCGGCTGCGTTATTGCCGGGAGCTTCTGCTCCCGCCCGCCGGCTGACTGGGAGCGCGAGACCAAGATCAATCTCACGTCCATGTACTATACCATCCATGCCTTCCTGCCCGCTATGCTGGCGCGTAACGCGGGCCATATCGTGAATATCTCCTCGGGCGCGGGGCTGACCGGTTTGCCGGACCTGGCCGTGTACTGCGCCACCAAGTGGGCGGTCTATGGATTGACCGAATCACTGCGGCTGGAGGCCATGCATGCGAGAAAATTCGGCGTGCGCTTCTCGTCCATCCACCCGGGGATCCTCAAACACGGGATGTTCGAGGGCACGCGCATGAATTTCCTGGGCGAGTTCTTCGTGCCGCGTCTGGATTCCCATGACCAGATCGCCGAGGTCATCGTCGAAAAGGCCCTCAAACGAGGCAAGGCCATGGTGATGCGGCCCCAGGGTTCGCAGGTGGGCATGATCCTGCGCGGGTTGTTCCCTGACATCGTGCTCAACTGGATGCTGCTCCTCTCCGGCGCGGGCGGCTGCATGGACCACTGGACCGGCCGGCCCGGCAGCAAGCACGCCTCGCACTGAACACATATTCCGTCATGTGGGAGTCTCCCCGGCGCACATCTGCCCGAGGAGATGAACCACGGGGTGGTGGGTGAAATGTATCCCGGGAGGCTCACGCTTCGCCGCTTGTATACGTGCAGCGCTTTGACAGGGCGTCCATGCGTATGGTACCTTCCTGACATACACCCTTTTCGAGGAGGTCAGGCATGGTTATTCAGGAACCGGGGAAGGTCACCGAGCGCATCACCCTGCTGGGATTGCGCGAATCGTGCGTCTATCTGCTTGACGGACGGGATGAGTTCGCGCTGCTGGGCGGCGGCATGGTCACGGCCATCCCCGCGGTGCTTGAACAAATCACGGGGCTGGGCCTCGATACCCGGAAGATCCGGCGTATCGTCATCATGCATGCCCACTTCGACCATGTCGGGATCGTGCCCTACTTCAGGCGGCGCTGGCCGTGGCTGAAGGTCACGGCCTCTGGCCGCGCCAAGGACAACCTCTCTCGGCCGGCCGTGATCAAGGCCATCGTCGATTTCAGCACGCTCCTGCTCGCTCAGGCAGGCCTGGGGGAGCGTGCCCGGGAGTTCGGCCTCGAGCGGTTGGATGCCATCGTAGTTGACGAGGCTGTCCAGGATGGCGACCTGCTGACCTGCGGCGACCGTACCCTTCAGATCATCTCCACGCCCGGGCATTCTTCCTGCTCCATGGCCGTATATGTGCGCGAGGAGCAGGCCCTGCTGGCCTCCGACGCCGGCGGCATACCCTTCGGCGAGAGCATCTTCGCGGCCGCCAACTCCAACTTCGACCAGTATCAGGCCAGCCTTGAAAAGATGTCCCGTTACCCGGTTGAGGCCCATCTGTCCGAGCATTACGGGGCCTTCACCGGAGAAAACGCCCGGCAGTTCCTCCCCCGTTCCATGGAAGCGGCTCGGACCACGCGCAGCCTCATCGAGGAGAGTCTCAAGCGCACCGGCGACATTGATGCCACGGTGAGCGAGATTGAGGAGGTGTTGACACGCGAGGCCAAAGGCTACTTCCTGCCGCGCGAGGTTATCCACATGGTCCTCGGACAGATGGCCGGTTTCCTGGCAAAGTCGCGGTAGAATGTTCCCGCCGCCAGGCGTCGGTATGTGTTCAGTCGCTCACGGCCTCTCGAAGGAAAGGAAGCTTTATGGATATCGCCGCTTTGATTCAATCGGAAGTGTTCAAACTCATCATTCTGCCGGTATTGATCTTTCTTGCCCGTATCTGCGATGTTACGCTCGACACGCTCCGGATCATCTATGTATCGCGCGGTCTGAAGCATCTGGCTGCACTGATTGGCTTTTTCGAAGTATTGATCTGGCTGATGGCGATCACGCAGATTCTGGCGAATATGACCAACGTCGTCTATTACCTGGCTTACGCGGGCGGCTTTGCGATGGGAAACTACGTCGGTATTCTGATCGAGGAAAGAATGGCCATCGGCTCCGTGGTCATCCGGGTCATCACGCAAAAGGATGCGACCGAGCTGGTGAAGTCGCTTAAGTGCGAGGGCTACGGTCTGACGCATATTGACGGTCAGGGCGCGCTCGGTCCGGTCAAGGTGATTTTCACCATCATCAGGCGCAAAGACATCGAGCATGTCCTGAAACTCGTGCGGACATTCAATCCGCTGGCTTTTTACACGATTGAAGACATCCGGTCCGTGCGCCAAGGGGTCTTCCCGATTACCAAAATACAGGCGGATCCGCACCGATCAACCCCCGCAAAGTAACTGCCGCTATTTATCGTTAAACCCCTTCCTCATAGCCCATGATAAGGGCATGCACGATCTTGCTGAAAAAGGTGGCGGTGTCGCGGTTGAGATCCGCGAGTTCGTTGAGGCGGTAGCGGCTGTTGAAAAGCTTATTGGCTTCGATCTGCACATTGATCGTGCGGTTGACCATCAGGAAGACGCGGATGACCTCTTCGAGCGGTACGCCTTCACGCCTTCTTTCGCGGCCGAGCTCGATGTAGGGCCGCAGGATCTCCTCATCCTGCTTGTCGCTTTGGAGCCATGCCTGAAGGCGTTCAAAGCCGTCCTGAAAGACCGCGCGGATGCGTTCCCGGACTTCATTTTGGCGCAGGCGCGTGCGGTAATGCTTCAGGATGGAATCCCTGGCGATCTGGGATAAGACCTCTTCAACGAGCACATCGATGTTCTCCTGGATCCATTGTTGATTGATCATCTTCTCCCCCCGGCATAGGCAATACAAGTAAGAACGGCCCCGGGAAAGTCAATGGATGCCGGCGTGTTAATCACGGGTGGCAGGTGATTGGGATGAATGAAGCTGGAGCGTGGGAATGAGGTGAGTGCTGATAAGTCACCTCCGTCCCTGAGATTCCCTTTTTTGGAGGACATGGCGTCATGGTGGACTTCTCGTCCCTGCCGCGCCTGTCAGCGTACTTCGGGAAGGAACACACAACGCCCTCCTGACCAGGATCCGGCACTATTTTCCACGCGCCGCCGTCTGGTACAAGCCCGTCCGGTTCGTGAGGGTCCGGCGGCATGCACCTGCATGCTGGAACGTCATTGACGCGTCGATGTAGGCTCGGCCGGGTATAGACGCGGGTACCTTGTATCCGGCTCGCTTTTTATTATGATAATCATAACTGAGAGAACAACGACACTTTGCATATGGCTGGGGACCGATTATGAAGGACAAAGCGCAACGATTTGCACAGGCGTTCGAGGATTTCATCCGTACCGAGAAACATCTGGCTCTCATGGTCAGGGAGCGTGTGAAGCGATGGATGGACACCAAGGTGGCCGTGAAGGAAAAACTCTATGGTGAAGAGTGGACATCTTTCACGTGGGCCGAGTTCGGTGAACAGATCGATGCGGCCGCAATGGGGTTGCTGGCTGTGGGCGTGCAGGAAAACGACATGGTGGGGATCTTTTCGCATAACCTCGTGGAATGGTCTCTCGCAGATCTTGCAACGCTCAGCATCAGGGCCGTATCGGTGCCGATCTATGCCACCGATTCCCAGTCGGAAGCCGAATACATCATCCGCGATGCCGGGATAAAGATACTCTTTGTCGGCAACCAGGATCAACATGACAAGGCGGTGAAGATCCTGAACAGCACCGATCTCCTCGCGCGGATCATCGTCTTCGACAAGACCGTGATCCTGCACACAGACCCGCGCGTCATGCCCCTGAAGGACTTTCTTGCCATGGGTCGTGCCAGCGGCAGGGTTAAGGAATTGGAAGACAGGCTCGCCAAGCTGGATTCCGAAGACCTCGCCACCCTGATTTACACATCAGGCACAACCGGAGATCCGAAAGGCGTTATGCTGACCCATCGGAATTTGCTGGCCATGATGTTCGACCCTGAAGGCCATATAACGCTGGGAGAGGATGACGTCAATCTGGCGTTCCTGCCCCTGTCGCATGTGTTCGAGCGCGCCTGGACCTACTTCGTCTTCTCGCGCAGCGGCGAAAATCACTACTGCCACGACACGAAGGCGATTCAGCAATTTTTAAAGGAATCCCGGCCTATGTACATGTGCAGTGTACCGCGGATGTGGGAGAAGATCTATGCCACCGTGATGGAAGGTCTCGGCAGTGCCACGCCGCTGAAGCGTAAGCTCTTCGACTGGGCGATCGCAACCGGCGGAAAGGTCGCCTGCCGCGAACGTGACGGATACGCGATCCCCGTGTTTCTGCGCCTGCGATATGCCCTCGCGGACAAGCTGGTGCTCCGGAAGATCAAGGCCATCTTCGGCGGCCGGACAAAATTCTACAACGTGGGCGGCGCCGCCTTTTCGGCCGAGATCGCGGAGTTCTTCTTCATGGCCGGGGTGCTCCTGCTCCAGGGGTATGGTTTGACGGAATGTTTCCCGATCTGCATCGCCAATCCAACGCACAACAAGTTCGGCACCACGGGCCCGGTCCTTCCCATGGTGGAGGCCCGGATCTCCGAGGAAGGTGAGATACAGGTCCGCGGACCGAGCCTGATGAAAGGCTACTACAAGAAGCCCGAGCTCACCGCGCAGAGCTTCACGCCTGACGGTTGGCTGAAAACCGGCGATGTCGGCACGATCGACAGCGAAGGATTCATCACCATCACGGACAGGATCAAGGACCTCATGAAGACCTCCGGCGGCAAATACATCGCCCCGCAGAAGATCGAGACGATGCTCAATGAAGACCTCTCTATCGAACAGTCGGTTACCATCGGAGACGGGCGCCAATATGTTTCCGCGCTGGTTGTACCAAACTTTCAGCAGCTGGAAAAATATGCGCGCAAGCAGGGTATTTCCTTTTCCTCACGGGATAATCTCATTCAAAAACCGGAGATCATCGCTTTCTATCAAGAAAGGATCGATCATATCACCCGGACATTGGGGCAGGTTGAGAAGATCAAGAAGTTTACCCTGCTCGCCAATGAGCTCACCCAGGAGGCCAAAGAGCTGACCCCGACCCAGAAGATCCGCAGGAATGTCGTCAACGAGCACTACAAGGCCATCATCGACAGCATGTATGGGGAAGGCTCATAGACCTCCTTCCCGCAGCATCAAGGCGAAAAAGAGCCCGATAAGGAGCCGCCCCAAGGTGCGCAGACACCCCAGGGTTCCCTCCGTGAAGATCCTGAAGATCAAGGGGGGGGCGGATTCGAGCTTTTAAACCTTATCCCAGCTTGAGTCCGTTGACGGCCGCCGCCATGCGATCGAGGGCTTGCCGCAGAGTTGTCCGGGGGCAGCCGAAGTTGAGGCGCACGAAGCCGGGTGAGCCGAAGTCCTTGCCGTCGGACAGGTCTACGCCGGCCTGGTCGAAGAAGGCGCATGCGTTATTATCGCCTAAGCCCCGGGCATCGATCCAGGCCAGGTAGGTGGCCTCGACATGGTTCATGGTCAGGCCCGGAGTCTTTTCCACAAAGGCCTCGACCAGATTGCGGTTGATGCGCAGATAGTCGATCAGGGCCAGGCGCCAGGCCTCGCAATCGCGATAGGCGGCCAGGGCCGCGGTGAAGCCCAGTGTATTCACGTGCGGCACAATGCCCTGCATGACCGTGGAGAAACGCTTGCGCAGTCCCTCATCCGGGATCACGGCCAAAGAACAGCCCAGGCCGGGCAGGTTGAAGGTCTTGCTTGGCGCCAGCAGGGTAATGGTGCGCTGGGCGGTTGTCCGATCGAGCGTGGCCATCGAGATATGGCGGTTGCCGATATCGAGGATCAGATCGCAGTGGATTTCGTCCGCGCAGATGATGATGTCGCGGGAAAGGCAGATCTCAGCCAGGTGGGATAGCTCGGAGCGGGTGAAGACGCGGCCGGTGGGGTTATGCGGGTTGCAGAGGATGAAGAGTTTGGTGCGGGGTGTAATGGCTGATTCAAGGCCTTCGAAATCGATCTGGTACATGCGGTTGCGCTCAGGGTGCGCGCAGGTGATGAGCTCGCACCCGGCCAGCCCCGGAGCCGATAGGAAGGGTGGGTAGGCCGGGGTGGTGGTCAGGATGGCGTCTCCGGGAGAGGCTACGGCGCGGCAGGCGATGTTGAGGCCCGTGACCAGACCCGGCAGCCAGACGATCCATTCCGGCTGCACCTCCCAGCCATGCCGGGTTCTGAGCCGCTCGATGATTGTTTCCTTGAGCTCCCTGGGTACCAGGGTGTAACCGAATATAGCGTGGTCCACACGTTTATGCAGGGCCGCGATCACCTCCGGCGGCGAAGCAAAGTCCATGTCCGCCACCCACATGGGCAGCACGTCGCGGCCTTTGTAGATGTCCCATTTGAGGCTGTCGGTGTTTCTGCGGTTGATGGGGGTATCAAAGTCGTAGACCATGAGGGACCTTTAGCGGTAGGTTAGGATGGGCCAGCCGCGCTCGGTAGCGACGCGGCGCAACGGGCCGGTCGGTTCGACGGCCACGGGAAAGCCCACGCTTTCCAAGAGCGGGATATCGCTCTGGTGGTTGCCGTAGGCGTGTGAAGCCCCCAGGTCGATTTCATGGGCCTTGGCCAGCGTCAGGGCCATGGTGCGCTTGTGTTCATCGATGCAGATGAGGCCTGATGACCGGCCGGTATAGCGTCCGTCATAGCCCACCTCCAGGTCGGTACAGAGCAGGTGGTCGAAGCCTAAGTCCTGCACCACCGGTTCCAGGGCGTAGCGCAGGCCGGCCGAGATGAGCACGCACAGATCGCCGCGCCTTTTATGTTCGGCCAGGCGCGTCATGAGGTTGGACGCCAGGTGGGGTTTGAGACAGGTCTGGTAGAGGTCCTCGGCCGTGGATACAAAAGGCTCGGGCGCGCGGCCCTTGAAAAACTCCAAAAGCAGCACGGCCATCCTCTCGTCCGAACAGAGATGATGCTTGTAGAGTTCGTTAGCCAGCAGCAGCCTGATGAGGTAACTGGGCCTGACGGTATGGCGGGCAAAGAAGATATGCCGCCTTTTACGCATGTACGGGACCATGAGCGCTGAGGTCTCGGTATCCAGCAGGGTCTTGTCGAAATCGAAGAAAGCGGCGGCGCGTCCTGACATGGCAACCTCTCCTTGGAGAGGAACTTTATTCCCACTCGATGGTGCTGGGCGGCTTGGAGCTGATGTCGTACACCACGCGGTTGACGCCGTTGACCTCGTTGATAATGCGGGTGGAGATGCGCGCCAGCACGTCGTAGGGCACCTTGACCCAGTCGGCGGTCATGCCGTCCATGCTGTGCACGGCGCGGATGGCCACCACGTTGGCATAGGTGCGCTCGTCGCCCATGACGCCCACGCTCTTGACCGGCAGGAGCACGGCGAAGGATTGCCAGACATCCTTGTAGCCCTCAAAGGTGCGCATCTCTTCCTGCACGCGCTTGTCCGCTTCCTGCAGGATGGCCAGGTTCTCCTTGGTGACCTCGCCCAGGATGCGCACGCCCATGCCCGGGCCGGGGAAGGGCTGGCGGTTCAGGAGGCTGGGAGGCAGACCCAGCTCGCGGCCCAGCACGCGCACCTCGTCCTTGAAGAGCTCCTTTAAGGGTTCGATGAGCTCGAACTTGAGGTCCTTGGGCAGGCCGCCTACGTTGTGGTGGCTCTTGATGGTGGCCGACGGTCCGCCCTTGGCCGAGCGGCTCTCGATGATGTCCGGGTAGAGCGTGCCCTGGGCCAGGAACTTGGCCCCGCCGATGCGCTCGGCCTCGCCGGAGAAGACGTCGATGAAGGTCTTGCCGATGGATTTGCGCTTGGCCTCTGGCTCGGTGAGGCCCTTGAGGTTGAACAGGAACTGTTCGCGGGCGTTTACGATATCGAGGTTGAGCGGGTATTCCTGGGTGAACATGTGGTGGATCTCGTCGACCTCGCCTGAGCGCAGCAGGCCGTTGTCCACGAAAATGGCCGTCATCTGGCTGCCGATGGCGCGGTGCAGGAGCGCGGCCGTAACCGACGAGTCCACCCCGCCGGATAGGCCGCAGATGACCCTTTCCTGGCCGACTTTTGCGCGGATACGCGCCACCGACTCTTCGATGAAGCCCGCCATGGTCCAGCCGCCTGCGCAGCCGGCGATGGAGAAGAGGAAGTTCTTGAGGATCTCGGCCCCTCTGGGCGTATGCACCACCTCGGGGTGGAACTGCACGCCGTAGATCCTACGCTCGGTATCGCCCATGGCGGCGATGACCTGGGGCGTATGCGCCAAGGTGATGAAGCCCTTGGGAACCGCCGTGACATGGTCGCCGTGGCTCATCCAGACGTTCAGGTGATTATCAAGACCCTCGAAGAGGCCGCTCAAGTTGTCGATATCGATGGCGGCCGGTCCGTACTCCCGGCCATGGGCGCTGGCTACCGTGCCGCCCAGCTTAAGACCGACAAGCTGCATGCCATAGCAGATGCCCAGGACGGGTAGGCCCAGCTCGAAGATGCGGGTATCCATGTCGGGGTGCTTTTCTTCCAGCACCGAGGCCGGTCCGCCCGAGAGCACCAGGGCTTTTGTCTGCATGGCGGCAAGCTCATCGGGGCTGATGTCGTGCCTGACGATCTCGCAGTACACGCCCAGTTCCCTGATCCTGCGGGCGATGAGCTGGGCGTACTGGCTTCCGAAATCAAGGACGGCTACGATTTCACGCATGGTTGTTCTCCCTTTTTTTACTCAAGCGTCTTCCAACGCCCCGCAGCAGGCAAAGTGGTATTTGTCGTATTCCCCGGGCACGGCGGTGGGGTATTTGCCCGTGAAGCAGGCCGTGCAATACGTACAGCCATCCTTGACCGTGTTCAGCATGCCGTCCACGGACAGGTAGGACAGGCTGTCGGCCTCGATGAAATCCCGGATTTCTGTAATGCTCTTGGCGGCGCCGATCAGTTCACCCCGGCTGGAGATGTCGATGCCGTAGAAGCACGGGAACTTTACCGGCGGCGAGCTGATGCGCACATGGACCTCTTTGGCTCCGACGGAGCGGATGAGGCGCACGAGCGCTTTGAGCGTGTTGCCGCGCACGATGGAGTCGTCCACCACCACCACGCGGCGGTCTTCCAGCACGCCGCCCACCGGGTTGAACTTGACCTTGACATCGAGCTTGCGGGTCTTCTGGTGCGGGGCGATAAAGGTGCGGCCCACGTAATGGTTGCGGATCAGCCCGATCTCGAAGCGCTTGCCCGATGCTTGGGCATAGCCCAAGGCCGCGGTGTTGGCCGAGTCGGGGATGGCGATCACGATATCGGCCTCGGACGGGGCCTCGCTGGCCAGCTGCTTGCCGAGCCGGCGCCTGATCTTGTCCACCTTCTCGTCGAAGATACGGCTGTCCGGCCTGGAGAAGTAGATGAATTCGAAGATGCAGGCGGACTTGACATGCGCCTCGGGCAAGAAGTAACTCTTGACGCCGCTGGCATCGATCTCGATCACCTCGCCCGGGGCGATGGAGCGCACATATTGGGCCCCGACGATATCGAAGGCGCAGGATTCCGAGGCCACCATGTAGGCATCGCCCAGGCGTCCCAGGCACAGCGGCCGGAAGCCGTGGGGGTCGCGGGCCGCGATGAGCTTGTCCGGAGTGAGGAAGACGAAGCAGTAGGCCCCCACCATCTGCGACAGGGCGTCCATGACCTGCTCGACCATACCGTCTTTCTTTGAGCGCGCGATCAGGTGCAGCACGATCTCGCTGTCCGAGGTGGTCTGAAAGATGGAACCATCGTTTTCCATGGCCTTGCGCTTTTCCGGGGCATTGACCATGTTGCCGTTATGCGCCGCCGCGATCTGGCCGGACTTGCACCGGATCAGGAGCGGCTGGGCATTGATCAAAGTGCTGCCACCGCGGGTGGAGTAGCGGTTGTGGCCGATGGCCGCGTGGCCGGAGAGCCGGGGCATGATGGCCGGATCCGAGAAGACCGACCAAACCAGGCCAAGGCTTTTATGCAGGCGGATTTCCGCGCCGTCCGCGGCGGCTATGCCGGCACTTTCCTGGCCGCGGTGCTGCAGGGCATACAGCCCCAGGTAGATCTTTTCGGCCGCCTCGTTATCGCCATAGATCCCGACAACGCCGCAGCATTCCTTCAGGTGGTCGTCTTCTTGATCAAGCAGCATGGTTGAGCCGTATGGTACCGGAGAACACGCTCGTGACGGCGCCGATAAGCCAGACATCGCTGTAGCGGCCGTCGACAAGCGAGAAGTCGATCATAAGCTCGCCGCCGGGCATGTTCACGTGCACGGGTGTCCGGCGCACGCGCCCAAGCGCGTGGCTGATGATGGCCGAGGCCGTGGCACCCGTGCCGCAGGCCAGGGTTTCGGCTTCGACCCCGCGCTCGTACGTGCGTACCCTGATATGTCCCTCGTCCATGACCTGGACGAAGTCGGCATTGGTGCCGGCCGGGGCGAAGGCGGTGTGGCGCCGGATGGCGCGACCCAAGCTGTCCACCGGCACGGCCTCGATAGTATCGACAAAGAGGATGGCGTGCGGGACGCCGGTATTGACGAAACCCAGGCTGTAGGGCCGGGAGTCGATCTCGATGGCGACATCCATTTTCAGACTATGTGGCTCAGTTACCCGGATGGCCACGGTATCGGAATTCACCTTGGCCGCGATGACGCCGGCCAGGGTTGCGAAGCGCATCTCGGTCTGCGCGATGCCCTGATCGACGGCAAAGGCCGCCGCGCAGCGTGCGCCGTTGCCGCACATCTCGGCTTCGCTACCGTCGGCGTTGAAGATCCGCATGGTGAAGTCCGCTTGAGGAGACGGTTCCAGCACGATCAGACCGTCGGCGCCGATGCCGAAGCGGCGGTGGCAATACCGCCTGGCCAGCGCCTGCCAATCGTGCTTGTGTTCGCCTCGATGGTTATTAATCAGGAAGAAATCGTTGCCGGTGCCTTCCATTTTTGTAAAGCTCAGTTCGTTCATGTCTATGTCCGAGAATAGGTTGTGTTGCCGTATGTGCCGGTGCTTAGCAGAGTCTCCCGGTCAAGTCAAGGCGGTTCACCAGCATGATTCGGGTATGCGGGGTGGTATGGCTGGGCGGGTTTTAAGTCAGGAGAAAAGGCGCCCCTGAAGCGGGGCGCCTGCATTACGGTGTGATCGTGTTGAGAATCGATTACAGATCGGCCAGCAGCTTTTTGGCTTCAGCGGCATAGTATTTGTCGCTGCCGGCCGCGGCCTTTTGCAGCATGACCTTGGCCTGATCCTTTTTCCCGTTTTCGGCCAGAGCCTGTCCGTAGAAGACCAGACCTTCCTCATCATCCGGGAAATACTTATTGAATTCTGCAAGATATTCCAAGGCCTTTTTCTTATTTTTCAGCGGGAAGGGCAGTACGTCCCAGAAGCGTCCCAGGGCCTTCATCGGCCCGCCCTTGTTGTACATCTTGTTGGCGGCATAGGCCTTTTCAAACCCGGTCTGGGTCTTGCCTTTGAGGCCTTCCTTCAAGGCGGTTAAGATGCTGACGCCGTCGGAATAGGTGCCCACGCTGGTGCCATACCAGAATTGGCCCTCAACCCCGTCGGGTTTGAGGGAAATGGCCTTTTCGGCATATCCCATGGCCTTCTTGCCGTTGGTCTTGCACAGCTCTTTCCATCCCGGTTTGTTCTCGCGTTTGTAATAATCGGTGTAGGTGCGAAGGGCCTGTGCCATAACCCAGTTTTCGGTATAGCCGTTAGGGTTGGCCGCCAAGGCCTTGGTTGCGATGTCCACCGCCACCTTGCAGTTCTCGGTGCCGCCCTTTTCCTGCGAGAGGTCATATACCTGGGTCACAAAATCCTGTGCAGATAGGCCTAAGGGAAGTAGTAAAACCAATGCTACGACGATCAATGCCCTTTTCATACCTCTGTCCTCCTTTCATGATCACGGTCTTTTGTCCGTGGAGAAAAATATAACCTCAAGCGGTGGTGCTTATCAAGAAATTAAAATCGCCGGCAGCCGCTTTATGGCTGATGGACGATCGGTAAAACAGCATGAATGCAGGGGCGGTACGCATACCGCCCCTTGTCATGCCTCAATTTGTGAAAGATTACCCCGCGTCGTCCGAGGGATACAGGGTATCGATCTCACGCGCGTATTTCTGGTTGATGACGCGACGCTTGATCTTGAGCGTGGGCGTGAGCTCGTCGGTTTCCTGCGACCACTCATGCTCGAGCAGCCTGAACTTACGGATCTGCTCCACACGGGCATAATCCTTGGTGCACTGATCCAACTCGGACTGGTAGAGTTTGTTCACCTGTTCGTCGGCGATGAGCTCGGCCCGGTTGGCGTAGGTGATGTTGTTGGCCTTGGCCCAGTTTTCCAGCTCTTTGAAGGCCGGTACGATCAGGGCCGAGAGGTACTTGCGGTTATCGCCGATGATGGCCACCTGTTCGATGAAGGTGGAGGCCTTAATGCTGTTTTCCAGGTTCTGGGGCGAGATATTCTTGCCGCCCGAGGTAATGATCAGGTCCTTGATGCGGCCGGTGATCTTGAGGTAACCGTCCTCATCAAGCACGCCGATATCGCCGGTCTTGAGGAAGCCGTCGGATGTGAACATCTCCTTGGTGGCGGCCTCGTTCTTGTAGTAGCCCAGCATGACCTGCGGGCCTTTGATCAGGATCTCGCCGTCTTCACCGATCTTGACGATTGTGTCCTTGAGCGCCGGGCCCACGGTGCCGGGCTTGATTTTATGCGGCGGGTTGACGTTGGTTACGGGCGTGGTCTCGGTCATGCCGAAGCCTTCCATGACCTTGATGCCCATGCCGAGGAAGAATTCGGCATCGTTCTGGGATAGAGGACCGCCGCCCGAGATGGCGAAGAGCAGCTTGTCCATACCCAAGCCGGCCCTCAATTTGGAGAATATCAGCTTGTCGGCCAGTTTGTATTGGAGCCCCAGGAACCCGCCCGGCAGCTTGTCGTTGCACAGCTCCGGCAGGCTCTTCTTGGCCACGTTCTGGCTCCAGGCGAAGAGTTTCTGCTTGAAGGGAGAAGCCTCGGGCAGCTTGGCCAGAATGCCGGCATGGATCTTTTCATAGAGCCTGGGGACGCTGACGATGAATTTGGGCCGTATTTCCTGGAAGTTCCCAAGGATTTTGGAGAAGTCCTCGGCAAAGGCCACTTTCTTGCCGTAGGCCAGGGCCAGGTAGTATCCGACGGTGCGCTCCAGGGAGTGCGAGAGCGGCAGGAAGGAAAGTCCGGTGATCTCCTGGGCAAAGAGGTGCGGGGCCACGGCGTAGCATTGCCGTACATTGGAGACGAAGTTGGAATGGCTCAGCATCACGCCTTTGGGATTGCCGGTCGTGCCCGAGGTATAAATGATGGTGGCCATGTCGTCGATCTTGATGCCCTGGATGCGTTTCGCAAGCTCGTCCTTTTTGGCATAGGCCGCTCCCTGTTTCAGGGCCTCCTTGAAGGTGATGACCCCTTCGACCGGCTTGTCGGGCTCGTCGAATATGATGATATCCCTTAAGTTGGGCAGTTTGGGTTTGACCTCCAGAATCCGTTTCAGATGGCTCTTGCTCCCCACAAAGCAGATCACCGAATCAGAATTCTCAATGATGTAGCGTGACTCTTCCCCTGAATTGGTGGCATAAATAGGGACATTCACGCCGCCGGAGGCCAAAATGCCGAGGTCGGTAATCCACCATTCATAGCGGTTATCGGAGAACAACGCTACCTTGTCTTGGACCTGAACGCCCTTTGACAACAAGAAACAGCCGATATTCCGCACCATTTCCGCCATGTCATTCCAGGAAATGTCCGTATACTGGCCTTGCGCGTTCTTGTACGCCACACAGGCCTTATCCTTGAGATTTTCGGCCTGGTTGAAGAAAATTGCCGGCATTGATGTTTCCTGATACGTAGCCATTCGATACCCTCCTCCTTCTTTGATGTTGCCATGATATTTTGAGCACACATTATTATAGACCAGTTGACCACATGTGCCAACAAATATCAATGCAGTATCAATTGAGTAATAATGAGAATGGATCCAGCGGATTGGCGATTTCGGAGGGGAAGCGTTTTTCGGTGTGAAGAGAAGGGGGGGAAGACGAAGGGCCCAGCGTCTTCTCCCCCTTCCTGGAAAGTGAGGTATTAGAGACCGTCGTCCGGCGGATAGAGTGTTTCGATCTCCTTGGCATACTTCTGGGTGATGACGCGGCGTTTGATCTTGAGCGTAGGCGTCAGCTCGTCGGTTTCCTGCGACCATTCGCGCTCCAGGAGTCTGAACTTCCTGATTTGCTCCACGCGCGCGTAGTCCTGAGTGCAGCGGTCGATTTCCTGCTGGAAGAGCTTGTTCACCTCAGGGTTGGCGATCAGATCCGCGCGGCTGGAAAACGCGATGTTGTTGGCCTTGGCCCAGTTTTCGAGTTCGGCCCAGGCCGGTACGACCAGGGCCGAGAGATACTTGCGGTTATCACCGATGATGGCCACCTGCTCGACGAAGTTCGAGCCTTTGATGCTGTTTTCGAGGTTCTGGGGTGAGATGTTCTTGCCGCCCGAGGTGATGATCAGGTCCTTGATGCGGCCGGTGATCTTGAGGCAGCCGTCGGCATCGATCTCGCCGATGTCGCCGGTCTTGAAAAAGCCGTCCTCGGTGAAGACCTCCTTGGTGGCGGCCTCGTTCTTGTAGTAGCCCATCATGACCTGCGGACCTTTGATGAGGATCTCGCCGCCTTCGCCGATCTTGACGATGGTGTCATCGACCGCCGGTCCGACGGTGCCGGGCTTGATCATGCCGATGCGGTTGGTGTTGGTGACCGGCGTGGTCTCGGAAAGGCCGAAGCCTTCCACGATCATGATGCCCATGCCCAGGAAGAACTCGGCGTCGCTGACGGAGAGCGGGCCGCCGCCTGAGCTGGCGAGCTTGAGCCGATCCATGCCCAGGGCGGCTTTCAGCTTGGAGAACACCAGCTTGTCGGCCAGGCCGTACTGCAGGGCGAAGAGCCCGGTACGGGGCTTGTCGGTGCAGATATAGGGCAGGTTGCGCTTGGCGATACCTAAGGCCCAGTGGAAGATCTTCTGCTTCATGGGCGGGGCATCGGGCAGCTTGGCCAGAATGCCGGCGTGGATCTTTTCATACAGCCTGGGCACGCTGACCACGAAGGTGGGCCTAACCTCCTGGAAGTTTTGCAGGATCTTGGAAAAGTCCTCGGCAAAGACCACCTTTTTACCGTAGGCCAGGGGCAGGTAGTAGCCGACCGTGCGCTCAAAAGAGTGCGAGAGCGGCAGAAAGGACAGGAAGACATGGTCTTCACTGAATATTTTTGGATTCGTGGCAAAGAGCTGATTGACATTGGACACGAAGTTCTTGTGCGAGAGCATGACCCCTTTGGGATTGCCGGTCGTACCGGAGGTATAGATCAGGGTGGCCAGATTTTCGAGTTTGACATCACGGATGCGCTTGTCGAGCTCATCGCGTTTGCCGTAAGCAGCCCCCTGTTTGAGCGCTTCCTTGAAGGTGATGACCCCGGCCGGCGGATTATCCAGATCATCGAAGATGATAATATCGCCCAGGTTGGGCAGCTTAGCCCTGGCTTCAAGCACGCGCTGCATATGGCTCTTGGTGCCCACGAAGCAGAGCTTGGAATCGGAGTTTTCGATGACGTAGCGCGCTTCTTCCGCGGAGTTGGTGGCATAGATGGGGACATTAACACCGCCGGTCGACAGGATGGCCAGGTCGCTTACCCACCACTCATAGCGATTGGGGGAAAACAAGGCCACCTTGTCCAGAGGTTGCACACCCTTCGAAAGCAGGAAACAACCCAAGTTCCAGACCATATCGTTCATCTCGTTCCATGAAATATCAACATACTGACCCTGGGCATTCTTGTAGGCCACACAGGCCTTGGTGGAGTACTCCTCCACGCGGTTCTGAAAGATGGCCGCCATGGAATTTTCCGGGTATTTCGCCATGCAATCCTCCTCTTTTCGTCTTATTGTATGATCTTGATACTAATATAATCTCTCTACGGCGATGTGCAATCTCATCATGAGAGAAAACAGAATATATTTCCTGATGCATGTAATGTTCGTGCTTTCTGCCCCGACCTGTTCTCAAGGCTTGTAGGTTCAATGGTTTTATATTATAAGTAGGGCCTGAAATCGTGCGGGGAAGGGGATCGAAGTGAAGATAAGCGCTGCCGAGGTGAGCCGTGTAGCCCGTCTGGCACGACTCAACCTGAACGAGAGCGAGGTCGCCGGGTTCCGCAAGGACCTGGATGCGATCCTGACCTACATGGATCTGCTGAACGAGGTCGATACCCAGGGTATTTCCGTCACCGTGCATACGCAGGCCGTAACGGCGCCTTTACGAGCCGACGAACTTAAGGAATCACAGAGTATCCAGGACGTCCTGGCCAACACGACCCACCACAAGAACGGCTCGATCGAGGTACCGAAGGTGCTGGAGTAGCCATGCTCGACACGGCGCGGCATTATCGGCGCGATGGGAAGAGTCCCGTAAAGACCATTCGCGATCTCCTGTCGGCCATCGAGATCGAACCCTTCAACGCCTATATCTCCTACGATGAGGAAGGCGCGCTTAAGGTCGCCGAAAAGGCCGAGCGTACCATCGAGAAGGGCAGTGAGGAACTGCTCTTGGGTTTGCCGATCGCGGTGAAAGACAATATCTGCACCAGGGGCCTGCCCACCACATGCGCCTCCAATATCCTCGCGAACTTCGTGCCGACCTATGACGCCCATGTCATCGAACGGCTTAAGGTGCGCGGGGCCGTCATTATCGGCAAGACCAACCTGGACGAGTTCGCCATGGGCTCCACCACGACCACCAGTTGCAACGGCCCCACCAAGAATCCCTGGGACATTACCCGCACGCCCGGCGGTTCGAGTGGCGGCTCGGCCGCGGCCGTGGCGGCCGGGTTATGCGCCGGCGCTTTAGGATCGGATACCGGCGGCTCGGTGCGTATGCCGGCCAGTTTCTGCGGCATCACGGGGCTCAAGCCCACCTATGGTACGGTATCGCGCTACGGGCTGGTGGCCTTTGCCTCATCCCTGGACCAGATCGGGCCCATGACCCGCACCGCGCGCGATGCCGCCGTGCTCTATGATGCCATCCGCGGGCATGATCCTCAGGACTCCACGAGCCTCGTGGACGGATACCTTCCCTTGTCCCTGAACGGGCATGACCTGGAAGGGTTGCGTATCGGCGTACCCAAGACCTTTTTCGGCGAAGGCCTGGCCCATGACGTGGAAAGGTCCGTGCGGTACGCGCAGAGCGTGTTCGAGGAACTGGGTGCTACGATCGTAGAGGTCGACCTGCCACACCTGGCTTACGGCGTGGCGGTGTACTACATCATCTGCACGGCCGAGGCCAGCTCCAACCTGGCCCGTTACGACGGGATCCGGTATGGCCGGCGCGCTGAGGCCGCCACGCTCATCGACACCTACCTGGACACGCGCACGCGGGGCTTCAATGCCGAGGTCAAGCGCCGCATCATGCTGGGCACCTATGTCCTCTCGGCCGGTTACTACGACCAGTACTACCGCAAGGCCTCGCAGGTGCGTTCGTTGATCGTGAAGGATTTCGCCGACGCCTTCGAACGCTGCGACATGCTCTTGGGCCCGACGACGCCCTGCACGGCCTTCGGCCTGACCGAGATGCTTGACGACCCCTTGAGCCTCTACCTCCTGGATATCTACACCATACCCGCCAACTTGGCCGGTCTGCCGGCCATCAGCCTTCC
>JBDKSM010000023.1:0-40889 GCA_039680665.1 Syntrophaceae bacterium | reverse complement strand
CGGTTCCGAACGAGCCCATGTTCACGCCCACGCTGGAGTACACGCAGGCATTCCCGGCCTGCGCGAAATCACGGGCCAATTGGGTGATGACACCCGCCGGCAGGCCGGTAACCTTTGCGACGCGCTCTGGGGTAAAGCCATCGACGAAGGAGCTCAAGTCGGCAAAGCCCCTGGTATGGCGCCGCACGGTGGCGTCATCAGAGAGGCCTTCGCCGATGATCACCCGCAGCATACTTGCCAGCAGGAATACATCCGTATCCGGACGGATAAAATGATGCTCACCCACGAGCTCCGCGGTCTCGCTGCGGCGGGGGTCGATGACGATCACGCGGCCGCCGCGCTTGACAATCGCCTTAAGGCGCTGCTCGGAACGGGTGAGCGAAATGAAGCTCATCTTGCTCACCGCCGGGTTGGACCCGATCAGGAGCAGAAAATCCATGTGGTCGATGTCCGGCACCGGCTGCAGCACCGGCGAGCCCAGAACCTGTTCGGAGGCGACGAACTTGTTGTTGCAGTCCTGCGATCCGGCGGAAAAGATATTGCGCGAGCCGAGCGACTTCATCGCCAGCTGGAGATACAGCGACAAGGCGGTATCGAAGGCCACCGGGTTGCCGAAGTACAGCCCCACGCTGTGCTTGCCGTACTGCTTGCGGATCAGCGCCAGACGCCTCCCGATATCCTTTAAGGCATCGTCCCAGCTTACGCGCTCGAACCCGTCGCCTGTGCGGCGGAGCGGATAGCGAATGCGGTCGGGATCATGGTGGATGTCAAGCGTTGCCATACCACGTTCGCAGGCATAGCCCTTTGAAATGGGGTGTTCCCTGTCGCCGGATATCTTCGTGATGCGGCCTTGCTCCAGCGTGGCCACCAACCCGCAGTTGGGCTCGCATATCCGGCAATAGGTATGCTTCTTCTCGTACATTGCAACCTCCTTCTTTCGCTTGGCCGGAAAACCGGCCCGCACCACCTTGAAGCCTTTACAATCCCTGGCCGCATGCCACGGCAATGAACGTTTTCGTGTAGGTATGACCAAGAAAGTCTATCATGCGGCAAAGCCGCAAACATTACTTAGTTATTGTTAACTAACCGAGAGAGGGTTGTCAACTTCCGATAAGAAACTTCACCGGATTCCGGATGGTCGTCCCGGACGTATTACCGCCGGGCCTTGCCCGGCCTGGGCTGCTGGTTGCTGAGCCTTACGCCCCGAACCGGCGCCGCTTACGCAATCGGTCCTGGCTTTCTTGTCCATCCGATACTATTATGATATGATAGAAGATAAGGAACATGCCATGAAACCACCATGCTTGTATGCCCTAGGGGTGTTGATCAGCGCCGCGTGGCTGCTTCTGACACCCTCTCCCGGCATGTCACAGCCGGAACAGGCAGGCCCGGAAGCGCCGCGGGCCGAACGGGTTTGGGTAAGCCAAGGCCTATTCGCGACCAAACTGGCCTCAGCCCTGAAGCTGGCGGACACCGACAACGAGGCCGAGGCCATGCGCGAGCTGAGCTGGTTCAAGATAGCGCCGCGCGGCGGGTGGATTGCCGATAGGCCGGTCACGCCGGGAACCTTACGTGAATTGCGCAAAGACGTGAGTCGTGCGGCCGAAGAAGACAGGTTCTTCATGAACACGCAGGAAGCCCTAGGGCAGCTCGATCAGGTCGTGGCAAGCCTCGGTCTGAGTTTTGATTCCCCGGAGGATACCTACGCCGACAGATACGAAGCCGATAACGAACCCCCACCCACGGCGAGGTATTACTATCCCTATCCACCCTCAGCCTATTATGATCTTTATCCCTGGTACCCCTACCCCTTCGCCTGGAGCCATTGGTATTTCCCGGGCTTCTATTTCATGTACGACTATCACTCCTCCCCTCACCGGCGTCACCATCCATACCGCCGCCCCCCGCGCGCCATGGAACGCAGGTGAATCATCCGTTTCAATAGCCGTAAAATAAAAGCTTACCGAGCCCCTCCGCCCCTGAACTGCGTGCCGATATGCCAAGCCTGACCGAGGTTTTCACCCAGGGACCAATACGTATTGTCCGGCATGGTCAGGGCCATGAAATCCGCCTTGCGGGGGTTCACATGACCATGTTCCAGGCATCCCTCCGGCGCATAGGCTGCCTTGATTTCCCCGATGAAAAACAAGTTCGTCGGACCTTCGACGGTCTGCACCAGGGCGCATTCCAGGTTGAGCGAGGCTTCCTGAATCATGGGCGCGGTCTTCAAATCGCCCCAGAACGGAGTGAACACCGCGGACTTGTCCACCTTCTTCCCGGAGACGATCCCGCAATAATCGGTCTCGATCAGCTTGGCGCGGTTCGGAAAACACACGCTGAAAGAGCGGTTCTCCAGGATGCCTTCGGCCGTGGCATGGACTCGGCCGATGCCGATCCCGATCCACGGCGGCTTGGCGTTCACCCGCGTCACCCACCCGGCGGCCATGAAATTGGCCTTGCCGCCCAACATGCAGCCGACCAGGCTTACCGGCATGGGGATAAACACATTGGTATCGATTTTCACCTGCGCCATGCTCTACCTCCTTTCCGCCTATTGCGCGCTCCGACTGGCTAATCGGGCGCCCATGGCATAAGCCTTCTCGCAATCGATTGGGAAAACCTCCCGGCGCCGCAGGGCCTTCTTTTCCGGGTCAAACCGGGTCGCCACCACCTTGGCATAATCCTCAAACTGATAGGTATCATAACAAAAGAGTTTCTCGGGAGCAGATCCGAACAGCATCTGCAAAACGAATTCATTGATGCCGAGGTGCTGGGCATAACCCATTTCCTTAATGAGATTTTCAGACACATTCATGGTGTATATGCATCCGGTATGCATCTTCCTGGGAAAAAGAGTCTGCGGCGGCTCCGTATAGGTCAGGTATTGAAACATCAAACGTTCCATGAAGGAGCGCATCTCACCGGAGACGGTTCCAAAATAAATCGGGGAGCCCAGGATAATGGCATCGGCCTGTTCGATCTCTTTGAAAACCGGGGCCAGGTCATCCTTTACCGCGCACCGGCCATAGCTTCTGCCGCCCTTGGTCTTGCAGGCAAAACAGCTGATGCACCCTTTATAGTTCAGATCGTACAGATGAATGAGCCTGGTTTCAGCGCCCGTCGATGAGGCACCCTCCAGGGCTTTTTCAAGCAAAGTGGCGGTGTTCCAATGCTTCCGCGGACTACCGTTGAATGCCAGGACCTTCATAGGCTTCGCCTCCACATCTGTAACGCTTCATCAAGGATGGGTGGAGCAAAGCGCAACCCATCACCTTTCCCGAAAAAACGATGAGTTTCGATAAACTCCACCCATCCTTGTGCTATTTTTCGTTGAATTTATCCTCTTGCTGGGACAGTATTTTTATCTTTGTCTGAGCGATATATTTCACAACGTTCTCACGGACCATGAATTCGTCAACGGATGCGGGCTGAAGTTTGGCGGCCCAGGATCTGCCAGGATGAATAGTATCCCAGGGGGATCGCTGTTGATTATAGCGTCCACTTCCTGGATCATGATTCCCGAAGCCATCGATCTTCTGATTCCACAAAGGCGAGAACATCTCAATCAACAACGATTCGGCAAGAGGAATCCAGATGTCGTCTACAACCAGAAACCGACAGCGAAAGTCCTTAAGACTCAGATCTTCGGCTAGCTCAATAGACGCGGCGTGTTCAGTAAGCCGTTTGAACAGCGCAAGACCGGGATCAGCTCCAAGGCCATAACCTCCTTTCCGGGCACCAGCGGGAACCGCCTTGCCAACATAGATTGGCCAGCGGTAAAGATCATTTCTATTCTGTTCTGAAACATCTTTGTAGAGGGAAAAATCTCCCTCGTAGTAAATAGTGTATACTCCAGCGCCAATGAAGGATTCTTCTGGTGGCAAAAGGCCTACGGGCTGTTGGAGTACGGCTTTGGCTACACTTTCACCAAGATTAGTTTTATCCAAAGGATTGAAAGGGGAAATCCAACGTGGCTTTATTGTTGACATGAGTTTACCTCAAACGATCTGTTTTCTTATGCTATCGCCAACGGCGGCTGCAAGGGTGACTGGAACCGCGTTTCCAATCTGCCGCATAGCCTCCGTCCATGAACCACTAATGATGTAATCATCGGGGAAAGTTTGCACTCGCGCACTCTCACGCACGGTATAGTATCGACAAGTTCCATCAGGAAGAGCTATCATATTCTCGCCACCTGGCACTCCATGATCTCCAGCTTTCAACGCCTTGGATGGTTCATCTAGAAGGCTTCCAGTGTGACCTGGGTATGAACGAGCGCCATTCCTGAACTCATGGTTGGGGAGGGTATGTTTTTTATCCCTTGGATCTGGCATGCCAATCAGAGCGTCTCGCACGGTACGGCAACGCTGACCTGGGGGAGGATATAGCGCGAAATCGCTCGCAAGTCGTTCGATCCGTATACGCAAACGGCTGGGCAAGGAAGGTTTGTTTTTCTTTGGAATACCATGTTCCTCCCAGTACGACCCACTAATCCATTGTTCCCAAAGAAGTCGGTCAATGGAATGCGTAGGCTCAGGGAAACACCACTCTTTGCCAAGATCAGATCGAAATCCTACGATAAAGACGCGGTGTCTATGTTGTGGAACACCGAAATGGGCCGCATCAAGCAACCTATAAACAACTCTATAGGATAGTTCCATTTCTTTACCAGCTGTGTGTACACGTTCCAGCCGTGATAGATGGGATTCCCATGTCTCATCATCTTTTCTAGCGAGCAATGGATAGGATAACTGCAATATAATGTAGTGGAAATAACTCGCGAAACCCTGTCTCAGTAGACCTTTAACGTTCTCAAAGAGGAAACAACGTGGCCGAAGCTCTCTTACGGCTCGAACTGCTTCCGGAAACATGTCTCGCCTGTCATGATATGCACGGTGCTTTCCTCCGAGTGAAAAAGGCTGGCAAGGGGGGCCGCCGGCTACCATTTCAACTTCAGTCGCAAGTTCTTGGTAATCAATGACCCGAACGTCCTGGGGAAACAATCTCCAGTCCTTAGCAAGAGGATGGCTAAGAGATCCATTAAGGTGGATGGTGGAACATGCGTGTTCGTCACGTTCAATGAGCGCCTCGTGGTGCCATCCGGCTTTCTCCAACCCAAGCGCAAGGCCACCGGCCCCAGTGAAAAGTTCAATTGATGTTAGCTTCTTCATTAAGCCTCCAGAAAATGCTTAATGCGTTTCCGCAGGACTGTTTCCCTTTTGATCTGACATTCCCACACAACCATCGAATTCCATCCAAGTCTGCGGAGATCGCGTTTCACTAATGCATCGCGAGCCTTATTTTTGGCGAGTTTTGGCTCCCAAAAACTCAGCCTCGTCAGGGGCATCCGGTACTGGTGACAGCCATGTTGGTGCCAGAAACATCCATGAACGAAGATCACCTTCTTCCGCTTGCGAAAGACGATATCAGGATTACCAGGTAAATCTCGTGCATGCACCCGGTAGCGATATCCCATCCCGTGAACAAGCCGTCGGACGGTCATCTCTGGTTTTGTGTCAGAGTTTCTTATCCTCGACATCCGCTCGCTTCGTTCCGTTGGTGTCAATGGATCGTAACGGGGCACATCATTATCACACATCATAGGGTTATCTTTTGTTGATTTGAACATACTATTATTTTTCGACAGGCGATACTCCATGATTTCATTATTCACACAGTGAAAGCTGGGTCAACAATCAAAATAAGTTTTGATTTTCTATACAATGCATTTGGAGGGGACTGGCTGACCATTTTTAACACAATTCATCAGAATAGACGATTTGGACATGCCAGTGGTCACGCCAGCAGGGTATGGGCCATGGATGGGCCCAATCAAAAAGGGTCGCCCAGGATTTTCAATGCTTGAACGGATAGAGCCGCCCTTCTTCCATGTTCTTCACGGTTTCCTGCACGGTCTGGTTGATGTCTCGGGTGGTGATGCCGGGGCGGCCTAAAGGCGCGATGTGTTCGTCCAGGTAGCGGATATAGGCCTGCATAGCTTCGAGAGTCTCCGGGCTGTCCAGGCAGCGCAGGCTCTGCTCCATCTCGATGCTCAGGCCGTGGCGGCAGGTAGTTTCCATCCCGCGATGGACGCATTTCTTGATGGCGTCCACGGCCAGCAGGGGGCGTTTGCTCATGAGGTCCGCGAAGGCCTGCACGCGCGCTTTGAAATCCGCCTTGTCAAAGCAGGCGGTGATGAGGCCGATATCCCGGGCCTCTCGGGCACTGAGCTGGTTTCCGCGCAGCATCAGCTCCAAGGCCCTGGCTTTGCCGATCAGACGGGGCAGCCGCTGTGACGAGCCGCCGCCGGGCACGATGTTCACCAGCACCTCGGGCTGGCCGATGGTGAAGCCCTGGTCAGCCACCATGAAACGGAAGTCGAAGCAGGCCGAGAGCTCGGTGCCGCCGCCGTTGCAGTTGCCGTTGACGGCCGCGATGGTGACCTTGCTGAGGCGTTCGATGGCCAGGTAGAGGCGGTGCATGGTAAGCCACAGATTGAGGCTGGTGGAATAGCCGGACAGGCTCCGGGCGAGCGCCAGGGCCAGGTCTTCGTAGAAGGGAAGCCAGTCCATGAGCCAGTTCTGGAACGTAGTGGCCAAAGTGAACAGGACACCGGAATAGCGGTTCTTGACGAGGCGGTCGAAGAACAGTTTCTTGTTGTCCGCATGCAGGGCCAGCAGCTCAGGGATGGAGAAGTGCATAATGTACACGTCCTCGATGCCGCCGGTCAGGATCAGGACCCGAATGGAATCATCCCTGGCGACCTGCCGGACAACTTCGAAAAGTTCACTCAGCATGGAGGTGGTCAAGAAATTGACCGGCGGGTTCTTGAGCTCGACCCACAAACTGGCGTTGACCCGCCGGGTGGTCAGGTAATGTAGATTCTCCATCATGGGATGACCTCCTCAATCACTGAATTATAATGACAGACTCCGGATGCCGACGGCCATTTCCACGCGGCCGAGCATATGATACACGCCGCCTGATACGCTTAAGGGCAAACCAAAGAGCCGCATGTCGATGAACTCCAGGATGATCCCGGCCTGCTCGCGGGTATCCATATAGGCAAAATTCGCCTTCAGCGGGAAATTCTGTACTGTGCCCCTGACCCAGGTGGCATGGCCGCTTTTTTCGAGCGCCGCGGCCTGCGCATCGACATCATGCACCCGAAAGCCCAGATGCTGGACCACCATGCGGCCTTCCGGATCCACGCAGGATTGGTAGAAGCTGGAGCCTTGGCCGGGCTCTAAGAGCTCCAGCTCAAAGCCCTGGTAGCAGGCCAGGCCTAGCTTGCCGCGATATGACTTGGGCTGCCCGCGTTCGTTCCAGAACGGCAGGGCGCTGGCTGCAATGAAGAACGGGCCGATACCCAGGGCTTCAAGTTTGGCGGCCGCCTCCTCCACGTCCGGCACCACGATGCCCAGCTGATGGATGTCCGGGAAGTTATGCGCGGCGCGGAAATCCTTGGCGATCGCGTACACGGCCTGACGAAAATCATGTGCCTTGAGTAAATCCTCCAGGTATACCATGTAAGCCTCCTTTCACCCGCGGGCAGGCCCTTGAGGCTACCACCCGGTCATGAACGTCGGGGCCTTCAAGAACCCATCAGGAAACGGCCGCCGATATCGATCGCGGCATCCTGCATGTTCTGGGAGAGGCGTTTGGTGAACCACTGCAGCCAGGCCTCGGGACCCACGGGCACGACGGAGCGGTTATGGCGCACGGCGCTCAGCACGGCCTTGGCCACGCGCTCGGGCGGCCAGCCGAAACGGCGGTAGAAATCGACCAGGATTTCGCGCTTGGCGCGATAGGTTGCGCGCACGTGCATGCGTGTATCGGCCACGATGCGGGTGTTGATCACGCCCGGGCAGATGGTGGACACCCCGATGCCGTACCGCCGCACTTCGGCGCGTAAGACCTCGCTCAGGCCCACCACCGCGAACTTGGTCGAGCAGTAGGCGCTCATGTTGGGCAAGGCGCACAGGCCCGCGGCGCTGGCCGTGTTCACTACGTGGCCGTAGCGGCGTTCGATCATATGCGGCAGGAAGGCCTTGAGGCCATAGAGCACGCCCCAGTAATTGACCGAAAAGATCCATTCGTAATCCGCGAGATCCGTATCCACCAAAGTGCCGGCCACGCCCACGCCGGCATTGTTGAAGAGGATGTCCACATGGCCACGTTCGGCCAGCGTAAAGGCCGCCAACGCATCCACCTGAGACTTGTCCGCCACGTCCACCTGTCTCGTGATAACACGCGCTCCCTTGGCGCTCACCACACCTGCGGTCTCTTCCAATCTATCGCCATGGATATCGGCCAGCACCAGGTCCGCGCCTTCTTGAGCAAAGGCCAGGGCCGTGGCCCGGCCGATGCCGGAGCCCGCGCCGGTGATCACCACCACCTTGCCTCTGAAATCCTTGATTCCCGGCATATCAACTACCCTCCCCTATTCTTCAAACTAACCCGCCAGCCGGGCTTTCTTGGTTTGTTGTTCCACCTGCGGCTTGACTACCAGGGCCGTACGGCCGCCCGATCGATGCGCCGGGATTTTTACACCGGCGCCGGATACGACGTCGATCCGCTCAACTCCGCAGCCGAAGCCTTTGAGCACGGAGGCGGTATCGGCGCAGTTCGTGCGTGTATCCTCTTCGTCGGCCACGATGATGCGTAAGGCTATTCCGGCCTGGGCCGCGGGTGAGAGCTCGCGTACATGCGCGAAGAGCGCCTCCTTGTCGCAGATCAAGGTCACGCGGGCCAGCGGGTTGCCGATGGCGGCGCCGAGGGCGAAAGGCAGCCCGACGCCCAAGGTGTCGCGCTCGTCCATACAGAACAGGTCCTGATACTCGGCATCTTTAAGCAGGCAGGCGGCCATGGAGGCAACGCCGGCGCCGTCGGCCACGATGATATCATCCCTGGTGGTTGATCGGGCCAGTTCGGACAGCACAAGGTTAAGGCCGGATTCAACCGGGGCAAGCGGCCGGGCAAGCTCGGTACCGGCTTTGAGAACCTTATCCAGCCAGGCCTTGGCATTTTCGGCCGCCGCGGGCACGGCCCGTACAAACGTTTGCAGCGCACTGATGGGGTCGGCATGCACCGGGCACCCGGCAACCGTGAGCAAGGCCGATGGGTCGGTTTCGATCTGGATGATGGTCTTAGGCTTGGCCCCACACTGATCGATGAGTGCCGCACTTTCCGGATCAATCCCTACCAGCACCACGGCATCGGCCTCCTTGAGGAGCTTGAGGCCTGCCTCCGAGCTGGTAAAGAGCGCGGCGGGTCCGGCATAGATTTCATCGCGGCCGCACAGGATGCCGGAGCTGAAACGCGTGGTGATCACGGGCAGCCCGAGTTGACCCAGATAGGTGCGCAGGTTCCGGTAACGGCCCTGGCGGCCGACGCCCTGCCCCACGATCACCAGGCCGCGCTTGGCCGACGCCAACATCTTGGCCGCGGTCGCAAGCCGGCTATCGTCGCCCGGCACGGTCGCCTCCCGCTGCACCAACGGCCAAGCGGCCTGGCGCTTCTTGCTCCATAACCAGCGCTTAAAAAGGATATCCACGGGCACATCGATGTGCACTGGGCCGGGCACCCCGGTATAGGCCTCGCGGAAGCCGCGCAAAATAAGCTGAGGTATGCGCTTCCAGTGGTAGATGATGGTGTTCCACTTGGTCAGGGGGGCAAAGATTTCATCCTGGTTGCAGGCCTGCAGGCTTTCCTGGTGGGGTTTGGTCTTCCAGCTCTGGACCTGCGGGGCCAGCGAGATGAGCGGCAAATAATTGAGCCAGGCATGCGCCAGCCCGCCCACCTCATACACCACCCCGGCCCCCACCGTGGTCAGGGAGACCGCCGGTAAGCCGGTAGAGGCAATATACCCGGCGGCCATGAGCGGGGCCGTGGTCTCGCAGCGCGGGATGAACAGGTGGATGTCGTCCCGGTTCCCGATGGTGTCGTAGATGGAGCCCATCTGACCGCCGATAATGGAAAACACCTGTTTTACGCCCTGCTTCCGCAAACAATCGACCAGTATTTCACCGCCGCTTTTCAGGTTCATATCACGACCTCCTTACCCGGGGATTGATTCGTAACAGGGCCTTGATGACATAGCTCAGTTGATAAAGATTGCGATGAATGCCAAGATTCCGCATCAACCAGAGGCTCTGGAGGAATTTGAGCGGGCTCAAGTATCGCATCGCACCCTCGAACTCAACCAAGGCGAAGCTTAAGAGGCTGTCGGGCGTGTTGTCCTTGTCGGTGAGGCACTCGATCATGGCCGGTCCCTCCTGCGCACGGGTGCGTTCGTAGGCCGGCAGGATCTCCTCAGGCAGCCGGACCTGCTCGGCCGGTAGGCCGAAACCTTTCACGATCGGTACGTATTCGATGCCGTCCAAGTCCGTGCCCACGAATTTCTGGGCAAAGAAGGAGTTCTGCATGGCCCGGATCATGTTCCAGGCATGATCGTTGTTGATGATGATGGTGATGGGCAGGTTCAGGCGCTTGATGGTCTCCAGCTCCTGGATGTTGTAGAGAAACGAGCCGTCGCCGGTCACCAGCAGCACACGTTTGTTCGGAGAAGCCAGTTGCGTACCGATGGCGTACGGCAGACCGCCGCCCAGGGCCGCCATGCCGAAGGGGAAGAAGAGCTGGTCCGGTCCCAGGTCCGGGGCATACATAGCCAAATAAAGGGGCGTATTGCCGCCGTCGACCACCACAATGAGGTCATCCTTCACTGCCAAGGGCCCTACCACCTTGGCCAACTTGCCTTGGTGTATAAGCCGGCCTTCCGCTTCGGCGTCCTTGTCCAAACGCAGAGCCCGCGCCTGTTTGAGGTCGGCAAGCTTCAGGCGCCAGGGCGCCCACTCCGGCGGGCTCTCAAATTTCTCGCCCACCAGCACCGTGCCGAGCTGGTTCAGCACGGTCTTGATATCGCCCTGGATAGCCACCGCGGGCTGGACATTCAGGCCCAACTGCAAGGGATCGATATCCACATGGATGAACCGGATGGCCCCGGACCACAGGGGCGGCAGGCCGAAACCGTCCAGGCCGCTGAAGGCCGCGCCCAGGGCCAGCACCACATCGGCTTCCTTGATGGCCACATGAAAGACCTCGCCCGCGGTGTAGCTCGGTCCGCCCAGGCACAAAGGGTGGCTGATGGGCACGCAGCCCATGCCGCCCATGGAGGTGGCCACCGGGATCCGGTAGGTCTCGATGAAGGCCCGGAGTTCCGGGCAGGCATCCGATACCTTGACCCCGCCGCCGCAGAACACCAGGGGCTTGCGCGCCTGCTTGATAAGCAGGGCGGCGGCGGCCACGGACTGAGCTTCGCCGGTCAACCTGAGCGGCTTGATAGGTCGTTCACTTTGCTTGCCAGGCTGAGTGAGGTTTACGGAAGCCTCGGATACGGTCGCGTTCATAAGGCTCATCGGGATATCGATATGCACCGGTCCCATCTTGTGGATGCAGGATTCCTTGAGGGCCTTGTCGATCGCGGCCGGGATGCTCTCAAGGTCCGTAAGCCGGGTGTTCCAGCGCGTGACGGTCTGGAAAGCGGCGCGCTGATCGTGGCGGTAGCGGTCCACGCCCTTGTTCCAATCCGGCGCGTCATCGCCGCACAGGGAGAGCGAGACCAGCGGGATCTTGTCGGCCCAGGCATTGGTTACCCCGCAGACCTGGGACAGTGCACGGCCGTGCGCGTCGGTCAAGACCGCGGCCTGCAGGCGTGCACGCCGGATATAGCCTTCGGCCATCAGCGCGGCCGCGGTCTCGTTGCGGGCCCGGATCAGCCGTACGCCTTCCTGATCCTCCAAGGCCTCGATGAGCGGATTCAGCCGCGGCGTGGGCACGCTGAAGACCATGCGGATCCCTTGGGAAGCCAGACAATGCGCCAGTATTTGGGCGCCCGAGACATTCTTCGGCATATGCACCTCCTGTATAAGAGCAGAAACGTTCATTGCACACGACAGCGTAGCTTGCCTAGTTTCAAAGATAATTCATTACATCCACCTTGACAATGGGAGCTACGGTCAATTACATTGTGAAAAACGGTCATGAGGCATGGAAAGGCTATGAGCGAGGCATTCCATATCCGATCGCGGCCGGATCTGCCGGTCTACCGCCCCATCAACAATGTGGCGGTGCTGGTGCGCGTCGCCTCGCAGTACGGTATCGACGCCCCCACCCTGCTGCAAGGCAGCGGTCTTGAGATCGCCGATGTGGGGGACCCCCACAAGATCATCACCACGCTCCAGGAGCTCGCCATCGAGCGTCGCGGCACCCAGCTCATCCCGGAACCGTGGATCGGACTGGAACTGGGCCGACACTTTCACCTGGGCGCCAAGGGCAAACTGGGCGTCGCGGCCATGTGCTGTGAGAACGGCCTGGAGGCCTTGCAGCTGCTGATCACCTATATCGACCTGGCCTCCACCCATTTCCAATACGAGATCTGGAACGAGGGTGGCCAAGGCTATGCGCGCATGCGCGAGCTTCCCGGGTTTGGCGATATCCGCCGCTATATCTGCGAGGCCGAGATGGCCTCGCTGTATACCATGGTCTCACTCATCATCGAGGACACCCAGGCGTTTCAGGAACTGCGCATCGCCTACCCCGCCCCGGCCTATGCAAGCCGCTACCGGGAAGTATTCCACTGCCCGGTGGTGTTCGGCGGGCCCGATCACCTGATATGCTTCGATGCCGGCCTGCTTTCCAAGCCTTTGAAGCTCGCCAACTCACTGGCCAAGAAGGTGCTCGAAGCCGAATGTAAAGAGCTCTGCGCCCGCCTGCGGGAACATAGCAGCCTCACGGATAGGGTCCGGCATGAGCTCTCCTTCGGGCCGGATGGCTACCCCACCCTGGAGCAACTGGCGAAGCGCATCAACCTGTCGCCCCGCACCATCAGACGGCGCCTCACCGAGGAGGCCGCCTCCTACAAGGACATCCTGGCTGATATGCGCCGCTCGCAGGCCATGCACCTGATACGCTCCACGCACCTGCCCATGGAGAAGATCGCCGTCAAGCTGGGCTACAGCGACGTGGCCAACTTCTACCACGCCTTCAAGGGCTGGACCGGCGGTACACCTGGGAGCTTCCGCAAGCCGGGCATAGTCTGAACAAGCACGTATCCCGGCCGCCTTTCTTCGTGTTCTTCGTGGTTGAGAACTGAATATTACAGCCTGCTACACCACACCAACCAAGACAGTGCAGCCACAATCAAATTCCATGCAGATTTACCACGAAGCTCACGAAGGGCCTGAAGAAAATCAACGATTACTCACCCTTTTGCGGTGTATATTTCGTCTTATGGATCTTGGCAATCAAGGCTTCGGTCAGCGGTTGGATCTCCACCTTTCTATCGCCGAAGCGCCAGGCCAGGTAGGATCTGAGGTAGACCTCGAAATGAGGCGCTATGCCGGGCCACTCTGTCTTGATCCGCTGTTTGTGCTCTTCATGGGTAAGAGCGGGGTCGAGGGCAAGGCCTTTGCGCTTCAGCGCATGCAGCACACGGGCATAAGGACCCAAGCGGCGGCGCGGCAGATAGATCATGACGGCGATGATGACGATGACGGCGAATATGAGGCCGGCCCAGGTGTTCAGACCGCTTAAGCCCTGCCGCAGGCGGGGCATGCCCAGGCGCACGGAAACGGCCAGGTTGATCTGGTCTTGCAGGGAGTATTCGATCACCCAGCGTATCCAGCGGAAACGCAGGGCATCGATGAGGCTCGACCTGGGTTTCTTGATCTGCGTCTGAGGCGTGGGATCGACCGTGCGCCAGGCGCCGTCGAAGTATTCCACCCAGGCATGCGCGTCGCTGGCGCGCACGATGTAGTAATTATCGGTGGTGTTGAACTCGCTGACCAGAAAACCCGTCACCACGCGCGCGGGGATGCCTATGGCGCGCAGCATGGCGGCCATGGCCGAGGCGAAATGTTCGCACGCACCCTTGCCCCCGCCCGCCAGAAAGGATTCGATCGGTCTCTGAAGGGTGCCGGGCGTCGGCGCGGCCAGACTGTAGGTACAGTGCGTGGCCAGATATGTCCGCAGCCGCTTGACCTGCACGGGGATGGCCGCCTGACCCGCCACGCGGCGCGCCAGGGTGGCTACGCCCTGCAGCTCCTCGGGGAACCTCAGGTCCTGCGCTTCGAAGCGCAGGGAAAGAACTCGCGTAACATACACGTCATAGAACGGCGGGGTGGTCGATCTCCAATAGTAATTCAGTCCCTGCGAGAAAATGGTGGAGGGTACGGTGCCGACGAGTGTAAAAGGGAAGAAGACATTACGGCTCTCCAGGCCGGTCGGGTAGATGGTGAGCCGGTCGCTGACCGGGGTGTTGACCGCTGGAGCCACGGGCTGGCCCACACGTTTGAGAAAACCTTTGCGGGTCAGGACATCCAGCCGGGCGCCGGAAAGATAGAAGCTCTCCGGCGCTTTTCCCTGGCTCCAGAAGATGCGCATCACGATGCTGCGATCCTGTTCCAGGGCGCCGGCCTTGGCCAAGTCGACCTCTTCGGCGAAACCGGTGCGACGCCGTTCGGCGATGCCTAAGCTCACGATCGTGGATGAAGGCCGCGGGATGATGAAAAAGAGCGCCGTGCTCACCGCCATGATACCCAGGAAGACACCGACAAAGTGCGTTAAGGGTGGGTGCCGGGGCGTTCCGGCCTGAAACTCATAGCCGTCCAGGAGGTAGAGCACGATGGGGGTGAGGAAGGCGTCCAGCATGATACCGAGCAGGAAGATCGGACTTATGGTGAAGACCGTGGCCAGAATGCATTCGGCGATGCTGATGCCCACGATCTGGTAGATCTCGCGCGTGGTCTTCTTCAGCACCAGGCGGGTAAGAGCCAGGATCACGATCATGTCCCGCAAGGCAGGCAGGACCGCGCCGCGCCCCTGAAAATAGATCCGCAGCCCTTCCACGATAAAGATGGCGGCGATGACGACGCCGAACAGGTAGCCCGGGATGTCCTTATGGAACAGCCAGCGGTACACCGCCAGATGGAGGGCGGCAATCAGTACGAAGACCGGCCAGGCCAGCATGCCCGCCAGGCTTAAAGCCAGTATCCCGGCCAGCGAGATGCCGGTGGTTAGAAGCGGGATGTCATAGATAGATAAGTTTGGTCGTTCCATAGTCGATTGCCGGTGATGGGGCGCCGATGACGTCCAAATCCGCCAGATAGGTAAGGATCTTGATCTTGTGATCACGCGAACCGGCCAGGCCGCTGAAATAGTTGCCGGCCGCCAGTCCGAACTGGCCGCCGGAGGTAAAGAGCTCGCCCACCAGGAAGGCGGCCTGCGAGAGCTTCTCTTCCAGCTCGCCGCCCGGCAGGAGCACGATCACGCCCGTGAGACCCGAGCCGCCTTCCACGACACGCGAGAAGAGCCCCAGGTGCAGTTTTTTCCAGACGATGAGCGAGCCGGAATCGCCCGGGATATACGGCCGCACATGCGAGATGCTGTCGGTGCCCTTGCCCCGTCCGGAATCTTCACGTCCGAGGGCGGCCGCCGATGAAACCGGCATCGGCTCGGGGAAAACCACGATGTCGTCGGCCAGGGCAAAGGTGATGGATTTCTCAAAGAGCCCGTAGGGGAAGGTCGTGTATACCTGCACGTCGCCCAGGTGCTGACGCCCGCGCCGTTCAAAGGCATACTCGGTGGTATAGATCTCACCCGGCCCTTTGGGCAGACAGGCCACCTTGATGCCGCCCAAGGAGTTGATAACGAGCCGGTCGGAAGTCAGCCGGGTATTACGCAGGTGATAGCCGATGCGCGATGGCGTATGGGCATAGATCTCGGAGGGCAGGACGCGTTCGATCTCGAGATAGCGGATATTGCGTTCGGATTCAAGCCCGGAGACGATCATGAAGGCCAGCATGAAGGCCAGGATCATGAATAAGAGGTTGTTGCCGGTCAGCATGGCCACCGCGATGATGGCGAAAAGGAAGACGAAGAAGATCCGCCCGGCCTTGGTGAGCTTGAACCCGCGCGGGGGCTTGAAGTATTTCCTCCACACCATGCGTGTTTTATTTTCCAACATATTGGTTTGGGCTGTGAAGTCAGGAGTCAGAAGTCAGGATTCAGAATAAAAGCAATTTTACCCATAATCCTGCTTCGTCCCTAAGAATATATTCTGTTCCGACGCCGCCCTGTCTCCTGATTTTCGTTTCCTTCCTCTATTCTGACTTCTGTCTCGTGACTCCTGACTTCTGACTCCTCGTTTCTCACACCGGTGCTTGAACCGCATGGAGGACATCCTCGATGGCGTCCACCGGGCTCTTGCCCTTGGCGATGATGCGGTGCGCCAGGACCGGCACGGCCACCTTGCGCACATCGCCGGGGGCTACGAAATCGCGGTTCTGGATGTAGGCCCAGGCCTGGGCGGCGCGCTTCAAGGCCAGACCGCCGCGCGGGGAGACCCCCAGTTCGATCTTGGCTTGCACCCGGGTGGCGCGCACCACGGCGGTCATGTAATCCAGCACGTCCTTATGCACCTTGATCTCGCCTACCGCTGCGATGATGCGCTGAATCTCTTCACGGCTGACCACGGGCGAGAGTTTCAGGGCGTCCTTATGGTCGATGGCCTTGACC
This sequence comes from Syntrophaceae bacterium, assembly GCA_039680665.1. GTDB lineage: Bacteria > Desulfobacterota > Desulfomonilia > UBA1062 > UBA1062 > JAKQBR01. The sequence goes on along the minus strand of JBDKSM010000023.1, from coordinate 24,314 downwards.
AGGATCTCGCGCTCTTCCTCCAGCGGCGGGTAGCCCACATTGACCTTGAGCAGGAAGCGGTCGAGCTGACTCTCGGGCAGAGGAAACGTGCCGGCCACCTCGATGGGGTTCTGGGTGGCGATGACCATGAACGGGTCGGGCAATGGGTAGGTGATGCCGTCGATGGTGACCTGGCGTTCCTCCATGGCCTCCAGCAGGGCGGACTGGGTCTTGGGCGAGGTACGATTGATCTCGTCCACCAAGACGATGCTGGCAAATACCGGACCGCGCATGAGTTCGGGCTCGGCCAGTCCGGCGCGGAAGTCATGAAAGCCCATGATATCCGAAGGCAGGAGATCGTTGGTGAACTGGATGCGCCTGAAGCTCAAGTCCAAGAGGCGCGAGAGCGCTAAACCGATCAGGGTCTTGCCCACACCGGGCACGCCCTCCAAGAGCACGTTGCCACGTGAAAAGAGCGCGCACAGCACAAAGCGCACCACATCGCCCTGTCCTAAGAAGACGCTTTGCAGGTGCGCAATGATATCCTGTATGCCTTTTGACATGGTTGCCGTTCCCTTACCCCTCTATCGTGAAATCCTGCGCACATCTTGAATAGGGTCAAAGGCGTCATAGTCAAGTTATAGAGCCGAAGTACCGAGAAGTAAGGCAGCAGGGAACATGTCATGGAGAGATTACAGAATCTGGACTTCATAGATGTTATGCCCAAAGGGTATTATCAGGTCGACCTGAAGGGCAACTTCATTCATGTCAACGAGGTGCTGTGCAAACTGACCGAGAGGACGCCCACGGAACTGATCGGCCTCAACTTCAAAGACTATATGAAATCGGATACGGCCTGTAAGATCTTTGAGGCCTACCACAGCGTCTACGAAAACGAGCTGCCGCAGTATATCGAGTATGACTTCTTGAAAGGGGACGGCACCCCCATGACGCTGGAGATCTCGGTTTACGCGCTGAAGGACGGCCAGGGAAAGAAGATCGGTTTCCACGGCATGGTTGAAGAAACCACCAGCCGCAAGCATCTGGAGGAAAACCTGCGCCAGAGCATGCAGCGCTTCGAATCCCTGTTTGAGAACGCCAATGAAATGATCATCACCACGGATAAACTAGGGTATATCACGCGCCTGAACAAGAAGGTGGAGGAGATCTCCGGATACACGAAAGAAGAGCTCATGGGCAAGAGCATCCTGACCATCTCCCATCCGGACGACCGCGATATCTATATCCAGTTCTGGCACGAACTGGTCAGCGGTCAAAGTCCACGCCACGAACTCAAGGCCATCGGCAAGGATGGCAAGCGCATAGAGTATCTGCTTGCCAGCGGCAGCGCTATTCAAGAAGGCGGGGAGATCACAGAGATCCAGTATAATGCCCAGATCATCACGGATCTCAAGCAAGCGCAGGAGACCATCCTGGACCTGAAGAACCACCTCAAGAGCATCATCGAGTCCAGCCCGGACATGATCATCTGCCTGGACCGTGCCGGCTTAGTCGAGATCGTAAATCCGGTTACGGAAAGGATCCTGCATATCCCCATGCACGCCATGCTCGGCCGCAAGCTGACCGAGGTCTGTCAAGAGCTGGGGACCTTCGAGAATGATATCGAGGGTACGATCCACGAGCGCCAGCCACGCACCCTGATGGAAGAAACCCTGCCGGACGGCAATGTCTACAATATCACCATCTATCCGCTGGCCGCGGGCGTGCCGGGAGGCGGGGTCGTATTCGCGGCCGTGGACATCACCGAAAAGAAGCGCATGGAGGTCGAGCTGATCCAGGCCCAGAAGATGGAGACCATCGGCCTCTTGGCCGGGGGATTCGCCCACGACTTCAACAACATCCTCATGGGCATCACCGGCAACCTCTCGCTGCTCAAGATGGCCATTGACGAGACCAAACGCGCCAAATACATCGCCAGCATGGAAAGCATCGCCGGTCGGGCCAAGGACCTGATATCGCAGATGCTCATGTTTTCCAAGAAAAAGGTGGGCAGCCCGCAGCAGTTTTCCATCAACAAGGTCATGCAGGATGTCATGGATATGGCCACCAAGTCCATATCCAAGAATGTCCGCATCGAATTGACCAAGCCCGAAAAAGAGCACAATCTCTTCATGGATTATACCCAGCTCACCCAGGTCATGCTCAATCTGATCATCAACGCCCGGGACGCCATCGGCAACCGCCAGGACGGGCTGATCAAGATAGGTGTCCAGCCCATCCTCGTCGACGAAGCCCTCAAGCGCCGCTACATGCTCGAAAAATCCGGGCGGTACATCAAGATCGACATCATCGACAACGGTTGCGGCATCGAGAAGGAAAACCTCACCAAGATCTTCGACCCCTTCTTCACTACCAAGCCCAAGGATGTCGGGACCGGCCTGGGGCTGGCCATCACCTACAACATCATCAAACATGCCGAGGGCAGCATCCAGGTCTTATCCGAGAAAGACAGGGGCACGCGCTTCTCCATCATCCTGCCCATTACCGACGGGGTCATGGAGGCCGAACCGGAATATGCCGAGATCAAGACCACCGGGCAGCGCTTCCGCATCCTCTTAGTCGACGATGAGGAGATGCTGCGCGAGATCGGCAAGGAAATGCTCGAATCCCTGGGACACGAGGTCCTGACGGCCCGCAACGGCTTTGAATGCATCGAGGTGCTCAAACAGGACGCCGGTTCCATCGACCTGGTGATCCTGGACATGATCATGCCCGGCCTGGACGGTCAACACACCCTGGTGGAAATGGTCAAGGCCGATATCCAGACCAAGGTGATGGTATCCTCGGGATTCTACCACGAAGAGTTGACCGACAACATCATGGCCAACTCCCTGGTGGTGGCTAAACTGAACAAACCCTTTAACATGCAGGAACTCTCCCGCGTACTTTCCACCATATTTTAGCAGTTTAGAAACACCTCAGAAATTCAATTGCATTTTACAATTAATTCCGCTGGCCACCCGCCTCAAAATGCAGTATATGCTCTCTATACTACCCTTTGAGGAGGTTGACAATGAGCGAGTTTTATCAGAAAAACGTGCTGATCACCGGCGCGGCGCACGGCATCGGCAAGCTTATGGCCGACATGGTGGCCGACCTGGGCGGCAACCTGGTCATCAGCGACGTCAATGCCGCCGGCCTGGAAGCCACGGCCGAGGAGCTGCGCCGTAAAGGCGTGAAGGTTTCCCCCTATGCCTTCGACATCTCCGACCGCGAGGCTGTGTACGCAGCGGCCGAGCGCATCAAGCAGGAGGTCGGCCAAATAGATATCCTGATCAACAACGCCGGCATCGTATTCACTGGCGAGATCCTGTCCCTGCCCGACGACAAGCACCGCAAACAGGTGGAGGTCAACCTCATGGGCACCCTCTGGATGCTCAAGGCCTTTGTCCCGGACATGGTCAAAAGAAACGACGGACATATCGTCAATGTGGCCTCATCGGCCGGCATGCTGGCCATACCGGGCATGGGCATGTACAGCGCCACCAAGCATGCCCTGATGGGCTTGAACGAGGCCTTGCGTCATGAGCTTTATAATTGCGGCGCCAAGAACATCAAGGTCACGGTCGTCTGTCCCTACATGATCAAGACCGGGATGTTCGCGGGCATGAAGACGCCCTTCTACCAGCCACCGCTCACCCCCGAGGCCATGGCCAAAGGTGTTATCCAGGGTGTGCTCAAGAACCGCTACGTGGTGGGCAAACCCTTCACGGTTTTCCTCCCGCCCATCGTCAAGGCCCTGTTCCCGCCTATCGTTATGGATACGATCCTGCGCCTGTCCGGGCTCAACAAATCGGTCTATTATTGTGAGGGGTTCTACAAATAACCTCTTGCCGCCGATGGTCTCTGGACCTGCCCGGGGGGGACATACCCCCCGGGCGTAATATGCCATGCGCACCAAGGAAGCCATCATCAGTCTTGCCCATAGCCTGAACATCGACCTGATCGGGTTCACGGACGCCCTACCCCTGTCCGCGGGAGCGGAAAGGTTCCTTTCATGGTTGGACACCGGCCTGCACGGCGGGATGCACTGGCTCAGGCGCCGTCCGGACGCGCGCTACGACCCGGCCGACCTGCTGGATGACGCGCAGACCGTGATCTGTATCGCCATGAGTTATTATACGGCGCAGCCGGGCGCTTCTTTTGCCGCGCGTTATGCCTATGGTTGGGATTATCACCTGGTTCTGACCGACAAACTCACGCAGATCCTGGCCTTTCTGCGCCAGGCCGATCCGGGGCTCAAGGCCAAAATCTGCGTGGACACCTCGCCGCTGGCGGAAAAGCCCCTGGCTCAGAAAGCGGGTTTAGGCTGGCAGGGCAGAAACACGCTGCTCGTCAACGACTGCTACGGCTCCTGGCTCTGCCTGGGCGAGCTGATCATCAACCGCGCCTATGCGCCGGATCGCCCGGCGACTAAGCGCTGTGGAACATGCCGCGCCTGCCTTCAGGCCTGTCCCACCGGCGCCATCCGTGATGACGGCAGCCTGGATGCCGGGCGCTGCCTTTCCTACATCAGCTCCTATGACGACGAACCACACGATCTGCGCGGTACGATCCTGGGCTGTGACATCTGCCAGAGTGTCTGTCCTTTCAATCGCCGCCCGTTGCCGAGCCGTGAGACTCCTTTCCTTCAGCCCAATGCCCTGACCGCCCGTACGGTGCAGGAACTCCGCACCTTAAGCCGGGAGGCATACGAAACCATGCGCAAGGACACGGCCTTCAGCCGCCTGCCCTATGCCCGATTCCAACGCAACCTGGTCCGGGCAGGTTTTGCCCCGCCAGAGGGTTGATCAAGCTTTCACATCCGGCGACAGCCTCCACCGCCGCGCAAGCTCTTGACAGATCGCCCTGTTTGCTCCATAGGATCAAGGTGTACGGATAGGAAGTCTGTTCTCAGATCGCGGCGGCCGCCTGCCCTCACCGCCAAAAGCCTTTGCCGCCCGGTAATGACGTGCCGACCTTGACATCTCCCGGAAGCGGGATGCCGTCACGGGGCTCAAAAATGAGAGGAGGAATCCCATGAGTGATCGGAACAAACGCATATTCCTAAGCGACACGCATATCTCGCACCTGCCGAAACTGAAAGCCGGCAAACATGATTACACCTGGCTGCAGAAGAAGGATGCCGAGGCGTTGACGAATTTTCTCAAACACCTCACTACCCTGCCGGACGTGGAAGAGGTCGTCTTCATTGGCGACCTGTTCGACAACTGGGTGGTGCCGGTGCATATCGAGCCCCCCAGCATCGATGAGATTATCACGGTCCGCAAGGCCAAGAACGACCCGCTCCTGCAGGCGTTGGGAGACCTGTGCCGCAACCCTGATATCCGCGTGGTGTGCCTGCCGGGCAACCACGACATGGAGCTGACCATGGAGGTGGTCGCAAAACATTTCGGGCACCAAACCGACCCGCGCAAGGGCATGGTCTTCGGCGGCACCGCGCTCTGGAACGCCGGCAGCAGCGTCTACCGCTCGAGCCGCCTGCGCGCCGAGCACGGCAGCGCGCACGCCATGTTCAACGCCCCGGACCCGGTCAACAATCCCGGCGCCAGGCTGCCGTTGGGATACTTCATCTCGCGGGTGGCTGCCACCCAAACCTATGAAACGGGCAGCAGCAACCGTCATTGGTGGACCTATGTGGATGACGTACTGGAGGCGGTGGGACCTGACAAATTCGTCGCCTGCGTCTTCGAGGCCCTGCTGGAGGAGGCGCGCCTGCCGAACAGCACCGAGATCGTGATGCCCAAGCTTGGCTCTCAAACCACGACGGTTACCGCACGCCAGATATCAGAGCGCTACGAGAACCTCTACGACCAGTGGAAGGCTCGCGCCGGCGCCGGCATCGCCTTCAAGGCGATCTTGGCGGAAATCGGCTATCTCGATGACGCGGCTGATCGTTTGTGCAAGAAGAACGACACCGATATCGTGGTCTTCGGCCACAGCCATGATTGGGAGTTGGACAAGGACGCCTGGTTCGTCGCGGACCGCATCTACGCCAACTGCGGCACCTGGTGCGACTCGCCCGAAAAGCCCTGGACCTATGTGGAGGTCGAGACCCGGCGGGAGAAGAAAGAACGCGTGGTGCGCGTCCGGCAATGGATGGGCAAGAAGCCCGGGGAAACCCTGAAAGAGGCGGAAGTCAATTTCTGAGATCCTCAGGGTCTCCCGGCTTTTTACCCTAAGAGGCTTTCAGAGATTCAACGAAGAGCATGGTAGCCGGGCTGGTCACGGTGGGGTCGGTAATTACGTTGACGCAGGCCGGTTTGCCCGACTCAAAGGCGCGTTTGAGAGCCGGCACGATCTCGGTGTCCTCGGTTACAAACTCACCATGGCCGCCTAAGCCCTCCACCATCTTCTCGTAGTGCACTACGCCCAGGTTCGAGCCGCATACCCGCTCGCCGCCGTAATTCATCTCCTGGCCGTGTTTGATCATGCCCCAGGCCTGGTCGTTGTTGATGACGCAGGTGATGGGGATGCAGTGCCGCGCGGCCGTGTCGAACTCCATGCCGTTCAAGCCGAAAGACCCGTCGCCGCAGACCAGCACCACCCGGCGGTCCGGGAAGGCCAGCTTGGCGGCCAGGGCAAAGGGGATGCCCGTGCCCAGGCAGCCCAGGAGGCCGCTGGACGAGGCGATGATGCCGTACTTGTGGGAGGTCTTGAGGCCCATCAGGGCGAAGTAGCTGGTATCGCCGCCGTCGATGACATAGAAGGCCTCGCTGCCCGCAAACTTACGTATCTGTTCGATGAGCCGCACGGGATGGATGGGTGCGCTGGCCTGTTCGCGTTGCTTTACGTCATCCGCCAGCATGGGCATATACAGATCGCGCAACTGATTGCGCCAAGCCGTCCGGTCGCGCCGCGTGATGAAGGGGTTCAGCTCCTTGAGCGCCAAGCCGGCGTCGCCCACCAGGCCGACATCCGAGCAGCGGTTGCGGTCGATCTCGGTGGGGTCGATATCAATGCGCACCACCTTGGCCTGCGGGAAGGTTTGGCCGAACATGAGCAGCCAGTTGTAGCGGATGCCCACGGCCACGATCAAATCAGCCATGGGCATGGCCGTGAGCATGGCCACATTGCCGCCGTCCCACAACGAGAGCGGGTGTTCGTCCGGCAAAGCACCACGGCCGTTGTTGAGCAGGAGAAACGGCAGGCCGGCGGTCTCGATGAGCTGCTTCAACTCGCCATCGCACGCGCTATAACCCACTCCGCTGCCGCCGATCAGGAGCGGGCGCTCGGCGGCGTTGATGGCCGCGGCCGCATCTTTGATGGAATCGAGGTCGGGCCTCAGGCTAAAGCGCCGGCAACCGGAAGCCGGAACGGCTATCTGATTGAGCTCGACCTTGACATTGAGAACATCGGGCGGCAACTCCAGGAACACCGGACCGGGCCTGCCCGAGACGGCCTGGCGGAAGGCCAGGTTCAGGTACTCGGGAATGCGTTTGGGGTCGTGGCAGCGACCCGCCCACTTGGTGATGGGCTTGATCATGTCGGCCTGGTTCATCTCCTGCAAGGCGCCCTTGTCCCAGTCGCGGATCGGCGCGGTGCCGGAGAGCAGCACCATGGGGATGTTGTCCAGATAGGCATTGGCCACCCCTGTCAACGCGTTGGTGAAGCCGGGTCCGGCCGTGACCAGACATACCCCCGGCCGTCCCGTATAGATCGAGAAGGCCTGGGCCATCATGGCCGCGGCCTGCTCGTGCCGCACGTCGATGATGCGGATGCCGTATTCGAGCATGCCGTCGAAGATGCGGTCGATATGTCCGCCGGAAAGGGCGAATACGGTATCAACGCCCTCGGTCTGCTTCAGATACTTCGCCACGAGATGTCCACCGAAAATCTCTGCCATTGCATCCTCCTCCATTCGTAATATGACATTGATCCCAAAGAGAAAAGTAAGAACCAAACCCAAAGATGCAAGACTACCCCCTTTTTACGATTATCAGATCCGGCCGGGGAAAGGATCTCGGTGATAAACAAATCTCTTGACATCAATTTAAGAATCATTTATTGGTTGGACCACTGGACCACCGAACCATTGACCGCAGTGGTCCGAGGAGGTAGCATCATGCCGGCCCAAACGGTTCTTGCCCAGCCGCTCACGCGTTCACGGCTCCACGAGGAGATCGTGACCATTATCCAGAAGCAGATCATGAACGGCACCATTGCGCCGGGCGCCAAGCTGCCGCCGGAACGCGACCTGGCCGAGACATTCAGCGTCAACCGCGCCACGGTGCGCGAGGCCCTGCGCAAACTCGAAAACCTCGAACTCCTGGAGATCCGCCATGGCGATGGGGTCTATGCCAAAAACTACCTTGAGAGCGGCAACCTGGATCTCATCAAGGCCGCGGTCAGCCTGGACGAAGGCCACGCCACCTTGCTCAACGTCCTGGAGGCGCGTCGCTTCGCGGTGCCGGAGATGGCCTATATGGCGGCGCTCAGACGCACCCCGCAGGACCTGGCCGATCTCGAACACGCCATCTTCAAGGCCGAACTGACCATGCTGGAGCGTGATATCAAGGTCCATCAGCTGATCGCCCGCGCCACGCACAACCTGCTCTGCACCATCTTTCTCAACTTCTTCAATCAGATCTTCCGCGACTACGGGTACCTCTATTTCGATCATGAACACAACATCACACGTTCGCGCACCTTCCACCGTGAGATCTTTGAAGCCATCAAGCACGGTAAACCCGAGGAGGCCCGCCGCATCATGCTGGACGTGCTCAATTACGCGGAAGAAGCCGTCAAGGCCTCTCTGGCCAACACACGATAACAAGGAGGAATCACCATGCAGCGGTTTATCGAAACCCACACCAACGAGCATTTCGATGTCATCGTCATCGGCGGAGGCATCACCGGAGCCTCGGTCGCCTATGAGGCCGCCACGCGGGGCTTGACGGTAGCCCTGTTGGAAAAGAAGGACTTTTCATGGGCCACCTCGGCCGTGACCTCCAAGCTGATCCACGGAGGTTTGCGCTATCTGGCCAATGGTGAAATCGCGCTGGTGCGCGAGTCGCTGCGCGAACGCCGTGTGTTGGAAAACATCGCTCCCAACTTCGTCTACCCCAAGCCCATGATGATGACCCACAACTCCAAACCGCTCAAAAACAACAAATGGGTGGTCAAGGTAGGCATGCTGATGTACGATGTTCTGTCCTATGACAAGAACTTTACCTGGGATACCAGCAAACAGATCCCCATGCACAAGACCATTCCCAAGCAGGAAGTCCTGCAAAGAGAACCGAACGTACGACCGGACGGCCTTACCGGCGCCTCGATATTCTACGACTGCACCAGCATCTTTCCCGAACGCCTGACCCTGGCCTTTATCAAGTCCGCCGTCACCCATGGCGCCAAGGTTGCGAACTACACCCAGGTCGAAGGCTTCGTCCCGGGCGAGAATCACGGAGTAAAAGGCGTTGAAGTCAAAGATCTCTTAACGGGCAAGACGCACACGGTAGAGGGCACCGTCACCATCAACTGCAGCGGTCCTTGGGCCGATATCGTGCTCGGACTCGCCAAGGCGGACGGCAACGGCGGCGGGGCGCTGCGCCGCTCCGAGGGCATCCATATCATCACCCCCAAACGCCTGGTTTCCGGAAAATACGTAGTCGGCTCCATGACGCCCGCCGGCCGTCACTTCTTCCTCATCCCCTGGCGCGACCACACGCTCATCGGCACCACGGACAAGCCTTTCACCGGCAACCCGGACGAGTATCGGGTGACCAAGCAGAGCATCATGGAGCTGATCGATGAGGTCAACAGCTGTTTCGGCGACGGCAAGCTGAGCTATGCCGACATCTGCCACACCTACGGGGGCTTACGCCCTCTGGTGGAGGACCAGACCGAGGAGACCTATACCTCATCGCGCCGCTTCGAGATCTATGTCAATGCCGACGACGGACTTGACGGCCTGATCACCGTGGAGGGCGGCAAATACACCACCAGCCGCATGCTGGCCGAGAACTGCCTGAAGGTGGTGGCCGCCAAGCTTAAGCGCGATCTGGGCCGCAGCACCACCGACCAACACCATCTGGCAGGGTGCGACATTCCCGACTTGGCCGCTTTTCTCTTCACCGTGCAGCGCGACAACCGCGATTTTTCAGGGCCGACCCTGGAATACCTCAGCCGCAATTACGGCACCTTCTATGCCGATATCCTCACCCTGGCCCGTGAAGATACGACCCTGGGTGAAGTCCTCAATGCCGACGGCGAGATCCTGGCCGAAGCCCTCTACGCCATCCGCCGGGAGATGGCCCGCACCTTGTCCGACATCGTCATGCGCCGCACCGGCATCGGCACGCTGGGCAATCCCGGCGAGGAGATCTTGCGCAAGGTGGCGGCGCTGGCCGCCAGGGAGCTTGCCTGGGACACCGCCCGGCAGGAACAGGAGATCGCGGAGACCATGAATCTGCTGGCCCTGCCCTAAGGCGTAAAACAGATGCGGCGGATGCAACCGGCCTTGCCTTGGCACAGCTTATCCGCACTATAGAAATAGATAAGGAGGATACACGCATGTCACTGAAACGTTTCCGACCGAACTGGACCGAACAGGCGCCGGCGCCCGGGACGTTGCGCTCCATCTTCAAATACGGCGACCCCCATCATTTCAAGCACCCCAGCGACGCCTGGTATAAGATGATGAAGCAGGACTTCCATTTGAGCGATGCCGACTTCGCCGCCAGAGGGGCCGATGGACTCAAGCCCGTGGTCTTAAACCGGCCGCCTAAGCTTAAGCCCGTCCAGATCGAGACCTTGAAAAGCATCGTGGGGCCGGAAAATGTGGCCCTGGACGACTATGCAAGGGTCAAGTACGCCTCGGGCAAGACCACCGAGGAGATGCTGGAGATGCGCCAAGGTGTCATCCACGAGGTGGCCGAGGCCGTGGTGCACCCCAAGGACAAGCACGATGTGGCCAAGATCGTGGCCTACTGCGATGGCGAGCGCATCCCCATCACGGTCTTCAGTGCGGGCTCGTCCGTGAACTTCGGCTGCCGCCCGGTCAAAGGGGGCGTCTCTTTGGTGATGAGCACGCATATGAACAAGCTCCTTCAAGTCAATGATCTCAATCAGACCGCGCGCGTGCAACCGGGCATGTTCGGACCGGCCTATGAAGAGGGCTTAAACCGCGCGCCGGAGCTGTTCGGTTCCCGCTACCGTTATACCTGTGGGCATTTCCCGCAGTCCTTTGAATATTCCACGGTGGGCGGCTGGGTCGTGACCTTGGGCTCGGGCCAGGCCTCGACCTATTACGGCGACGCCTATGACATCGTCTTTTCCCAGGAATACGTAACACCGGCCGGGACCTTCAAAACCCTGGATTACCCGGCCACGGCCACCGGACCCAAGGTAAACGATATCATGAAGGGCTCGGAAGGGACCTTCGGCATCTTAGTCGAGGTAACCATGAAGATCTTCCGGTATATGCCGGAGAACCGCGCGCATTTCAGCTTCATGTATCCCACCTGGGAGAAGGCGGTGGAGGCATCCCGCGAAATCATGCAGGGCGAGTTCGGCTTACCCGCCATCTACCGTATCTCGGACCCCGAGGAGACCGACCGGGGCTTGAAACTCTACGGCATGCCGGGCTTCGTGGATGCGTTCCTGGCCCGCAAGGGTTTTCTACCTATGCAGCGCTGCTTGAGCCTGGGCAATGTCGAGGGCGATAAGGACTATACGCGTCTGGTGGCACGCAAGATCAAGGCTATCGCCCACCGGCACGGCGCTATTTCCTTGGGCGGCTATGCCGCCCGCAAATGGGAGCACACCCGCTATACCGAGCCCTACATGCGCGAGGACCTAGGCGATTACGGCATCCTGATCGATACCTTGGAGGCGGGCGTAACCTGGGACAACCTGCACCGCCTGCACCAAGGCGTGCGCGCCTATGTCAAGAGCAGGCCCGATACGATGTGCATGACGCATGCCTCGCACTTCTATCCGCAGGGGACCAACCTGTACTTCATTTTTATCGCGCATATGAACGACGCGGACGAGTTTAGAGCCTTCCAGCGCGGAATCATCGCCAAGATCCAGGAATTCGGCGGCTCCTTGAGCCACCATCACGGCGTGGGCCGCATGATCGGGCCCTGGATGGAAGAGCACCTGGGCAAGGAACAGATGGCGGTCCTCAGAGCGCTCAAAGCCCATTTCGACCCCAACAACATCATGAACCCGGGCGGACAGCTCGGACTGGAGGAGAACCCCTCCTGAGGTTAAAAAGAGAACTGGACCCGGACACGCATGGTGCGCTATCAAGGAGGAACACATGCAAAATGCCAAAGTTGATGTTATGCTGGCGGATACCAAGCCGGGCATTGGATCGGCGGTGCGCGACATCTTTGAACATTTCGGCGGCAGCAAGCTCCTGCGTTCCAGCCGGGATGTCTATATCAAGGTCAACGGCGTGGGCTCCGAGTCTTTCGTCTATACCGATCCTGAAGTGCTGCGCCAGACCATCCACTATTTCCAGGACTGCGGGGCGCGCACGGTGTATGTCATGGAGAACTGCACCCAGGCCAACTTCACGCGCCTGGTCTTTCATGTCACCGGGTACCTTAAGATCTGCAAGGATACCGGCGCCGTGCCGGTCTATCTGGACGAGACCGCGGCCGTCCCGATCTTCCTGGAGGGCATCGAGGAATTCATCGATATCTCGGCCTTTGTCTTCGAGCGCCTCATCGAACAGCGCGCCGAAAACCTCTACCTGTCGCTGCCCAAGCTTAAGACCCACTCCATGTCCCAGGTGACGCTCTCCATCAAGAACCAGTTCGGTCTCGTGCACCAGAAAAGCCGCATCGCGGACCACAACTACCGCATCCACCAGAAGTTCGCCGACATCTACCGCGTGATCCGGCCGGACTTCGCCCTGATCGACGGTTTGATCGCCACCACGCACGGCCATTACCCCTCGGCCTATAACGCCCCTAAAAGCGTGGTGCCTTTTGACCTCCTCATCGGCGGGGACGACCCGCTAGCAACCGATGTGGTCGGCGCGGCCCTGATGGGCTTCGCGCTCCAGGACGTCAAACACCTCGAACGAGCAAGCGCCACCGGCATCGGCATGAGCGACATGGGCCGGATCAATATCATCAACCGCGACCTGTTCGAGACCCGCAAACAGCAGCTCACCTGCGAGCTGCTGGACGACTACCCCCCTGATATAACCTTCCTGAGGGGTCAAGAACGCTGCTGCACAGAAGGCTGCCGCCGCAACACCGAGACCGTGGTCGAGATGCTCTACCGCGACCATGGCGGTAAGGGCAACTTCACCATCCTCATGGGCAAGGGCATCGAGCAAGCAGCGGTGGATACAATCACCGGCAAAGTGCATATCGCCGGCAGCTGCGCTATCCAGGAATATGGCGTTGTCCTGCTGAAACGCCTGGGCAAGCGTAACGTGACCATGAGCCCGGGCTGCAATAATCTGGCGCTGACCACCTACGGACTGTGCAAGCACATGCGCATCAACCCGATGACCTTGGCGCATGTGGATCCGCTCACATCCGCGGCATTGCTCCTAACGGCCAAGCTGAAGCGCTCCAAAGCCAATATCATCCCATTACTTTAATGCGAGAGAGGTGAACCATGCAGACAAAGAACTACGTCATCGCCATCGACTCAGGAACCCAGAGCATCCGCGCCGTGCTGTTCGACCGCCATGGCACGGAGGTCGCCATCGAGCAGGCCCAGTACGAACCGTACTTTTCCCTGGCGCCCGGCTGGGCCGAACAGCATACCGAGGATTACTGGACCAAGCTCTGCCAGGTATGCCGGGGGCTGATGGCCAAGATCAACATCGACAAAAGCCAGATCAGCGGTATCGGTCTGACCAGCCAGCGCAACACGGTCATCCCCATGGACAAGGACGGCAATGCCTTAAGGCCCGGGATCATCTGGCTCGATCAGCGCACGGTGACAAAGGTTCCACCCTTGAGCAAGTTCATTAACCTGGGCATGAAGATAGCCGGACTGCTGGATTCCATCCGCTATGCGCAGAAGAACTCGAAGTTTCTCTGGATCCTGCAGAACGAACCCGAGACCTACCGCAAGACGCACAAGTTCGTACAGGTCACGGGCTTCTTCGCGCGCAAGCTCACCGGCGAATTCCGCGATTCCACCGGCATGGTGGCCGGCATCTGGCCCTTTGACTACAAGGCCATGCGCTGGTACGGAACGGGCTTCGGCTTCATCTACAAGGCCTTTGGTATCGAGCCCCGACACCTGGTCGATCTCTATCCGCCGGATAAGGTGCTCGGTCATATCACCACGGATGCCTCCCTGGCCACGGGGCTGCCGGAAGGACTGCCGGTGGTGGTGGGCGCGGGCGACAAACAGTGCGAACTCCTGGGCGCCGGGGCCATCGACCCGTCCATCGCCGTGATCAGCTTCGGCACGGCCACGGCCATGGAGGTGATCACGCGCAGCTATATCAGCGACCCGAAGATGCGCTTCTTCACCTGGCCGGCAGCTCTGCCCAAGACCTGGGACATCGAGATGTTCATCTACCGCGGCTTTTGGATGGTGACCTGGTACAAACAGGAAATGGGCTTGCGCGAGGCGCTGGAGGCCGAGAAGCGCGGCGTGGCGCCCGAGGTCGTGCTGGACGAGGTGATCCGGGACATCCCGCCCGGTTCCATGGGCCTCATGCTGCAGCCCTACTGGTCGCCTTCGGTGGGCAACAAGTACGCCAAGGGCGCGATCATCGGGTTCGGCGATATCCACACCCGGGCGCATATCTACCGCGCGATCTTCGAAGGCATCTGCTTCGAACTGCGCCGGCTGCAGGAGATCGTACAGAAGAAAACCGGCGTCCCCATTCGCGAGATCCGCGTAGGCGGCGGTGGTTCGCGCAGCGACGTGGCGGTGCAGATTGCGGCCGACATGTTCAACCTGCCGACCTCGCGCATGGCAACCTCCGAGATCTCGGCCCTGGGCGCGGCCATGGACGCGGCCGTGGGCACGGGCATGTTCGCGAGCTTTGAAGAAGCCGTGGCAGCCATGGTGAAGAAGGGCAGGACCTTCACGCCCAATGGGCAGAATCATCATATCTATACCGAGCTTTTCCAGGATGTGTACAAGAAAACATTCAGCACCATGGAGCCGATATACCGCCGTATCGCCCAGATCACCGGGTATCCGGCCGAGGATTAGAGAAGCTTAATCATTCTATTGACATGCACACCGGCCAATGTTATTCGCTTAATGGTATGACACGGCAAGGGCTGGGAGCCTCCCCAGAGGGTGCCATCTACGATGCATGCCCCGATCCGTGTGTATTCCTGTAATTCTTTCAGACTTCTCGTTCCATGATAGTGGTATAGGGTTGGGCGACCCAGGTGACTGGGTGAAGAAGTGAATAAATTAATCAGGGGGGAGGTTTCTATGCGGAGCATTGCAATCATCAATCAAAAAGGCGGATGCGGCAAGACCACCACGGCGGTGAACCTGAGTGCCTGTCTGGCATACATGAAGAAGAAAGTCCTGGTCGTGGACATGGATCCTCAGGCGCATGCGACCCTCGGTTTCGGCATCAATCCGGGTGAAGTGCACACAAGTATCTACGATCTCTTCATCGGACGCGACAACGGCGCGCCCAAGACCGAAGACACCGTCATCAAGCTATCGGAGAGTCTGCATCTGCTGCCGTCCGATGTCATGCTCAGCGCCATCGAACCGATCCTGCACCAGAAGGATTATCGCGAATACTACCTGGCGGACATTCTCTTGCCGCTGTCCGGCAAATACGATTTCATCATCGTGGACTGCCCACCCAATATCGGCCTCCTGACCTTCAATGCCCTGTTCGCCTGCACCGAGGCCATTATCCCCATGGAAAGCGGCCTGTTCTCGCTGCACGGCCTGGCCAAACTGCTTGAGACCGTGGATCTCGTCAACCAGAAACGTTCGCAGAAGCTGACGGCCCATGCCCTGCCCACTATGTTCGACCGCCGCACCCGCATCGCGCAGGAGTCCTTGGATGAGTTGACGCGGCATATGCCCGGATATGTTTTCAAGACGGTCATCAACACCAATGTCAAGCTCAAGGAAGCCGCCGGTTACGGCCAGCCCATTATCGACTACGATATGACCAGCACGGGCTTCACCGACTACTTCAACCTGGCCAAAGAGGTCATCGCCTTAAAGAAACTCAAGCAAACCAAAGAGTTGCCGAATGAGAAGATTATGCAGCCCAGCATCACCAAAGACGGCGTCCTCTTCACCTATTACTCGCCCAAGGCCTCACGGGTTTACGTGGTGGCGGATTTCAACGATTGGAAAACCAACAAAACCCCCATGAAAAATGTGGACGGCACCGGCGTGTGGCAACGGGTCGTGCCCCTCAAGAAGGGTACCTACGAGTACAAGTTCTACGTGGACGACAAATGGGTCAACGATCCCAACAACCCCAAAAAGAGCACCAACGAGTTCGGAGGCAACTCCATCATCGAAATTGAGTGAGCATGAAAGAAAGACCGAAGTTGGGGAGAGGACTTGAGGAGGTATCTTCTCATTTCCTTTCTCCCGAGCGCCCCAGAGTCCCGCAGCCTGATCTTTCGCCTATGGCGGAGGCCCAAACCCGCAGTATCGGCGTCTGCCATCCCGACTCCCGGCTCATACAGTCCTGTCTGGTAACCAATCTGGCTCTTGAACTGGCCAAACGTCAGCACCCCGTCATGGTGCAGGACTTTCTGCCTCCCGGCGAGGCCAGCATACGTACCCTGATGGGCACGATCGTCACCCAGGATGAACAGGCTCCGGACCAGGCTTTAATAAGGCTGTACGGCCTGCCGGAGATCTTGATCGCCCAGGCCCGTCCGGGTCAGGTGTGGAAGGTTCCCGGCCGGGCTCCTGAAACAATCATCAGAGAAGGTTCCCGCAAATGGGATCAGCTGATCAACCTGGAAAACAACCTGGATTTCCTGTGCTCCAGCGATGCCGCCAGCGATTATATCCTCATCACCCAAACCGGGGATAATCCAATGTTGAAGGCCTATGCCTATCTCAAGGCCATGCATGCCAGGCATGACCGCTCACGGCTATACCTGGTCATGGACGATGCCCCCACCCTTAAGGATGCCGAGCATCTCTTCAATCGCTTCAATGGGTTTGTCAAAAAGCATCTGGGGATAAGCATCGTATTTCTGGGTAATCTCATTCAGGACGAGACCCTCCAGCGCTCCATCGTGGAACGCCGGCCGCTGGTGCTCGCCCGGGAACGTGGAGAAACCGCTATGGTCTCCATCTGCACCCGCTTCCTGGATACCCTGGAGTCTGACGATACCCTCCGGATGGAGGTTGATTGATGCGTTTCCTTAAGCCCCTGATACCCAGCGACCACGGTGAGATGGCCAAGGCCTGCGGCCAGTGGTTCAGGGATGAACTGGGCTTGAAGATCGTAGAATACAACTTGGGCAACACCTTTACGGGCAGCATTGATATCCTGGCGACCGACGGCCAACACCTTTTCCTCATCACGGTGTGCTCAACCCTGGTTGAGGAGGCGCTGCTCAGAGCATTGACGGGTTTGTGGTGGTTCAGCGCCAACAAAACTTTTCTCGCCCGTGTTTTCTCCAAGACCGAACTTGACCTGACGCTGCCGCCGCAGATCATGATCCTGGCCCCGAATTTTCCGCCCGAGGCCAAGGCGATCTTGGCCCAGGCGCTGACCGTGCCGGTGCGGCTCTTCCGCTATATGGCGTTCGGCAGCGAGACCAACCCGGAGGTGTTCATTGAGGAGCTGGGCTCAACCCATGCCGCTCAACCGTCTGTCGCCACGGCCGAAGATTTCGATGCCCTGCGCCAAGAACTCGGCATTGAAAAGGCGAGCTTAAGCGACGAAGAAATCCGTGATTTCAAGTCGACCATGCGAGGGATCTAACCTTCCCCCGCAGACAACACCTCCAACCTGCATATTAGCATCACCACACATCCCCGGATTGAATGCCTAGGG
Organism: Syntrophaceae bacterium; assembly: GCA_039680665.1. Taxonomy (GTDB): domain Bacteria; phylum Desulfobacterota; class Desulfomonilia; order UBA1062; family UBA1062; genus JAKQBR01. Next base: position 6,361 of record JBDKSM010000023.1, on the reverse strand, counting down.
TTCATCATACTGGCATAAAATTCAGGGGGCCTTGACTGCTTCAACTAAGTCTTTATATATTAATGTCATCATACTGCAAGGGTCCTTTCCCATGAGAATCATGAAAGGGTGGATTGTCAGTTCGATGGACTGTGCGTTATGTGGCTCTTATGTGTTTTTGCTAGCTACCCATGGCACCTTGAGAGACTGAGTGAGGATTCCCATTCCGGGAAGGGAAAACCAAAAAGGAGGTGCATGGATGAAGGAGAAGAAAAAGGGTGACACGCAGAACACCGGTGGGATAACGCGAAGAGAGTTGTTTAAAGGCGCCGTGACCGTTGGCATTGCAGCCTCCGCAGGGACCCTGGCCCTCAATCTTACCAGGTCGGAAGCCGAGGCCGCCGAAAAGAAGATGCTCCCCGCCAAATGGGACGAAACCCTCGATACGGTGATCGTCGGTTCGGGCTTTGCGGGTTTGTCAGCAGCCGCCGAAGCCGCCAAGGGGGGGGCGAAGGTCGTCATTCTAGACAAGATGCCAGTCTACGGCGGCAACTCGGTCATCAACGGCGGTGAATTCAATTCCTGGGATGACGAGCTTCACCTCCGCGAAAAGCTTAATCTGGGCGATGACAGCGTGGAGCTCCATACCAAGGACACCATCAAGGGCGGGGACTTTTACGGCAATGCCGAGCTGGTGAAGATCTTCACCGAGGGTGCGACGCCGGCGCTCAACTGGATGATCGACGATGGCGGACTGAAGCTGCGCAACATTTTGAACCGTACCGGCGGCCATTCAGCCTATCGAACCCACACCTGCGTGGAAGGCGTCGGACGGTGTTACACCGAGGCCTTGAAGAAAATCGCCCTGGGCCGCGGGGCCACCTTGCGCTTGAACACTGATGTTACCTGGATCTGGCGCGCGGATACGAACGGACCGGTCCTGGGTCTCGAGGTCAAGGAAGGCGGCAAAAAGAAGAACATCAGGATCAAACGCGCCCTCATTATGGCCTCCGGCGGATTCAGCCGCGACATCAAGATGCGCCAGGCCTTCAACCCCAGCATCGTGCCCGATTTCAACTGCACCAACCACATGGGCGCCACCGGCGAGATGATCCGCTACGCCCAGGCCATCGGGGCCGATAGCCTGCAGCTGTGTTTCATTCAGCTCTATCCCTATGCGGAACCGACTCGCGGCACCCTGGACGCCCCGGCCGTATATCCCTTCCGGGGGCCGGGCTACGGCATCGTGTACGTGAACAAGAACGGCAAACGCTTCGTGAGCGAGCTCGAGCGCCGCGACGTGGTTTCCCGAGCCGAGATCGCCACGGGCATGAAGCCCACCTACTCCATCTTCCACGAGAAGATGATCGCCAAGATGGGAACCAAGGAGGAGGTCGAAAAGGGCATGGCCAGAGGCCGTTTCGTGCAGGCAAACACCCTGGCCGAGCTTGCCGGTAAGATCGGCTTGCCCGCCGCGGCCCTTGAGGATACGATCAACAAGCACAATCAGTACCTCAAGGACAAGAAGGACCCGGAATTCAACAAGCCCATCACCGATGTCATGATGGTCATGGATGAAGGCCCCTACTATGCCATTGCCCAGTGGCCGGCCGTGCACCACACCATGGGCGGCTTGAGGATCAACACGCAGGCCCAGGTGATCGACATCTGGGGTTCTGTGATCCCGCGCCTCTTTGCCGCGGGCGAGGTGACCGGTGGCATCCACGGGTCGAACCGCCTGGGCGGGAACGCGATACCTGACTGCGTGGTCTTTGGACGCGTGGCCGGGACAAACGCCGCCAAGGAAAAAGTCTGATAACGGGGGGCAGGGACGGCGCAGATGAGGCGCCGTCCCTGCGAAACCCATGAAAATTCCGGGTGAACACCGCTAATTAAGACGGAGGGGATCATGCAGGACGCCGGGAGGAGGTGGCACCGTGGGCGGACATAGGTACTCCCAATCAAGAATTCTCATACTGTTCTTCACCCTTGTCATGGTTTCCTGCCTCAGTTTACTCCTGTTCCGCGACGCGGCAGCAGCGGACACCAATGCGCCCAAGCGCCTGTCAAACGTGCAGGCCGGTGATTGTGCGGCATGCCACGCCGGCGGGAAGCAGGTTCTTCCAGGAAAACACCCCGCCACGAAGGGCATGGACCTTCAGGCCTGCATGGCCTGCCATCCTAAGGATAAAGAACCCATAACATTCAAGATGCCCTCAAGCCATGCCCACATGCTCACGGGCATTACCTGCCAGACTTGTCACGGCAAAACCCTCCCCTATTCCCAGGTAGACATGAAGACCTGTACTGTATGCCACAGCATCGAGAAACTGGCGAGCGTGCCTGCCAGGGGCACATTCCTGCCCAACCCGCATAACTCTCACTATGGGACCGACGTCGAATGCTCCCTGTGCCATCACCAGCATGCAAAGTCCGAGTACATGTGCTTACAGTGTCATGACTTCAAAAACGTTACGCCTTCGCCCATAACTCCGCTGAGCTTTCTGACCAAGGCGCCTGGAGAAAAGGCGCCTGAGGAGAAGGTTCAGCCCAAGACCACGGAAGTGAAGGCACCCGCCGTGTCCACAAAGTCCGCCGGACCTGCCCTGACCTGCAAGACGTGCCATATCGGCCCACAGTATCAAAAATATTTCGCTCAGACAAAACACGGGGCCCTTCAATGCAGCGTATGCCACAAGGGCATAACGGATTTTACAAAACACATGCAGGGCGGCGAGACGTTACAGACCCTGACCTGCAACACCTGTCACCAGGACATCCAGAAACAGGGCTTCCACGCCACGGTGACAAAATTCTCATGCCTGCAGTGTCACGGCGCCATTCACCCCAAAGAGGCCGTGACGGTGAAGAAAGCCGCGCTCAAGCCTCTAATGCCTGAGGCCGCCCCTGTCATAACCGACTGTGTCGCTTGCCATTCAGGACCGAAGTTTAAGCAGCATTTCGCCCAAACACCCCACGCGGCCCTGGGCTGCACCGCTTGCCACCAGGGCATAACGGATCTGGCGGATCATATGCAGAAAAAGAAAAAGCCGGTGCTGCTCTCCTGCTCCGTCTGTCATCAGGACATCGAGAAGCAGTACGAAAAGAGCTACCATGCCCTGGTGGCGAAAATATCCTGCCTGCAGTGCCACACCGATATCCATCCTGAGAAGGCCGTATCGGCAGAAGAAGGCAAGGCGGCGGTCATCGCCGTCTGCACGACATGCCACAGCGACCCGGACACGTATGTAAAAAAGGGACATACCGCCAAGTTCCTGGCAGGCAACAAAGATGCCGCCACGTGCGACGACTGTCATGGCATCCACGATACGCCGATCTTTGCCGCCACGGACAAAGGGATCAGCGCCAAGAAGGAGTACTACACTGATCTGTGCGTTGGGTGCCACCGGGAAGGTGGCGTGGCTGGGCTCTATGGGGTCTTCCCCATGGCTGTCAAAACCTATGGAGAGACGTATCATGGCAAGGTGCGGCAGCTCGGAAACCTCGAGAAGGTGGCGGGCTGTGCCGACTGTCATCCCGACCACAACATCCTGCCGGCGAGCGACCCCGCCTCCGCTCTAACCCCCCAGGCGCTGGTGAAGACATGCGGGAAATGCCACAAGGGCTTTCACCCGCGGTTCGTGTCCTACGTACCGCACCCGAATCCGGATGATCCCAAGCAATTCCTCGGTCTGTATTTGACCAAGATCTTCATGATCGCGCTCTTAGCCGGGGTGTTCGGGTTCTTCTGGATCCACGTCCTGCTCTGGTGGCGCAAAGCCTACACGGAAAAGAGCTGCCTGATCAAGGGCGGTCTCCTGGTGGGTGCTGTTCTTCCTGAAGGGGAAGGCCGGCAGTATGTACGGCGGTTCACCGTGCGTGATCGCATCATGCATGTGGTGCTCATCCTCTCCTTCTTCGGCGTGGTGGTCTCGGGCTTCCCACTGAAATACCCTGAAGTCCCATGGGCTAAGATATTGATCGCTTTGTTCGGGGGCGTGGAGAACGCGGGCGCTGTCCACCGCGTCAGCGCCTTGGGACTGTGGCTTCTGTTCCTGTATACCTGCTGGCTGTCGCTCAAGTTCCTGTTCCCGGGCTTCAAGGTCAAGGGGTGGGTGGCCAGGCTCTTCGGGCCGGAGTCCCTGTTCCCGCGCATCAAGGATTTCGTGGATTGCTGGGGCATGTTCAAGTGGTTCTTTAACCAAGGTGAGCGGCCGCAGTTCGACCGCTGGACCTACTGGGAGAAGTTTGATTTCTTCGCGGTCTTCTGGGGCATGTTCGTGATCGGGCTGTCCGGAATCGTCATGTGGATACCCGAGCTGTCGTCGTACATCATGCCGGGCTGGATGATCAACATCTCTCACCTGGCCCATTCCGAAGAGGCCTTCCTGGCGGCGGTGTTCATCTTCACGATCCACTTCTTCAACAACCACCTGGTGCCGGACAAGTTCCCCCTGGAGCGCAACATCTTCACCGGCAGCTATACCATTGAGGCCCTCAAACACGAGCGGCCGCTGGAGTTCGAGCGCATCCTGAAGGAAAACCGGTTGGAAGAGATCAAATGTCCGGGTCCGGGAACCGGGATCCAGCTCTTCGCCGGGGTATTCGGGATCGCCAGCGTCCTGCTCGGTCTGGCTTTGACGGTGCTCATCTTCTGGGCGGTGTTCACGGCATGATGGACCGCCATATGGGTACCAATACTTGCTTTCGATCGAGCGAAGAAAAATGTTAGAAGACCCTCGCCATACCGGCGAGGGTCTTCTAACTTGAGTCGATTTGAAATCGACTGCTGTGAAACGCCGATTCACCTTCTTGCCCATCGCTATTATCTTGCAGTATGTCGACTCGAGATTATACCCGAGACATTAATTAATCAACTTATTGATTCATAATCTATTATGGTGTATTATTTCATGATACGTAGAGATTCGAAAGGCACCATCAAGAAGCTTGAAAACTATAGCGGAGGGACACCAGGAATGAACAACGCAAAACGGTTTCTGATCTCCTTGACATTAATCTTAGCGCTCCTGCCGTCGCCGGGTTTCAGTGCCCAGAGCGCCGAAGATACCCAAGCGCCGGCCTTGACAACTGATACCCAAAACAAGTGGAGTGAAACCAACGGCGACGGCCTGTATGAAGCCACCTGCCTCGATGACGTGGTGATCAGGATGCGACGCTAACGGCCTACCCCCGAAGCCCCTTACAGATGCGGCAAACAGCCGGTGCTGATCTTTCCCGGCATCATGGAGAATATAAACCAATTCCTGCCCAGCAGCAACGCCACGCCGGAATGCGCCAAGCGCTACAAGGGTATGAAGCTTAGAACCCCCCTGGCCCCCTGGGCACAGAACGACTCATATATCGCAGACGACCCCATGCTCTACTTCAGCCTCGCCCAATATCTCTGGAATCAGGGCTATGATCCCTGGTTCGCAAACTACCGCGGCATCGGACGCGGGGCCTTCAAGAGCGATCGCCTCAAGGGCGACAAGGTTACACTGGACACCTGGGCAACCCTTGACACCCCGGCAGCCATCGACAAGGTGATCGAGGTCACGGGCTTAGAGCCCATCATCGGCGGACACTCCACCGGCGGTCTGGTTTCCTACGCCTTTCTCCAGGGGGTCTATGTAGATCCGGAAGAACTGAAGGAGGCCCGGGCCGGCGGCTACAACCCGCACGTCAAATCCGACCCCGAGCTGTCCCGACAGCGCCATATGTTGGTGCGCGGCGTGATCGCCCTTGACCCTGCCTGCATCCCGCCCATGCCCGGCTGGGTCGATAACCGTCGCTTCTGGCGGATGGCCAGCAAGCCGAGCTATTACAACCTTTCCGGCCTGGCCGACAATCTGGACATCATTCTTACACGAGGCGCCGTCAACCATATTGTAGCCTGTCTTTTCGACGGTTTTTACGACCGGAGCACGAAAAACCAAGACTACACCGGCACCAACGAAGCCCTCAACATCTGGAACACACACGATAAACACCCTAACATGAATGACTGGATCGCCTTCCATGTGTTGGAAAACTCGTACTCCAACGCCCTGGGCCAGTACCTTGACTTTGGCATTAACCAGACCGTGCGGGAACACTGGCAGAACGGGAAAGAAAACGTCAACTTGAAAAAAGGCCCGGCCCCTGCCGAAGGTGATGGATATTACAACTACCTGGCGCACATGGACCGGGTGTCGGCACCTTTCATCGCCCTGCTTTCACATTATGACGGCATGGTCAAGGCCGATGAGGTCATCAAGGACCTGATGCAGGCCAAGGCCAAACACGTTTACGACCAGTGGTTCGTTCTGCCCAATACCGGACACATGAACGTTTACGAGGGCTATACCGCATCGATGGTTGGCTATCCCATGATCGGCGA
>JBDKSM010000022.1:0-39353 GCA_039680665.1 Syntrophaceae bacterium | reverse complement strand
TTGGCAAAAAGCGCATCTTCTAGTGCTTGCAGCATATAAGATTACAGAGAGCTTCCCAAAGAACGAACTCTTTGGATTGACATCCCAACTACGACGTGCGGCGGTTTCGATTCCAGCCAATATCGCGGAGGGATTTCGGAAACAAGGTCATCAAGACAAGCTGAGATTTTACAACATCGCTCAGGGTTCTCTGGAGGAGACACGTTATTATCTCATGCTCACAAAGGATTTGGGATATGCTGAGACCGTATGCATATTCGAACAACTCGAAGAAGTCAGCAAACTTTTGGATGCCTATATCCGGACTATACGTAATTCTCACAGTTAAAGGCTATATCACCGTTCCGTTTTTCATCTCTATTCTGATTTCTGAATCCTGACTTCTGAATCCTGACTTTAAAAATTTCCCGCCTTTTTCTTGGCCGTGCTGAGCGTATGGCGCTTGGAGGCGGACAGCTCGGTCTTCCTGAGCCGGATGGACTTGGGCGTCACCTCCACCATCTCGTCCTCGCGGATGAATTGCAGGGCGCGCTCCAGGGTCATGGGGGTCACGGGAGCCAGCATGATATTGTCGTCTTTGCCGGCCGCGCGCATATTGGTGAGCTTCTTGGCCTTGCAGGGGTTCACGTCGATATCGTTTTCGCGGCTGTGTTCGCCGATGATCATCCCCTCATAGACCTCTTCCCCGGGGGTGATGAAGAGCTTGCCGCGCGGTTCAAGCCCGGATATCCCGTAACTGACGGCCATTCCACGCCGGTCGGCCACCAGGGAACCGGTGAAGCGGCTGGCGAAATCGCCGCGGTATTCTTCGTACCCCAACAGGTAGGAGCTCATGATCCCCGTGCCCTTGGTGTCGGTCAGGAATTCGTCGCGATAGCCGATCAGGCCGCGCGACGGCACGCTGAATTCGATGCGCACGCGTCCCGAGCCGCGATTGACCAGATTGATCATACGCCCTTTTCGCTGCGAAATCGTCTGGGTGACGATGCCTAAGAACTCCTCGTCGCAGTCCACGAAAAGGTGTTCTATAGGCTCCAGTATCTTGCCGTCCCGGTATTCCAGGATGACCTCGGGCCGGCTGACGCACAGTTCAAAACCCTCGCGCCGCATGGTTTCGATTAGGATGGCGAGCTGAAACTCACCCCGACCCTTGACGATGAAGCAGTCCTTCTCGGGTGGAAACTCGATGCGAATGGCCACATTACGCAGTATCTCCCTCAAAAGGCGTTCCTGGATGCGCGTGGACTGTACGTGCGTGCCCTCACGCCCGGAAAGCGGTGAAGTGTTGGCCATAAAGCGCATGGAAACGGTCGGTTCGTCCACCTTAATCCTTGGCAAGGCCCGTGGGTTCTCCTGGGTGCAGATGGTATCGCCGATCTGCACGTCTTCGATGCCGGCCAGCACCACGATATCACCCGGCCGGGCATGCTCGATCTCGCCTACGGAGATGCCTTGATAGCCCTGCAGCTTGGTGACTTTGAGCGGTATCTGGCTGCCCTGGGCATTGATGCATAAGAGGGCCTCGTTGGCGCTTACGTGGCCGTGGAAGATACGTCCGATGGCCAGACGCCCCACATAATCCGAGTAATCCAAGTCGGCTACCAGCATCTGGAAGGGTTCGTCGGGGTCGTAGGCCGGTCCCGGTATCTCGCGTAGGATGGTTTCGAAAAGGGCGGATAGGTCCACGGCTTCATCACCCAGATTTTCTTTGGCGATCCCGTCGCGTCCGACCGCAAAGAGGCAGGGAAAATCGATCTGCTCGTCCGTGGCGCCCAGGTCGATAAAGAGATCGTATACGTCGTTCAAGACCTGCTCCGGACGCGCGTCCTTGCGGTCGATCTTATTGATGACCACGATGACCTTGAGCCCGGCTTCCAGGGTCTTTTTCAGGACAAAACGTGTCTGCGGCAGAGGGCCTTCGGCCGCGTCCACCAACAGGATGGCGCCGTCGGCCATGGAAATCGCGCGCTCAACCTCGCCGCCAAAATCCGCGTGTCCGGGGGTGTCGATGATATTGATCTTCACCTCCCGCCAGAGCACGGCGCAGTTCTTGGCGGCAATGGTGATGCCGCGTTCGCGCTCGAGGTCAAGCTTGTCCATGATGCGCGTCTCGACCGACTGGCCGACGCGGAAGACACCGCTCTGCCGAAACATGGCATCAACCAAGGTGGTTTTCCCATGATCGACATGCGCTATGATGGCGATGTTGCGGATGTCCTCGTTCCTTATCTGGTGCATGTTTCCATCCTTTGCTTGCATATTCGTGCAGGGTGGTATATGCCACCGCTGTGAACTTGGCAACAGGAAAATCAGGGCTTTGGAAAACGAACATCACGGCGCGCTGTCGTGCGCGGCGCGGGTATCGGCGCTTTTCTTTCCACATAGGACTTGATTTCAGGTTCTTGTATGATTAATACATAGACAAATATGAAATACATTTCCACTAAAGGAGATTGTTATGGCCAAAGTGGTATTCAATGTGCAGGACCAGTTCCTGAATCAGGCACGCAAGGAAAGGGTACCCATCATTATTACGCTCATCGATAATGTCCGGATGGAAGGACATGTCAAGAGCTTTGATCCGTTTTGCATCCTGCTCCAGACCGACAAACCCATCCTCATCTACAAGCACGCCGTGGCGAGCATAGAGCCGGCCGAGGTAAATTCGAAGCTGAAGGATTTCTTGGCGGGATGAGGAGGTTCTGCATCAGCGCAGGGAGCATGCTCCTGCTGTTCTGTCTCTTGATTTCCTCGGCCGCCTCCGCTGAGAGCATACTTTCGGCGCAGGGAACGGCGGTTATCGAAGACGGAAATGATTCCCTGGCGGAAAAGATGGCCATACAGGACGCCTATGCCAAGGCTGTTACCCTGGAGGTTCTCAAGAGCGTGCCGCCGAGCAGCACCTATGCCGTGACAAAGAAGCTGCCCATGTTTCTGGCTTCACGGGGTACGCAGGATGTCACCCAGTATAAGATCACGGCGCGCTCGCAGCAGGGGGCCTATCTCTATCTGACGGTTGAATTCCGGATCAACGAGGCCTTCCTGTGTGATTGGATCGCACGGTACAAGTACAATGTTCCGCAAGCCTTTCGACCCAAGATCCTCATAGCCGTCAGCTCGAACGCGCCCGCCGAAGGCCCGCACGAATGGTGGTATATGAAGGGCAAGAAAGGCTATTCGCTCTTCGAATCTCAGCTGTCCGCCGAATTGGCCCTGTGGGGCGAAAACTTGTTTATACAGGCGCCCGATCTGGGTGTCCTGGCCTCCGGTGCCGAACCGCTGATCCTGGCGGCGCGCTTCGGCGCCGGTCTGCTTCTCAGCGGCACCCTTAAGTATGCCGCTCTGGGCGCGGGATTGAATCAATGCACCCTCAACTTGAACCTGATCGATGTCAACAGCAAGTCCGTCCTGGGTTCGTGGGTGCTTACGCGGCGCAGTGACCTGCCGGCGGCGGAAATACAGACCTCGTTGATCGCCGCTTTCAGCGAAGACCTGCGCAGCCGCATCGCATCGCGTATCACGTTCATAGCGCCGCCTCAAGCCTCTTACCCCATTTGCATCGAGGGTTTTCACGACTACATAAGCTATCAGAAGATCGTGGATGCGCTTTCAGCCATGAACGGAGTCGAGTCCATCGAGATCAGCAGCATTAGGGGGCACGCCATCTGCCATGTAGCCCGCATCAAGGGCCGCCTGGAAGACGTCATGCAGGCCTTCCAGACCAGTCAGGCTTCCTCCTCGGTCGATATCCTGGTCAAGGACGGCGCGGCCCGGATCGTGATTAATCGTTGAGACTGTCTACATCAGCCAAGTATGATCAAGAACTCAGGAAACAGCAATATCCATTAGTACAAAGCAACGGCTCACGATAGAATAGTATCTCATACCGCCGACAGGTATTTTACCAGTAGCAGCAGGAGGACAAGGAGATATGCGCTGGTTATGATGAGTAATCCCTTTACCACGGACTTGCTGGGCGGCTTCTGCAGCGTAAGCGCCAGGGCTCCAATCATGATGATGGGAAATAGGATCGACCATATGCGCGGCACCGGCAGGAAAAACAACCAGACCGCTGGGACGCAAAAACAAAGAATTATAACCATGCTCACGATCTTGTGCGCCTGCTCGAGGCTGAGCCCCGTTTTCATCAGCATGACATAGCCGGTCTGGTTTCCCACGTTCCGATCAGCCTCAATATCCTTATAATCTTTGAACGTGCTGACTAATGACCAACCGCCGAAGACCAGAAAGGTGTAAATGAGAATTTCCTTTGAGAAAACAATGGCGCCCTGGCACATAATGCCCGCGAGAAAGGAACCCATGCCCCAGATGCCTTCAATCTTGTAGTTGCCCGGGAAAAAACGCTTGGCGCGATAAAAATCATAGTTATACAGCACCGAGCAGATGAACATGGTCACAAGGGGCAGATAAAGATATCCACCGGTATTATACAAAAGAAGCATGAGCGCCAAAAACGTCGTGTTGAAAAACAATACGTCGTGCCGGTCAATATAGGCGACCCTGCCTTCCAAAGCATCCTCATCTTTATCATAGTAATCGTTCTGCGCCAGGGTAACGATACCGGCGAACAGCACCAAACCTGCCATGATAAAGCTCATGGGCGTGATCCCGCCCGAAAGAGCCGATCCAAGAAAGGTCAACAGTATAAATGGCACGCAGTGTAAGGACCTGGTCAAAAGGCGTGCGGCCATGGCAGGGTTGAGGAGAAAATAGAATATCACTGCCGTCAGAATCTGTAATATGGACAGGAGAATAATATACATCACATGGAAACGGCTTTCCAGAAACGCGCCGACACTGGGGATGATCCATCCGGCATTCAACAGCAAGGCATACGCGAATATCCCACCCAGCAGAGTCCTTATCCAGTTCCCGGTTTTCAACCATACATAGTATGCCGTGAAACCGGTCGTGGCCCATAAGATGCCCCCCTCACCGATGGGAAACCCCTTGGACGGCTCGAACAGCAGCAACTGCCGCAAGCTCGGCATCCCGGTGAAATAACCGTATTTAAACCCTCCAATCCCATAAATCAGCACATCGATGATGGGGGGGAAGATCCCCAGGAATACGCCGATCAGAACAGCATGAATGGCCTTGCGCCAAGCGACACCCGTCAGCAGGGTGACCAGCAGGGTAAAGGACCATATGATCAGAAAATAGAAGGCGCAATTATTGAAAATATGTGCGCTCTCGTACATGCGATGCGCAAGCAGAATTTCTTCCAGCGAACGGATGCTCCCTACGAATAACGCAAAAATGAGAATCGTATAGAAATGATACGACCGCTTTTCCTGGAAATAGACGATACGCCTGATCCAGTTCTTCGAATTCATTCCGTCCCCTCAGGGGATAGAGCTTAAGTTTCTATCCCCGATCAAATGGAAATCTCAATGTTGCCAAGATCCTGCTTGAGTCAGGGCCGGATAATTCTTGATTTCCTTGTTTAAAATCTGTTTGGGCAAAAGGAAGATATCGCGCGCGCCGACTCTGTTGTCCGGCAAAACGCCGCCTCGGATAAAGACGAAGCTGCCGACTTTGATTTTGCCAAAATTGATTTTTTCGCCATCGCTGTCCTTGATGTTGGTGGCATAATGTTTGCCCTGATACACAAGATCCACCAGCACCACGAGTTTCTCATTGACGAACAGGGTATCGCCCTCCGGACTTATCCTGTCGACGCGGCCCAGAAACTCGATGGGGGTCCAATTTTTATAAAATTCCCTGAGCTTTTCCGCCTGTGCAATCCGCGGGATGCTCAACGCCATCACCAGCCCCAGGACAACCAGGGCGCATCCGCTTATATTCCTGCACGATATCTTCATTAGTTCTGCCTCCAGAAATAACGGGTTGCCGAACGCTTGGTCGGATCATCAATGGTCACGACGCCTTTATCCGTTCCGACGACGACCTTGGCCCCCTCGGAGGTAACGACAAGAGACGGCTGGGTGGGCATGCCCTCGCCCACGCTCTTATAGCGATCGGTCTCATCAAGTTTGATCACCTTATTGCCCTGGGCATCGGTGGTATCATTTGTTTCGTTGAAGTTAAGCTCTTTTATGGCTTCGCCGGTCTTGTAGTCGATGGCCCAGATATAGCCGTTGCCCAGGCCGGATGTAGCGCATTTATCCGTGGTGGTCGAGCCGACCTCCGGGACAAAGGTCGTGAAATACACGATCCCGTTGTATACCAAAGGCGAAGACACGACCTTCTCAGCCGTATGCGGCATCTTGATATACCACCCCTTACAGCTGTCGCCGTACATATAGCTGGCCGAATATGGATAGACGTCAATTGAGGTGTAATGGCTGACATCGAGGTAGCCGGTGCTCGACTCGGTCAAGGGCATGCCGCTCGTGGCCCAGGTGTTCTTGATGGCATAGAAGCGGTTCACGGTCGCGGTTTCATTGGGATGCTCCCGATCGCCGCTGCCGATGTACACATAATCCCCGAATGATTCCAGCACCACATCCGGCGCATAAAAGAATTTGATATACTTGGTCTCAGTCAAGGACGTATTGCTGGCCCTGAACAAATGCAGGGGCGAGCCGTTGTCGCTCCAGCCCGCGTTGCCGTCGCGGTCATTGAAGGCGTGCAAATTGCCGCCCAAGTCACCGGCATAAATGGTGTCGACGCGCCCTTGGTTGTTGTAATCAAAGGCCGTAAGATCGATGATCGAATGGGTCAGCTGGGTGCAGCCTCCCGTGCGCGAGAATTTAAACTGGTTGCGCACGCTCCCATCGGCCGGATTGACCGCGAAAAGGGCGCGGCCTTTGGTGTCGCCGGTCGTGCTGGGTGAATCCAGATCTTCGTTCGCGTTGTCATATCCGCCGGTAAAGAGCAGGGTGTCCTGATAGGTAGTCTGTCCCGAGGCTGTTTTGAGCTTGCAGAAAAAGGGCTTGCACCAGGATTCACCCAAGGTTTCGTCGCCCGTTCCCAGGACTGTGTCGTTCATTTGCCAGACATAGGATATGTTGTCATAGGTATAGGTGCCGGCACTTAGTTCGCCCGTGGAGGTATTTACATCGCCCACATCCAGCGTATAGTATCTTGATCCACCGCGCCGCAGACCGAAGGTCAGGTACTTGTTGCTGCCCGTGGTGAACAAAGTGGGGATTCCGTCCACGTAATAGTTGTGCACCTTGTCCTGCTTGAGCGTGGGATGCATCTCGCGCAGCTCACCCAGCAGATCCCACGGCACGAAGCACCAGGCCTCGCTGATCGTGTCATTGGCCCAGTTCGGGTCGCTCCCGTCGGTGGGGTTGTTGTCGCCCTGGTCGTTGTCCACGAAACAGTGCATGTACCCATCATTCGAGCCCACGAAAAGCACGGTCTTGTTGCTGCCGTCATACATGACCGCGGGTCGGGAATGCAGGATATCGCCCATGACCCAGGGCAATGATTTATCATTGGTGGTCCCCGGCAAATAGTCGCCTTCGGCGCGCATGAAATTGAATAAATCTGTGCGATTGACTGCGGTTAAGGTGCCCCCTGAACCCGACAGGATCGTAGTAGTGATATCGGCATTGCTGCTGCTGAAGGCATTATAGGCATTTCCCAGGTTAGCCACAGCGCGCGTGGGGTTGTAAGTGAGAAAATACCGTGTGGTCTGGTTCATCAAGTTCTCGCCCGCGCCGCCCTTATCGACATCCTTGCCGTCGGTCGTGCTGCTCCAGCAGGAAATAGCATCATCTGTAAATATGCCAGCGACCGTGGCGGAGGTGCCGTTCTTCGTCAGGAGCTCGCCGGCGGAATTAAAGCCGTACTTTTTCAGGTTGCCCCTCCATATGCCACCCTTGAGGGGCTTGAACTGTCCCAGATAAATGGAGGTGCCGGAGTAGGTCTTGTTGAGCTTGCTGACCGGGACCACCGGCGATATGAAGGTGCGAGAATCCGTAAAGACATTGTCCATGATGGACATCAAGGCATCGCGCAGCTCAGCGGAGCTGGTGGAGAGCTGCAGGGTGCCGCCGCCGTTCGCCGCGGCGCTGCGCAACAGCGGCAGGGCCGAGGTGTCTTCCCCAAAGGCGATGTAATGGGTCGTGATAGTCTGCTTGGGAAAGTCGCTGGCGTTAAAGGAAACACCTAAACCACCATTGTCCAAGTCGGTCGTATTTCTGAGATCTTCATTATACAGGAAGGCGGCCACGTCATCCAGGTAGTGCGTGCCGTAGTCGCTGATACTAGCCCGTTTAGCTACTGGACAGGGAGAGGTTTCCACATCCGGGTCGCATCCATCATGATCATAATCGCTAATGGCCTTGTCGAAGGGGTAAGTGTTCGTGAATAGGTTGTCCCATTGGGCGCAGCTATTGGTATCGTTGTGCGCACTTTTTTTGCCCGTATCCCAGGTGGAGTTGCCGTCCGTAACCACGATGACGTAATTGGGTTGGCAGCGGTACAGGATGGGCGATGTGTAGGTGGTGCTAGAAGTCCATGAACGTTTACCGGCAAAATACAACCCGGCCTCGACCAGGGACTCGGCCAGGGGCGTGCCGCCGGATGGATTATAGAAGCGGTTGCTCGATAGGGGCGGATATTCGAGATAATTATTGATGATGTCCGTGGAACTGGTGCCGCAGCCGACTACAAGTTTTCCTCCGCATTCATTGTCATTAAACGTCATGAGGCCCCAATTGACCGGGTCGATATTCTTTCCGGCTGCGGTGCCGATTGCCATGGAATTCATGAGATCTTCAATAACCTTGCGGGCCACATTGATCTTCCAGTCCGTATTCGAGGCAGAGAGGGAATCATATGTCAAATAGTTGCCAGTACGCAACTGCCGGCTCGTAGTGCCGCCGCAATTAAACGGCGAGGTGGTCCCGATATCCCCCTGCCAGTACCCGATCGAGTCCAGGGCGCTCTTGGCCGCCGCGCACCCCAGATTACTGGTTGAAGAGGTGAACTCATACCATCCCGCCGCTGTACCGCCCCATCCGGAACTGCCGCTGTCATAGTAATACACCTTGTAACGGGAGTATGGGCTTGAAGGACTCTGGGTCGCCTTGTAGTCGACGCTCGGATCATAGTCGGTTTGATCGACAACCTTGGGTTCCATTTTCATGGATCCAGAGGTGTCAAAGAGGATGAGCACATTGGGCTTTACACCTGTTATGGAACCTGAGAATATGACCGTATCTCCCACAGTCTGGTCCATGGATCGCGCCATGGGAGCGAAAACGAAGATCAGGCATATGATTACAACGCCTATCGTGAAGTCTCGTTTCCTATTTTTCATATCCTTTCTCCTTAAATTTCCGAGATGGTCTGTCATGCTTAAAATCAATCTACCTTGGGGAAGGCTTTCCACACGCCGACTTTAACAGTCTGGTTGTTGCGCGTGGTTTCGATGACGTAGTAATTGGCATAAGCATTGGCGGCACTTGTCCCTGAACCGATAGGCGGATTAGCGGAGCGCACGAGAGTGATCGTGGCCGAGGATACATCGTGGATGGGACTGGTCGTGGGAAGTAAGCTGGCCAAACTCACCGGCGCATTAAGCGCTGGAGCGCTCAGTTCACTCATGATATTGTCGAATTCCGATACGACATAATCACTGGCGCCTTCCGTGGTATAGAAATCGTTCTGGTAAATACGCTGATTGCCGGCGATCTTGGACTCGAAAAAAGCCGAGCGTGATACGGCGATTCCCAAGAGTATGGTGGCGACCAGGAGCAGTAGCACCATCACGAGCACCACCCCGTTGTCATTATTGATCATCCCTTTCTCCATCATGAACAACCCTCTACGATTCATTCTTGCCCTTAATAAAATTCAGGGAGGTTGAGTGCGCTACCCCTTTCTCCTGCCATGTTACCGTGACTACTACATCCAGGGCATCGGCGCCGCTGATGGAGCTCACCGTCCAAGAGGGGGTGAAGGTCCGTCCTTCGGGCGAGTTCACACTGGCGCCCATATGCGTCCCTACACCGAACGTCGTCGAGGTCAATGCCAGGCCCTTGAAATCCTCAATTGTATCCTGGGCCACGTTCAAGGCTTCGCTCACCTGTAGGCTGAAGGCGTTGTTCGCCACGGCCGCCATCTGCAGCTTGGCCGCGCCCACTATACCGATCGCGAACAGCACAATGGCGATGAACAACTCAATGAGCGTGAAACCCCTTTTGTCATGTATCAGACTCATAGTACATTCCTCATCGATTCCTCAGTTTCACGAGCCGGGTAAGGGTCCGATTTACATATTCGCCCGTATCAGGGTCAATCTTATTGCTCCTTAACCATATCGTGACCTGCACGGCCTGGACATGTTCAACTTGGGTTGAACTCAGCTTACCGCTGCTTTCCGGCGTGATCGTCCCTCCACTCGAATTCCAGTAAACCACGCCGAAGGACGTTACATTCTGTATAAGTGTTTCAGCATCGCGCCGCAGATTGCCTGAGCTGAGATCGTAGCGGATTTGCTGCGCGGTCCCTGTGCCGGCTGAATCCCACGCCAGGCCCAGGACGCTGGCCCCCGATATACCAGCCGATAAAGGAGGGATGTCGGCGAAGGTCGGGTCACATCCTGCATTGCGAATATCGCGTTCCATGATATCCATGGCTGCGCGCAGGTCCTGCTGCATGGTCGCCACCTGCTCCTGCAAACGACCACCCTTGTGCTGGGCCGTATACGACATGTAAGCTGCCGACATAAGCAATGTCGAAAGCACCAGCACGACCATAAGTTCAACCAGGGTAAGCCCTTGTTTGTTATTTCGTATCATGGGTATCATGGCGTTATCGATACGCTCCCTCCCAGAGATAGAGTTATGATGCGCTGATTATTTGCCCCGGCCTTTGCATTGGTAATGGTCACGGTGCCGTTGCTCTGGTTCCATGCCTGTCCGCGCGAATCAAACCCGGTGGTGGTCGCGTTCGCGGCGTTCGGGAATGATATGGCGAGGGTGATGTCTTTCTGCAGGGTTGTCGGCGGCACGATCTCCCCGGTGCTGTTTGCAATCACGGTGTACCAGCGGCCTTCGGTATTGAAGCTGATACGCACGATCTCATTGCCTTTGATCGCCTGCGAACGGGCCATGTTGAAATGTGTCGCTATCTTGCGCGCCTCTGAATTCAAGCGTTGTCTGGCAAGCCAGGGACCTAAATTCGGCGCGGCGATGGCCGCCATGATGCCGATAATCGACACGACCACAATGAGCTCGGTAAGGGTAAAACCTTTTTTATCCATCACCATCTACATACACCTCAAGCCGAAGAACATGGGTTACTTTTCGGCAGGATATGGCTTTGACTTAATGGCTATCTTACCATGAGTTGCGACGATTTGCATCCCTCCATTAAGATCGGTCCGATAAATCTCTATACCCCTGGCATGCAAACGTTCGAGAACTTCAGGCGCCGGCATGCCGTAAGAGTTGTGGTAACCGCACGTTATAACCGCCAGGCTAGGCCGTACAGCCTCCAGCAACGCTTCCTGGCAGGATCGGGCCGAACCGTGATGCGCCGCCTTGAGCACATCCGCCCGCAGGTCGGCATCGCCATGGACCACGGTCAGCTCTCCGAAACCGTGAGCATCCGCCATAAACAGTCCTGTCATGTGCGCATCTCCGATCTTCAATACAATTGAATGCAAGTTCAGGTCCAGTCCTGCGGATTGTACGTGCCGCACCTGTGGATTCAACACCACCATGCGTATATCATCTAATAAAAGCATCTCTCCCCGGTGCACAGCGCGCACTGGGATCGATTTCAAGGACGATACCCTGGTTACATCATCGAAACCACGATCATGGACAACATTAGTCCAAACCTGGTCGGCGCCGAAACGTTCAAGGATGAAGGGCATGCCCCCGGCATGGTCGGGATGGGAATGCGTAATCACGGCTAGGTCCAGCCTAGTGACGCCGCGGCGCAAGAGATGCGGTCCGACCACGAAGCGCCCGGTTTCGAAGCCCGTACGCATCCCTCCCGCATCGATCAGCACGGCGCGTGAGCCTTTGGTAATCAGGATACTATCGCCCTGCCCCACGCTGATGAAATCGAACATCAAGGGCCGCGTATGTTGAATATAGTAATGGCCCACAGGGATCATAATCAGCGCCAGGCAAATGCCCCCGAGCACGAGCGACCGGATATGCACCCTCAAACCTTCGTCTGCCTGCGGCCAGGAGCCTAGAAATGCCAAAATAAGTCCCAGGTAGCAGAGATATACCCACGCTATGGGCGGTCGCGGCACGGGCACAAGTTGACCGTAATGTTCGCCGGTCCACAGGATCAGAGTGATGATATCCATAGCCCAGGCAAAAAACGCCAACGCTGCAGACTCGGATACGTATGCGGTTAATAGCCCCAAAAGCCCCAGCGGCAAGGCCAGAAAGCTGAACAAAGGTACGAAAATCACGTTGTAGATGATCCCCATGGGTGCGACAAAACCAAAAATATACACGGCTATCGGCATGGTAAAGGCAGCGGCCACGATTGGCACCGCCAGGGTCTGCTTCCATATATCAGCGTCCTGCAAACGCTCCAGCACAAGGATCAAGCCCAGCACCGCGGCAAACGACAAGAGAACCCCCGGTGTGAACATGCTGAGCGGCCATATCAGCAGGATAAAGCATCCTGATAGGGCCAGGGCATCGAGCAAGGCCGTACGACGCGCAAAAACCAGTGCGGTAATCATCATGACGGCCATGGCGATCGAACGGGTGGTCGGATAGGACGGCTTGATGATGGCCGCGAACAGCATGGCGCACACCAACCCGGCCATCTTGGCCAGCAGGGGTGTATCCACACGTTCGGCCACGCGTGGGAGACAACGCAAGACCGTATAGGTGAGAACATACCCAAAGAGCACGATGAGTCCTATATGCAGTCCGGAAATGGCAATCAGGTGCGACAGACCCAGTGCAGCAAATTGATCTTGCGCCGCATAGGTGAGATATGATCGATCTCCCCATAGCATGGCTTTTAAGACCTCCTCCTCAGGCCGCGCCAGACCCGAAAGCATACGCGCGGCGCGATTTGTGAATTGACGGATTTCTACAGCCCGGTCAGTCTTGTTTGGGTCGATAATCGCCGAATCCAATCCCTTGATATATCCGCACATGGTTATGCCCTGCGCTCGCAAGTGACGGGCATGATCGAACTCGCCTTCATTGCCTAACGGCCGGGGAGGCTTCAAGATTACCCGGGCATTAATCAGTCGACCTCTATCGAGATAGGGAAGATCCATCGACGCGCCAGATGTTTCCGATGAAACCGCCTGATATACATTCAACCTGGCCCTGCCCCGATACGACTTACCTTCCATACGCAGGCCGTCAAGATCGATCCGTAACTGGCCGCGCACGAACCCGGAGGAAATCACCCGGCCTTCGAGCATATGCTCGCCTTCGATCCAGTTTGTCTTGGGCACAAGCAAGGCGGCGATACATCCCAGGAAAAGTCCTACCGCCAAATGAGGCAGTCGCGGGCGGGAAAATAGGAGCCCCAACATGCACAGACAGAACGTGAGCGCCGAGAAATTCTCCACCAAACAGATTCCGCAGGCCAAGGCTGCGAAAACGACCACCATGGGGTGGTGGATGCCGGTGGTTTTCAGTATCATATCTCCATGATATGAAATCCCGGCCGTGAAACAAGACCCCGGTGAAAACCTTTGAGGGAATGTTCTTTCTCGGACGCTCTTGACAACCTATGGTCTGCGCCTTGAACGTCCCTGGGCAAGCAGAGCCGCCCCATAAGCCGGTATCAACTGGGGATCGAGGGGGGGAGCGATCAAATCCTTATCAAGCGCCGTTGCAAGCTTTTCGCGCAGGGCAGGGATCTTGGCTACCCCTCCGGTCAGGGCCAGCTTTTTTCCGATATCGCCGGCCTTGCCTAGTAGCGCCTGCACCTTGGATACCAGGGCATCCAACGCGCCGGCAAGGATATCCTGGCTCGCTACTCCGGCGTTTATCTGGGATATGATCTCGCTCTCGGCAAAAACGGCGCAGGTGCTGGTGATGGCATACGGCCTGAGCGAGCGGCGTGCGATGGTGGATATATCCTCGAACGATACGGCGAGAGCCTCGGCCACCAGCTCCAGGAATTTACCGCTGCCGGCCGCGCACGGTTCGTTGACGTCGCTGTCCTCCAAAAATCCGTTTTCATCGATCTTCACGATGCGGATAAACAGGGCGCCGATGTCGATCAGGGTGGAGAGGCCGGGATCGAATTGATGTGCGGCCCGGGCAAGACAGGCCGGTTCGGATAGTTCATAGGCCGCATACGTGACCAAGTTGGCACCGTAGCCCGTGGCAATTGCTTTATTCACCTGACGCCGACTTAAGGATTGTCCGGCAAGCAATTGCTTATAACAATCTCTGATCGATTGTTCCAGGTTGCGGTCCGCAAGCCGGCAGACGCAAGACAGCAGTCGCGTATCCTCCACCAGGCATATCTTGAAAGCCCGCGTACCGATATCGAATCCGGCCGTAATCATGTGAGGCCCTCCTTGGCAAACACGGCTGCTCCCAGCGCCCCCATGATCTGAGGATCGCAACGCAGCGGCTTGAACGTAATCCCCAGGAGCTTTTCAATCCCCTTGGAGACGCCGACATTTTTTGAAACCCCGCCGGTCAGGCAAACATCGGGACACAGGGTAAGCATCTTGGTCAGCGCCACAACGCGTTTGGCCACGGAAAGATTGATGCCGGCCGCTATATCCTTGAGCTTGACCCTCCGGTATAGGTGCTGGAGAACCTCCAGCTCCATGAAGATGCTGCATTTGTTGGTTATCGCAACCGGCCGTCTGGACTTCAGGGACAACGGTCCGAGGCTGTCCAGTTCAACGCCTATGGCCTTGGACAGGATCTCGAGGCTCCGGCCCGTGCCTGCGGCGCATTTATCATTCATGATAAAATCCTGAATCAATCCCTGATGATCCAGGATGATCACCTTGCAGTCCTGTCCGCCGATATCGATAACCGTGCGAATGGAGACATCACTCCAGAAAGCGCCCTTGGCATGGCAGGATATCTCGCTCATGTTCATGGTCGCGAACGGTATTTCGAGACGACCGTAGCCCGTAGCGCAGCAGGCGCGTATATCTGAGATGCGCGCCCCCGCAGCTTTCAGAACGGCCTCCCGCACGGCCGTGGCTGAATCGATCGGCCGAGGCCTAACCCGCATGATGTGCGCAGCGCGTATGCTTCCATGATCCAGGATCACGGCCTTGGCCGTCAGTGAACCGATGTCTATGCCCAAAACCATTCCAGTCTCCATATCTTTACTATGCTGCATGCCTTTCCGTGAAGGCACAAAACCTGACACGGCAATACCTTGCGCCTGGTCCCATGGCATGGTATAAGCTGTAATAATCCAAATGACAAGATTCCACCTCTTCCTATCCAAGCATTTTGCTTGACATTGACTCTGGTTTATTGTTTCATAGGATAAACCAATTTGAATTATTAAATCAACCAATATTTCTTTTCTTTTGAGGGGGGTATTAGATGATTAAACCATGGAAAGGAACAGCTGATGCTGAAACCTTTGGAGCATCTTAAAATTATTAATAACAGGCTTTTGTTGATAAAGTTGATCGGTCATTTTCCACGTCTTACCTGGCTGGCCATGCAACTCGCCAGGCCCCTGTATGTCGACCACGAGACCTTCCTCAACCGCACGTTGCGCTATGGCATGATGACCTTGGGGGCCGGTAAATTGCCGCCTGAAGAGGTAAAGGCCTATGTCACGGGATTCAATGCCATGCGGGAAAATTTCAAGCGGGCCATGCAAGCTCAAAAGGACGGTGTGCCCCTGGTCTGGGTGCAATGGATCCTATCAAGCGAAATCGTCGCCGCCTTCGGTGCCAGGTCGCTCAATGCCGAGCTTTTGAATGTTTTCGGCAATGTGGTCGGATGGGAAGCTCCTTCCAAGCTCATCGCCGAGGCCGAAGCCATCGGCGTCCCGGTGGAATATTGTTCGGCCCTGAAAACCTCAATCGGCGCCTATGTCCTGGGACAGACGCCGGAGCCGGACCTGATCGTCAGGGCCTCTCAACCCTGCGACACCAGTATATCGTCCTACCAGATCATGGAATACCTGACCGGCGCCCCTGCCTTCACCTTTGACGCACCCTATTGGAAAGACGAGCCATCCTTTGATTATTATGAAAAGGTCATGTGGGATTTCGTCGCCTTCATGGAGCACCATCTGGGCCGTAAAATCGATTGGGACAAGCTCAGGGAAATTATCAACAACGTCAATGATTTCAATTTCTACCTGCACGAGGTCACCGAGATGATGCGAGCCACGCCCTGCCCCTGCAGCATGATCACCCTCTTGATGCAATGGGTGATGCGTGAGATCACGATCGGCGATCCTGCGATCACGGCTTCTGCCAAAGAGGTCTACGATGTCGTTAAGGCGCGCTATGAAAAAGGTGAAGGGATCGTGAAAAAGGAAAAGATCCGCGTCATCTGGTGGAACCCGCCATTTGCCTTCTTTACCTATATCTTCAAATGGATGGAGCACCAATTCGGCGCCGTGGTGGTCAATGACTTTATCGGCCAGTGCCAGATGCCGCAAATCGACACATCCAGCAACGAATCCATGATCCGCGATCTTGCCAAGAGCCACCTCTACCTGGCCATGGGCCGCCAGTGTCATGGACCGGTGGAGTATATCACCGATGAGCTCAAGCGCGCCTTGGAGGCCTTTAACGCGGATTGCATTATCTTCGCCGGTCACAACGGCTGCCAGCATGGCTGGGCCATTGGACGCATCTTCAAGGACATCTGCAAGAAGGCCAAGCTCCCGGTCCTGATCCTGAATGCCGACATCATGGACCAACGGCATATGCCGGAAAAAGAGATCATGCGGGAGATCACGGAATTCTTCCGCAGCACGGGGCTGGCATGAACATACTCGATATAATACAACAATCGGCCGGCAAGACGCTAAACGATTATCTGATGACCGCCAAGGCCTCTGGGCAGCGCATCATGGGTTATTTCTGCGCCTATGTCCCTGAGGAAATCATCCATGCCGCGGGGTATGTGCCCTACCGCATGCGCGCCGTGCAGAGCTCCGGTACGACCTTGGGCGACACCTGGTTTTCCTCCATCAATTGCACGTTCGTGCGTCATGTCTTTGACAAGGTCTTGCGCCATGATTTCGACTTCCTGGACGGGATCATTTTCTCCAACGGCTGCGACCACCTGCGGCGGGTCTACGATAATTGGCGCTATGCCGGGGTGCAAACCCCGTTCTTGCACATGTTCATCACCCCACACGTCATCAACGACAATGCCAACCGGCAGTATCTGCATGAATGTCTCAACCTCAAGGAGGTCCTGGAAAAGCACAGCGGTATAACGATCAGCGACCAGGCCCTGAAGAATTCCGTGCGCTTATACAACCGCAAACGCTCCCTGCTTAACGAACTGTATGAACTGCGCAAGGCCAAGGCCATTCCCATAAAGGGTAGCGAGTTCCTCTCCCTCATGCTGACCGTCACGGCCGTACCGGTCGAGAACGCCATAGAAATCCTGGAGCAGGTCCTGATCGAAATAAAAGGTCGCGATACAACCCGGCCCGGTGATGTTCGCATCTTCATGGCCGCCGGGCACATGGAGGAAATAGACCATCTGGAGCTGCTTGAGGGGTGCGGGGCCGCCATTGCGGGCGACAATCTGTGCATGGGATTGCGGCATTTCGACGGACAAGCGGATGAGACCGGGGACGCGCTTGCCGCCCTGGCCGATCGTTATCTGAACCATATGTCCTGTCCGCGCATGATCAATGATTTCCAGCGCCGGCTCGATCATGTCAAGCAGACTTTTAAGGATTACGCCATCGATGCCGTGATCCTGGAAAAGATGAAATTCTGCGATCTCTGGGGCGGCGAGGCCTTCATCTGGCGTAATGAACTCAAGAAGACGGATATCCCCATCCTGGTCTTGGAACGTGAATTGTACGGCGGCTCCACCGGTCAAATCCGCACCAGGTTACAGGCCTTTTTTGAACAGGTACGCAACCGGCAAGTGCACGACGACTTCGTGCAAGCCGCCGGAAAAATCTATCGACTAAAATAGTAAGGAGGGTTTGATGTACGATTATATCATTATCGGCACGGGTCCGGGCGGAGCCCCGGCAGCTTTACAACTCGCCAGGGCTGGGAAAAAGGTTCTGATGCTCGAACGCGGAGCCTATCACACCAAATTTCTTGGATTCCCATTCGGCTCCAGGCTCCTGGACCGCTTCATGGTTGGCGCCCGCTCCAAGGAAGGCGTCATTATCGAGCGCGGCATAACCGTGGGCGGCTCCTCCATGGTCTACCAGTCCAATGTGATGTCCCCCCCCCAGCGGCTCCTGAATGCCATGGGCATCGATTTCACGCCCGAAACCGATGCCATGAAGGCACAGATCGGTATCCAGACCCTGCCGACGAGATTCTTTGAGCATAACAAAGGCACCATGCGAATGCTGGAGGCCGCCGAGAAGATCGGACATCCGTTCATAGCCCAGGAAAAATTCATCGATGCCGACCGCTGCAAGGAAGGCTGCGACTGGTGCATGTTGGGATGCCCCGAGGGCGCCCGCTGGACCACGCGTGTTTATGTCGATGAGGCCCAGGCCTATGGCGCCGAGCTCAAGACTCTTGCCAGGGTTGATCGCATCCTGTTTGACACAAAAAAATCGAAGGTTATCGGTGTGCGTCTTTTCGACGGCACCGTGTACCGCGGCGCCAACGTGATCCTTTCCGCCGGCGGCATCGGCTCTCCGGCTATTCTCAAACGCTCCGGCATCAAGAAAATGGGCACCCAGGAGGTAGGGTCGCGCTTTTTCATGGACCCCATGAATATCATTTTCGGCTACAGCAATGACAGCGATGGAGGCCTCTGGAACATGCAGACCTTCTCGCACGCCATCGAAAACATGGCGGAGAGCGACGGCTTCATGATCGGCAATTGTTCGGCCCTTGGCACCTTTGCCGTCATGACCATGTTCCGCCTCAAGCCGGCTTTGCAGAATTGGTACAAATTCCCGTATGTGCGGCGCGGCATGGGATTGTTTGTAAAAATGGCGGATCAACCGTACGGCACGATCCATGCCGACGAGGTCACGGAGAAACCGTTCCTGCCCATCGATTTCCAACGGGTCAATAAAGGCAGTGACATATCGCGCGAGATCCTCACAAAGGCCGGATGCGATCCGAAATCCATCTCGGTGCTCGAAATGGCCGGCGGCCACCCGGGCGGCACGATTGCCATGGGGCAGGCCGTGGCCAAGGATTTCTCGACCGAATATAAAGGCCTCTACGTATGCGACGGCAGCCTCATGCCCACGTCACCCGCCGCGCCGCCGTCATTATCGATTTGCGGCATGTCACACCTCTTGGGCAAACTCTTAAACGGCGAGGTCAAGATCGAAGACCGCCTTGTCGACCCTTCCAAAAAAACCACCGAGCGCAAAAACGCTTCCAAGGCAAAGGATAAAATAGCGCCTAAATTATAAAACCATGAGAGAAAGGAAACCTACCATGAATCGCATACAACATATCCCGGCTGTACTCCTGGCGCTTATACTCATGATTGCCGGCGCGCCCAACGCACTGGAGGCGGCCGATATATCCACCTGGACAAAGGATGAAATCAAGGCCTTGCCTGATAGCTACTGGAGCACGCTCAAACGCGACGAAAACGACTGGACAAGATACTGCCAGGCATCGGCCAAGAGCTTTTCCCAAATCTACGGCAATGCCATCCATAACAGCTATGATCTCTTCTTGAAGGAGCAGGCAGGCGCTCCGGCCAAGAGCCCCCAGGTCATACAGGGCAAAACCCTGAAAAGGCTTACCGATGTCGTGTACATACCCGGCAAGAGCTTCAGAACCTTATCCGGCACGCCGCTGGCGCGCTTGCGGCTGGTAGCCTTCAAAGAAGGGGGGCTGCGCATGATCCCCTTCGATATCCTGGAATTCACCAACCAGGGCCGCGTGGTGCTTCCGTCCGGCCCGGAAGCCAACGCCAAGGATGGAGACCGGACCTTAAGCGACAACGACCGCCTCTTTTTCCTGGCCGTGGATGCAGGCGACAAGGTCGACAAACGCACCATCAGCGAACATTTCGCCGGAATCAAGGATATCCAGGAGATCGAGCTGTCGTACAAACCGGAGGGTGAGAAGGGCTGGATCTATCTGGCGGCCTTTAACGACGATTCAGCTGAAAAATCATCCCAGGACTATATCGTCTTCCGTCCGGAGAGCTCAATGATACAAACCCCTTTCATGCTCATCCAGACCAAGGCACGCAAGCTCAAGCAATCAGTTGTGCCCACCCTCGATGTATGCACGTGGGGGATATCGCCGGCTATCGGCGGCACGGCGCAGGACTTCCATAACCGTTTCAATATCAATATGATCTTGAGTTACCGCGGCGGCATCACCAAGAGCGAGACCCAGGATGACATCGACTTGCACATGCGCGCCTGGTATGACGGGGCCGTGATCAATTTCATCAGGGTGACCTGGAAGGTCGCCACCCCGCTCGGGATCGGCGCTCCGACAGCCTTTGCCGACGTGGTGGCCAGCCCGTTCGCGCTCTACGACCAGAACTTCCTGAGTACGCCTTTTGATCCTTCGATCATTATTAAAAACTTTACCCTGACCCTGGGCGAAGACATGAATGCGCGGGTACTGAACGCCACAAAACCCTACCGCATCCTTACCGAACGCGACCGGAAGGGTCTGATCATCGATGGGAAAAGCACCACTACCAAAGTACTGCTGGACAACAGCGTGAAGACCCATGACTTGTGGAATGTATTGACCGGACCGGCCGGAAGCATGTGCATGATCAGCGGCATGAATGACTTCTGCGCCCAGAACGCCAAGTTCCGCCTGGAATGGTCGGATACGCCCTCCCAAATAGGCTATTATCGCTACAGCCTCGGGATTAATAACTTTAAGAACCGCCAGGAGCATATGTACCTGGAATGGAATGTCGTGCCGTTTTTCATCACCAATTCAGGCTATGCCTGGAATAATCTCGATCTGGTGCTCAAGCACAATGACAAACCTCTCAGCTACGCGGTTGAGAATTCAGACCTTATCCGCTTGGGCAGATTCACCCATATCCCGGATGTTAAGAGTGAGAAGAGTTGTTATCGCTACTGATCAGTGCACCCAGGAGGAGATGGGCAGATAGGTGTTGCGGGTGGCTTTTATCT
Source organism: Syntrophaceae bacterium (assembly GCA_039680665.1). Taxonomy (GTDB): domain Bacteria; phylum Desulfobacterota; class Desulfomonilia; order UBA1062; family UBA1062; genus JAKQBR01. The sequence continues at coordinate 18,155 of JBDKSM010000022.1, read as the reverse complement.
GGGTAACGGTAAGTCCGCTGGCCGGACTTACCTCCACCTGCAGGTCGTGATGACTCAACATCTTTACCAGCACGCCGACCGTGCGATGCTGGTGCCAGGCAGAGTACGTGGGCTTGATACCCAGCAAGCCCCGCACCTCACAAGGTGAAAGGATAAACCCGCTGTTGACATAGGATAAACCCTTGAGGATAAAATCAGTAGCCAGTTCACATCTGTCAATGGCTCGTGTGCGCATATCCGCTTTCATGGGTGCTCCTTTTGTATCAGGCGCTCGCTGTTACAGAAAAGAATCGCAAGCAGCATGCCAACAGTTTATTAATGTAATTATAGTATGTTATGCACACACCTAAGCGCGTCTGATCTACCCATGTGGCAAATTCTTACCATGTTCCTGGGTAAATATATTCCCATTCATGACAGCGATAGCTCCAGACTATGAACCGGCTAGCCATCCATGCCGGGCAAACAGGCGGGCGTTATTCATGAAAGTGCCCGCCTGACCATCTGCCGGTGGCTGTTTATGATGCCGCGATAGTGCTCGGCGGCGGAATCGTAATCCGCCTTAGGATCGAGCAGATATTCGCGCATCAGATTCTTTTTGGTGGAGATGAATTCAATCAGGGCCTCTTTTTCAATGGAGTTGATGAAGATCTCGACGATCTTTTTTCGCATCGGCCGGGATGAATTGGAAATGAGGAGCATGATCATGTTGTTTGCCACCGTGGCGATAAGATCCTGCTCGGCGATCTCGAGCTCGATGATGAGTTGCCGGTCGTTGATAGCCTCCATCTCCCGGTCGAAAAGCTCGCCCATGGCCTTCAGATCGCGCGCCGAAAGCCTTCTGGCTGCCAGTTTGACCATCTCGGGAAATATGGCGGCCCACCATTCCCAGACCTCGTCGATCACATATTTATCGCCGATGAGCTCGGCGCTGGCCTCGTCATCCTGCGAGAAGAGCAGCCTCAAAAAATCAATTCCGGCATGTTTCAGGAAATCCATGACATAGATGCCGTCACCGGGGCGGATGTCGAGCAGATTCATGGACTCGAGCTGTTTCAAAGCCACGCGCAGCGAGGTGCGGTCCACATCCATGGCCTTGGAAAGCTCGCGTTCAGGGGGGAGCTTTTCTCCGGGCTTAAGCTTGTTGGCAAAGATATCACGCATGAGACTATTAACGACCTTCTGATGAACCTGCTTACCAGCCATATGTTTTTATATCCTTTTCCATAATATGATAATTATTTAATAATATAGAATATGCATTCGAAGCTTGACAAAATCAAGCAATAAATATATTCATGTTTATACCAATTATAGCTATTGTTTAAACCATTGGTGATCGAGGGCACAAGATCACCGGAAGGATGTGCACTACATGCGCGATGTATATATTATCGGTGTCGATACCTTGCGGTTCGGCAAATATCTGGATCAGAGCATCAAGGACCTCACCCGTCAGACCGTGCTGGCATGCCTTAAGGATGCCGGGATCGATAAGGAAGCCGTCCAGGCCCTCTGGTTCTCCAACTCGGGCTGGGGTGAAATGGGTCAGTCCTGTATCCGCGGCGAGGTGGCCTTAAGGCCGATCGGGATCGATACCATCCCCATCACGAACGTGGAGAACGCCTGCGCCGGCGCCTCGACTGCCCTGCACCACGCCTGGATGTCGGTGGCCAGCGGGCTCTATGACATTACCATGGCCGTGGGCGCGGAAAAACTCTATCGTAAAAACATCAAGGAAAACTTTACCCAGTTCCTGACCGGCGTGGATTTCGAGGATATCGACAACATGATTGCCAGTCTCGGCACCTTCAAAATGAGCCCCCGCGACCTTGAAGCCATGCGTGCTTATCGCGAGAAGTACCACCTGAATGATCATGCGCCGCGCTCAGGAAAGAAGAAGGATCTTAAAACACGCCTGAAAGAGTTCAAGGACTCGGCCGTGGTCTTCATCCGTTTGGGCGAGATCATGGGCTATGAGAAAGTGATGCGGATCGGCAAGCTGGCTTCCGGCGATCATTCGCCCTTTATGGACATCTACGGCCACAATGCCCGCCAGCACATGCAACGCTACGGCAGCACCATCGAGCAACTGGCGACAATCGCATCCAAGAACCACTTCAACAGCACGCTCAACCCCAATGCCCAGTATCAGTTTGCCGTGCCGGTGGAAAAAGTGCTCACCGACCGGATCGTGAGCTGGCCCATCACGCGTTCCATGTGCGCGCCGATCGGCGACGGCGCCGCCTCGGCCATTGTATGCTCAGCGGATGTGGTCAAAAGGCTCGGTTTGCAATCCCAGGCCGTGCGCATTCTCGCTTCGATCCTGGGAACGGGCAAGGCCAGACCCTATGGTTTCGAAGAACCCGAGATCGGTGAGCGCCTTTCCTCTATGGCCTATGAAAAGGCCGGGGTAGGACCTCAGGATATCAATCTGGCCGAGGTGCACGACGCTACGGCCTATGGCGAGCTTAGGCAGGCCGAGAACCTGGGCTTCTGCCCCAAGGGCGAAGGCGGCCTGCTGGCGGAATGCGGCGCTACCGCTTTGACGGGCCGCATCCCCATCAATCCCAGCGGCGGGCTTACCTCGCGGGGTCACCCGGTGGGAGCATCGGGCCTGGCACAGATCCACGAGCTCGTAACTCAGTTGCGCGCCCGGGCAGGCAAACGCCAGGTGAGTGATGCCCGCCTGGCCCTGGCCGAAAACGGCGGCGGCGCTCTGGGCGTGGAAGAGGCTGCCATGTGCATCCATATACTGGAAGCGCCGTCCGTGCGCTGATGGGAGCTTGCCATGTGCGAACAGATCGAGCATGACCCGAACGCCTGGACCGCTGTCGAGCGCGCCTGCTTTGAACGTCGCAGCGTGCGCAAATACCGCGCCGAGCAGGTCCCTGAACACCTGATCAAGCGCATGTTGGAGACCGGACGCTACGCGCCTTCGGCCGGTAACTGTCAGCCCTGGAAAATCCTCGTCATTCGTGACCCGCAAATGATCGCGGCCATGGAGCGCGATATCACCTGGGCCTGCCGGCTTCTCAAGTTCTTTCTGTTCTGGCGCGAGGGGAGCACCTTCCGACCTCTGGCCTGGCTAATGTCGCAATTATCCATCCGGATCATGCCGCATGAGATGCACCCCATCCCGCATGGGGCCATCGGACTTATCGCTGACGGCAAGCTCAAGGTCTTCCATGGGGCGCCGACCGTCATTATGATTCTCAAAGATCGGCGCGGGGTGGGCAATCCGGACCTTGACTGCGGCATCTGCGGCCAGAACATGGTCCTGACCGCGTACAGCCTGGGGCTTTCCACCTGCTGGGTGGGTTTTTCCACCCTGCTCATGCGTCCGCCCCTGTCGCTCATCTGGAAACGCCGCCTAGGCGTCCGCTTTCCTTTCACTTTGGTCGAAGGCATCACCGTCGGCTACCCGGTGGGTGATCCGAATGGGATAATCGATCGCGAAACGCATGCCGTCACCTGGTTCGAACCCGGTTGCACTCGCACCACGTACTGATTTGAGGAGATGCCTATGTCAACCTACCGTTTGATCGACCGTCTCAGGATACCTACCTATGACAACGAGAGCTATGTCACCCTGGCGAGGGTGAGCATTGACCATACCCGCTGCAACGGCTGCGGCCTGTGCGTCCAAATCTGCCCAGGCAGCGCGCTCGTGCTCGAAGGTGCGGGCAAAGAGCGCAGGGCCGTAATGGACAAGGTAAATCCCCAGTGCATGTCGTGCAACGACTGCGCCGCCATTTGCAAACGCTCCGCCATCAAGGTGATTATTCCTTACGATTACGGCTACCGCTTCAAAAACATTGAACGCGGCAGTTTAACCGGACCCCGGACATTCACGATTTCCAAAGGAGATACTTAATGGATACTCTTGCATACCGTCAGAACCTGCGCAAACTTGCCATAGCAAGCGATGTCGCCCTAACCCTGGCCCGCTTCATGCGCGAAGAAAAGCGTCGTGGAACGCTCTGGACCAATCTCAAGGGCCTACCTAAGGCCGTCATCAATCAAGAAATGTCCTGGGCCGAGATGCTTGAGGAACGCGCCGTCCAGGTGCCTGACAAGCACTTCCTGCTCTATAACAACGAGAAGATCACCTATTCCCAGATGGATATCAACGCCAACCGGGCCGCCAATCTGCTGCACAAGCTCGGCGGGGGGCGGGGCAAAGGCCTGGGCATCTTCGTCAAGAACTCGCCCCGCTATCTGGACTGCTTTTTCGGTGCCCAGAAGATCGGCATGTATATTGTACCTCTCAATGCCGAACTCAAGGGCGACGGCCTTCGATATGTCATCGATCACAGTGACATAGAGTACCTGGTCCTGGATGCCGAGCTGCTGGAACCATTCCTGGCGATCAAAGACAGCCTGCCCAAGCTCAAGGGCATTATCATCAATGATTGCGAACCTGAAGGGCAGGGCATCGCCATCCCGGACGGGCTGACCAGACTCTCGGAGGCCGCATCCTTATCCAACGCCAATCCCGGCATCGGCTACAACCCGGAAGACATCTGCCTGATCATGTATACCTCGGGCACTACCGGCCGCGCCAAGGGCGTGGTTTACCGCTATTCCTGCACCAATGTGAAGAAGCTCGGTCTCTTGGCCGGCGTATTCATCAAGAAAGACGATATCTATTACACCCCCCTGCCCCTTTTCCACGCCAATGCCATGTTCCTGACCATCACCTTCTCCCTGGCGTGCAAGGCCACGGTGGCCCTGTCGCGCAAGTTCTCGGCCAGCCGCTTCTGGGATGAGATAAGACTCCACAATGCCACGGTCTTCAATGCCATCGGCTCCATGGTGCCGATCCTGATGAAACAGCCGCCAAAGCCCACCGACAGTCAGAACCAGGTGCGCTACGTACTCTCGGCCGCCTGCCCGGCCGACATGTGGGAGGACTTCGAGAAGCGCTTCGGTCTCACGGTCTACGAAGGCTACGGCGCCGTTGACGGCGGCGGCAAGGTCATCATGAACATCGGCACCGCGCCGGTGGGCTCCATCGGCAAACCATCAAAGGGCGTCGGCAAATACCGTATTGTGGACGATCAGGGCCGCGACGTGCCGGCCGGCGTACCCGGCGAGCTCATCTTCAAGGTAGGCTCCTCCAAGGGCTCACTCGAATACTACAAAAACGAAACCGCGACCAATGACAAGCTCAAGGATGGTTGGCTTTATACCGGCGACTTGATCCGCACCGACGAGCAGGGCTACCTCTATTTTGTGGGCCGCAACACCGAGAGCATGCGCAAAGGCGGCGAAAACGTCAGTGCCTATGAGGTCGAGCACGTCATCATGGACCATCCGGCCGTGGAAGAAGTAGCGGTCTACGCCGTGCCCTCCGAACTGGCCGAGGACGAGATCATGGCCTCGGTCAAGCTCGTGGAGGGTATACAGCTGACCCCGGCCGAGCTGATCGCCTTTCTCAAGGACAAACTGGCCCGTTTCGCCATACCGCGCTATGTACGCATCGTGGATGAATTCCCTATGACCAGCACCCACCGCATCATGAAGAAGGAGCTAGAGAAGCTGGGCGTGACCCCGGATACCTACGACTCACAAAAGGCTTGAAAACACCCCCCCCCCTTTTTGTTCCCTCCCCCCTTGCATGCAAGGGGGGATTTTTCTTTCATCCGGATTTAACGTATTTTCATTGGACCAATCATAGGTATGAGAAGGTGCCTTTTTTGTTCTTTGCGCTTTCATTCGGTGATGTTGGAAACATTGAAGCATTTTGCCATAAAACGGAATTATCAGCAAAATACACCTGATTATTGCAAACTGTCCTAAAGCACCATACTAATCTGTTGTTCGCCGTATTCAAAAATATTCATGTAAATATTTTTTATAAACAGATATCGCATTGAGACATACCCAATGCTATCGGAGGCCGATATTATGAGAAAAATAATCGGGTTGGCGTTTTGCTGCGTGGTCCTTTTTCAGGCGGATCTGCTTGCCTATGTTGACGGTGAAGGTTCGATTACGACAACGTATGATGTCACGGAAGAGGCGATAATCCATGCCAGCCCCGCGATGGTCTATGACGCCATCATAGACATATACGATGGGAGAACGAGTTGGTGGATGCCTGATTTTTCATCAGAGCTTTTCGAAGGTGATACCAGCGGCAATGTCGGGTCCCTCTATGAGGTGACCATCCATGCGATCTACCCGATAAAATTCAAAACAAAAACAGTTGAATCCAAAAAGAACGAAATGCTCCGTGTGGATTATATCGATGGCGCATTCATCGGGCACGGGTTATGGAAGTTTGAGAATGCGGAGGGGAATACGAAGGTAAGCCTGCGCTGGCGCACGAATCCGGGTAGCTTGTTCATGCGCATGGCAGCGCCATTTTATCCGGTTGCGAAAAATCATTCGAGCGTAATGCAAACCGGTTTTCGTAAACTGGATCAATTTCTGAACAAATAATCAAATTATTGAAAGGGCACAGGTTTTAAGCCCGCGCCCTTTCGAGTATCATATCGCAGGTAAGCTTATTATGTGGAAGGCTTCGGCAGGACTGTGTCATGTGCCAACTTGCCGTCCAGGAAATCGAGGATCAAGCGCGTGGTAATAGCGGGATGTTCCTCTTGCGGCATATGCCCGCATTCCGGTATTTCCACCAGAATGGAATGGGGGATGTGCTGCCGCAAGCGACGAGAGCTCTCGATCGGTACCCAGGTGGTATCGTTCTGGCCATGTATAATCATGGTCTGGCTCTGAATCAGGCCGGCACGTCGGGTATAGGGTTCGAGCTTTTTGAGATCCAGGCCTCGCGCCATGGCAATCATGGCATCCAAGGCGCCGATGGTACGCATGCGGGTGTAATAGGCATCGATTTGATCGTCCGTGACCCAGTCGCTATGATAGTACGTCCCTTTCAGATTCGTGGATATCATCCAGCGTGAGAAGATCAGCTTGCCCACGATTGCACTCCCTGGAAGCCTCAACAGATCGGTAATGAAAGGGTCCTTGACCGGGTACAGGCAGGCGGCATCGATCAGGATCAGCCTATCGACAACCTCCGGGTGTTCGACGGCCAAGTAGAAGCCCACGCCGCCGCCGAGCGAATTGCCCACATAGATGACCTTCTTCAGGCCCACGGCATCCATCCAGGCCTTGACGTCCCGCATGAGGGTCAGAGGATCATAGGCCGCGCCCTTAGGTTTATCCGACCAGCCGAAGCCCTGCATATCCACGCACCAGACATGGTACCCTTGTTTCTGGAGTGTGGGCGCAACCTTTTCCCAGGTATAGGTCGATGAAGACCAACCATGCACCATGAGAACATCGGGACCACCCGCCGGATATTCGGCGTAGTGGTAATTCACGCTACCGATTTTGATGAACTGGTCTTCGGCCGACGGAGTGGGCTGAGCCACTATCCCCGAGGGAATATACTTCACGCAAAGGCCGCAACCACTCAGACCGATGTACGCCACAAGGATTATCAGGTATAGCAATTTCCCAGGATTACGCATGGTTACCTCCTACCATGTAGCTGCAAATAGGTATGCAGACTCCTTGAATTTTCTTTACCTGGCTGCTACCGCACCGTTCACCGCGGGCGCAACCCAGCCATCCGGAAGTTTAAGCGTGTGACACTGGTTGCACTTTTGTATTGAATGACCATGCATCACATGGCAGCGATAGCATTCCAGCCTGCCATGACGCGGGTCATGCGGATTGTAGCGCTGTGCGCCGCCGTAGTCTGCCGTCGCCTTGATGATCTTGCCCTCATCATGGCAACCCGACGCCAGGCAGAAGCCGCGCGTTCCGAACTCCCTCTGCTTGAGCGGAAACACGTAGTCGCCCGTCACCCAATGCACCGCTTCGCTCACCTGCTCCTCGATCCCCGGATTGTGACAGTCGAGACAATTCGCCACCTTCGCTCCGGTCGCATGTTGGGTGATCATGAGAGTTTTGTCACCGCTTTGGTAGCCATCAACATAGCCCTGCATCGGTATGTGGCAGACGGCACAGAAACCCGGTGTCTCGTGCCAGGCCGAACCGCCAGCCATGACGGCTACCAGCACAATGAGTACGACACCTGCCGCGCCAAGTATGGTCCAGATTTTACGGGATGACCTTCTCGCCTTCTCCGTGCTCATATCAGTCATGACGTTTTCTCCTCCTTACAGTAGCTGCCGTCGCCAAGCGTTATCATCCACGCCAGTGATCAAGTTGTGCGATGCGGGATGCCGGCGACAAATCATAGCGTCGCGACATGCTTCCCGGCGAGATATCCGAAGGTGTAGCAACGGCCTAATGATAAACCGAAGACGGTGAGCGGATAGTCGACGCCGCCGTAAAAGCCGCCACCGAGGTTGCCGATCGCAAACAGGCCCTTGATGGGCTTGGCTTCGGCATCGAGGCACTGATGATGCTCGTCGACGAGCAGGCCGGAACAGACCGTGGACAGGCGCACCGTGCGATGGATGCCGTAGAACGGCGGCGTATCGATCGGATACAGCAGATCGGCGGGCTTGCCGAAGTCTGAGTCCTGACCTGAGGCGACGATCTCGTTGTAGCGCTTGACCGTGGCAACGAAAGCCTTCGGGTCGACTTTGATCTTCCCGGCAAGTTCCTCCAGCGTGTCCGCCTTATGGGTGTTGATGAACGTTTCGAATACGCCTTTGTGATCTCCCGGTTCTTCGGGCATATAGTTCATCAGGCCTTCCGGCGGTATCAATTTTCCCGGCCAGTGTGCGGCCTGGGCCATATAGTTCGAGTCGAAGATCTGCGAATACTGACCGGTATTCTCTGCCTGGCGCAGATAATTGTTGAGCACCGACATCTCGACGGTCTCGTTCACAAAACGTTTGCCCGTCTGATCCACGGCCAGGAACGGCATATCGCACATGGAGGCCGGACCGGCATCGAAATCGTGCAGCATCTTGGTGTGGCCGATAGGCTCGATTACGCCGCCCGCCCAGTAGCCCATGATGAAGCCGTCGCCGGTTCTGTTCAACTGCTTGCGGCCGAAGTACTTCGCATCGGGGATAAAGTAGTCGCACATGGCCATGTTGTTCTGGTAGTCCCCGGTTGCCAGGATGACGCCCTTCCTGGCGATAAATTTCATGTACTTGCCGTTTTCGCTCTTGCTGATCACGCCCGTCACATGCCCGGATGTGTCCTGGACCAGCTGAACAGCAGGCATGCTGAAGAAAAATTTTACGCCTGCCTTTTCGGCGGTTTTGGCCAGGGCGCGCATGCCGTCTCCGGTAGTGTACGGCTTCGGCCCGAAGAACGATGTAATATAGCTCAGCTCGTAGCCATTCACCGTGAGGATAGCGGCCTGCTGGAGGTTGCCCTGGTCGATGACCTGGGCGCCGCCCTGCTTTGCACGCTCGATGACCCACGATACGGCCTGGCCGGAATTGTACGCCCACTGCCTGATGAGCTTGGAATTGCAGCGGTGGGCATTGTCTTTCATGAGCCTGGCCACGAGCGCCTCGATACCGGCCGGTTCGCTCTTGGCCAGATCGATGCCGGTGCCGGAGTTGCCTTGGGAAACCACCATATTTTGCTTCTGTAGCAATGCCACCTTTGCGCCGTTTTCTGCGGCTGAAAGGGCCGCCGGTACCCCTGAGGCTCCCGCACCCACGACGATCACGTCGAATGCCTGCGTGGCTATGATGTCGGTGTCCGCGATCGGCTCCGGCTTAGGCAGGAAGGAGAGCGTGGCGGCCCCATCCGAGCTCTTTCCGAATGTCATTCCCACGCCGGTGGTCTCCTCGGTCGCACTCCTGGGCGCACAACCGGCAATCCCCAGCGCGCCGACGCCGGCCGCCGCCATGGCCGTGCGTGACAGGAAGCTCCGACGAGAGATGCCGTGCTCGAGCGTATACTCTGTATAATGATCCAACCCTACTCCATTGCTCATGCGGTAGCTCCTTCGGGAACTTTATAGTCCGAGGAATTCTTATGATTCTCGAATGCGGATAAGATATCGACACCGAAAAGAACCGTCAATAAATTGATGTGTTTTACAGTTAATATCATTTTATGATAAAACAGAGCCATGTATTCATGGCAAGATCATAGATGGTCAAGATGATCCCTGTAGAGTTATATTATTAAACATTATTTGAGGTTATCATGAAGCATGCAAGAGATAAGGCTCTATCCGCCCTGCTGGCGGCTTTCCCATCGCCACAAGGCTGGTCGGTGTTTTCTCAAAACAGCAACAATAGCCAAATCCGTGAAACCTTCGTGACCTTTGCCGAGCGTTACCGATTGATCGATACCGCCGACGCCAAGGCCCTGGAAATGATGATTCGAGAGCACACCTCCCACCGGCGGACATTCGATCCGCCCAAGCATCTCAGCTTCGAAGGGCTGCTTGAAAGAAAGGACGAGCTGCTGCGGATCACGCTCTCACTCCGGGCGCTCACCGACCGCATCAACACGCTCTTGGCCGAAAAACAGATCGCACTACCGAAGGTCACCAACTCCATGCTCACCAGGCTTAAGAAAGAACCGGTCGATACGGTCTATAAACAAAATGTTTTAAGGAGCCTCGCCTTCTGGCTGGGGCACGAACGCGCGGATATCGCTGACGACTGGCATTATGAGACCCTGCTGACACTCTGTCGTGAAGGCCGTCAGACCCAAAACTACAAGGAAGGCGCGCGCATCGGTTTTGCCCTCTACAGCCGCGGCGATGTCATCGATCATGAAATTCTGGGCTGGCTCAGGAAAACGCTCAAATTGTACATCGATCAGTCCATTCCTCAATTTTCCTACGGCCGCTGGGGCAAGGTGCGCGCCCATGACATCACCACCTTCTACGTCGACTTTCCCAAAGAAGTCGCCGCATCCGATCTGGCGACCTATCAGCAATGCCTGCGCGGCGCCGTATCCCTGGCGCACCAGATGGCCATCCGCTGGGCGCTCTCCCGTTACTGCACCAAGAACCGCTTTCTGTCCATCGCCGTCGTGGTAGGAGAGTTCGCCTCGCTCGACAATCATCTGCTGCCGCTCTTGAACGCCAAGCTGCCCAATGACCCGGTCATCCGCATGTCGGATTATGCGCGCCAGTGCGTGCTGATCAACGATATCCGCGTGGTGTTCTGTTCCAAACCCACCGAAACCACCCTGTTTAACGGCGAGGCGCTGAGCATTTGGTGGATCGAGGCGCTCTGGAGCACGTTTTATTTCGACTTCGTCTCCGACCTGCTTACCGACCCCATTTTGCAGAACAATGCCGCTTCCATAAAAAAACTTAATCGCCTGCTCTGGCCGCCTTCGGAAAAACCGCATAAGGATATTGCCACCGATGAAACCAACGCCGTGAGCGCCTTCTTAAGGTTTCCGCATAATGCCTTGCTGGGGGTGGAAATCGCCAAGACCTTGTTTTACCGGCGTCGCTTCGCCGAGGCCATGGCAATCCTGCGGGTCGTGTTGTCGATCAATCCGACGGATCTCACGGCCAGGACGTTGCGCATGATTATTCTGCGCAGTATTGCGCTTGAATCCCCCACCTATGAGACGGCTACCGTCATATTCCAGCAAGCCGGCAGGGAAGCACGTTTCATCCTGGCCAATTGCTTAAGCGAATCAGAGGACTTTTACTGCGAATACGCCGGACTGCATATGGCCCAGGCCATGTGCGCTCTTAAAGAACTCCGCGCCAATCGGAAGACCGCCCAGAATAAGCAAGAGCTCAATACAATGAAACAACAGGTCTACACAGCACTGGCAAAGGCTGAAGACCTATTCGGAAATGGGATCTCGGTTTCGCCTTCCGGCATCCGCTCGGCCTATTTTCTCCACAGCGTCCGCCTCCTGAATGCCATCCTCAAAGAGGACGAGGACATCTTCGTCAATCCACAAAAAAGACTTTCCTGCAGACAGCATACCGTGCACGAGGTCGCAATCAATGTCCACTCGCATCTTGGCATTAGGCGCAGCTACGTGCGCGATATGCCTGAAGACACGATGAATGCGATCGCCGAGAAGCTCTTGAGCGACAGGGCCAAGATGCATGATGATGCCATGGCCCTTACAAGCTATCGCCCCACCATCTATTTTTGTCATGCCGTGGCATTATGGAGCTTTTTGCCTGAGAGAACCGCAACGGCGACCGAGAAGGCCCGGCAATGCATCCTGAAGGCCATCGAAATTGCTGAAAGCGTAAAGAAGGATGATCTGGGCATCTATGCCTTCACCCGCACCTATGCCGAAATGCTTACCCCCGATGAATTCATCCGGCACATGCGCAATTGCCTAACGTTTATTGATGAAGATGCTGGTGTAAAGCATAGAAGCAAAGATTGCGATACCGTAACTGCCGCCGGTTGTGCCAAGGACGCGGCATTGAGCTTGATGACGCTGAATTTCTAGAGCGTGTGGCCCCTTTACGAGGTCCTCGTCATCAGTACCTGATGATAAAGCCCTTTACTGAGGCATCTATCTGGGCCGTTTCGACATGCACGCCCAAGACGCGCGCGCCGGGAGGTCCGTGATGACACCACTGAAGCAACCGGTCCACATCCGGTTCCTCCCCCTGCATGAAGATCTCGACATCGCCGTCATTTGTGTTGCGCACCCAGCCGCCCACCCCCAGTCTCTGTGCCTCTTCCTGGGTGGTGGCGCGGAACCAGACCCCTTGCACGCGCCCCTCGACGCGCACGTTAAGCGCCTTCATGCCTCCTCCTTGATCAAATTTCTGAAACCGTTTTCATCCAGGACGGTTATGCCCAGCGATTGGGCCTTGGTCAGCTTTGAACCGGGATCGGTGCCGGCCACCAGATAATCGAGCTGTTTGGTGACCGATTCCACCACTTGGGCGCCGTACTGTTCAGCCAGCCCTTTGGCCTGGCCACGGGTCATGGCGGCCAGCGTGCCGGTAAAGCAGATCTTCTTGCCGGTCAGGGACGAAGGCGTGATGGTCCTCGGTTGTACCGCCTGGATGACAATGCCCCGCTGCCTCAGTTTCGCGATCACGTCACTGTTCTGCCGATTGGCAAAAAACGAAACAATGGCCCTGGCGATCTCATCGCCGATGCCGCGGATAGCGCGGAGCTCGTCAAAGGACGCGCCCTTCAAGTCTTCCAATGATCCGAAATGTCTGGCCAGGTCTTCGGCCTTGGATCTGCCGACGTGCGGTATACCCAGGGCATAGATGAAACGCCCCAGGGAAACGTTCTTGGCAGCACCAATCGCGGCCAAAAGATTGTTGGCCGACAGGTCGGCAAAGCCTTCGAGCTTCATCAGGTCATCAAACTTGAGATCGAATATGCCGGAGGCGTCCCTGACCTGCAGGACCTCGACCAGTTGGTCGATGATCTTGACGCCCAGACCCTCGATATCGAACGCATCCTTGGAGGCGAAGTGAAAGAGCTGCTCCTTGATGATGGCCGGACAGGCCATGTTCATGCAACGGTAGGCGATGCCGTCCTGTTCGACGCGGGAACCGCATACCGGACAGTTCTCGGGCATGACAAAGGCCTGCTCATCACCCGTGCGTTTTGTCAGGACCGGCGAGACGATTTCCGGGATCACGTCGCCGGCGCGCTGGATCAGAACCGTATCGCCCATCAACACGCCCTTGCGCGCGATCTCGTCCATGTTGTGGAGCGTGGCCCGGCTGACCGTCACCCCCCCTACCCTGACCGGTTCAAGCAGGGCCACGGGGGTGAGCACCCCGGTGCGCCCCACCTGGACAGTGATGGCCTTGAGAATGGTGGTGGCCTGGGTGGGCGGAAACTTAAAGGCCACCATCCAGCGCGGCGAGCGGGCCTTGGCGCCGAGCGTCTCCTGATACGCCACCCTGTCGACCTTCACGACCACGCCGTCCATTTCATAGGCCAGATCTTCTCGCAGGGAGAGCATGCGCTCCAGAAAGGCCTCCACCTCCTTCATCCCATGGCAGAGCCGGCGTTCGGGATTGATCTTGAAGCCGTAGTCCGACAATCTTGCGAGCACGGCATATTGTGAATCCAGGCCGAGGCCGGCAGGCTCGGCCACGCCATAGGCAAAGAAGGTCAACGTGCGCTTGGCCGTGATGCGCGGATCGAGCTGCCGCAAAGATCCGGCCGCGGCATTGCGCGGATTGGCGAAGACCGTCTCGGCGTTGTCCTGGCGTTCGGCGTTCAAGGCTTGAAAGGCGTCCTTGAACATCACCACCTCGCCGCGCACCTCCAGGAGATCAGGCATATCCGTGCCGATCAGCCGCAAGGGGATGCTCATGATGGTGCGCAAATTGGCGCTCACGTCTTCACCCACGGCTCCGTCGCCGCGCGTGCCGCCGCGCACGAATACCCCGCGCTCATAGATCAATTCCACGGCCAGTCCATCAAGCTTGGGTTCGCAGCAGTAGTCGATCATATCTTGACCCAGCCATTTCACCACGCGTTCGTGGAAGGCCGCCAGTTCCTCCTGGTTCATGACGTTGTCGATGCTCAAAAGCGGGATGCGGTGCGCCATGGGCGCGAACTCGGGCAAGGGCGCGGCCCCCACGCGCTGCGTGGGCGAGTCGTTGGTGATCAGTTCGGGGTGTTTCTCTTCCAGCGCAGTAAGCTCGCGCATGAGCGCATCATATTCTCCGTCGGAAATCTCCGGGCTGTCCATGACATAGTAGCGGTGATTATGGTGTTCGATCAATCGCCTGAGCTCGGTAATGCGCGCTTGGTCTTCCATAGCCGGATAATATGCATGAACGCCTGGGACTGTAAATATGGAAATAGCACGGCGGCTTTTTAGAACTTGGCATGCGGCCATGGATATCCTATGCTGGCGTTGCCATACGCAAACATATGTTACGCTGAAAGGACCGATCATGCAGGAATTCGACCAGTTAGTGGCCATCATTGAGCGCCTGCGCGCCCCGGGCGGTTGCCCCTGGGACGCCGAGCAGGACCACCAAAGCCTCGCGCCGCACGCCATCGAGGAGGCCTATGAGCTGCTGGACGCCATCAACGATCATGACGTGGAGCATCTGCGCGAAGAGCTGGGCGATCTTTTGCTGCAGGTGGTGCTCCACGGCGTCATCGCCCAGGAAACCGGCGAATTCACGCTGCCTGAGGTCATCGAAGGCCTGATCGAAAAGCTCATCCACCGCCACCCGCATGTGTTCGGCGAAACAAAGGTCGGCTCGGCCGAGGAAGTGACCCACAACTGGGAAAAGCTCAAACGCAAGGAAAAAGGCAAACGCACGCGCCAGACCATCTTCGACGGCATCCCGGCCTCACTACCGGCCCTCCTGAGCGCGCGCAAGATCCAGTCCGCGGCCAAGCGCGCCGGCCATGACTGGGGCGATAACCATGATCTGCTTGCCAGGCTGCGACGTTCGGTGGACAATCTCGCAGCCGAGCTCAAGACCCCTCAGACAGACCAGGCCTTGCAGACCGTGGGCGAGCTCCTGTTCTGGACCGTGGCCCTGGCGCGCGACATGGATATTGACTCGGAATCCGCCTTGCGGGTCAAGAATGCCGAGGTTAAGGCTGAACTTTCCTCTTAAGCACGCGAGAGAGTTCGATCTCTTACTATGTTAGAAGAATCGGCCTTTGACCAGAGCATGCCCGATGATGAAGTAACATAAGGCATCGATCATCGAGAAGATGCCCACGCCTGCCCAAGCCCATGTCGTGAGCTGAACGTTCAGAACACGGGTTCGTTCGTGAAGCATTTCAGGCAGGTCGTCCGTGCGTCTGCGGGCGTCCAGATAGATCATAAAGATAACCATCATGGGCAAGGCATAGCCGATGTTGTAGAGCAGGATATTACCCATGGCGGCATGGGTATCCAGATGCAACGCGGCATACTTTGCCAGCGCAATGATATATGGAATGGCGAAGGGAAATGATGATGCCGAGATGAAGGCCCCCAGCCCAAAGGCGAAAAAGGCATTCATGGACTTGAATTTCGCCACCACCATGTTTTGTGAACGACTGACGGGGGCATGTCTCTTTTTATGGAAATACCAGGCGCCGATGATCGTCATAACGATGCCGGAAATGAATTCGGTCTGATAATACAGTGCATCGGGCACATTAGCGCTGGAAGGGAAATATGTTTCAAGAAACACCTGCAATTGGTCAATGGCCAGAAAGCCACCCACACCACAGGCAAAGTAAGCACCGCTCAGACCGGCAAGATAGGCACTGCTGTTGCGGATCGGATGAACGGTCGTGAGGAGCAGCACAAAGATAATGATCTGCTGCGCGGTGGAAAGGCTATCGAATATTGACAGCGACAAGGTAAATGCAATCGTATTCATAGTTGGCCCGCTGCCGGGGGCTATTACTATGGAATACCTGTCATGGCAATTACCGTCTTTGCTTGTTATTGCCATTGAAGAAGTAAAGAAGAAGTAAAAGGAAGGGAAGTAAAGGGGACGCCCTTTATATCTTTATATTTGAATAATCCTCCCCAAAAAATGTTACTATTACATATTGGCTCGGTCCTGCCCCGCAAGGTCAAATCCTCGACAACAAATGTCAATATATAGGGTGTCCCCTATGTACGCGTCCCCAATGTACGCCAATGTTCGTCCCGTCCGCAATCAACGCCCCAGGTGGGTCGGGAAGGCGTTGATCTCGGGGAGCTCGGGGGTCAGGTCTTGTTTTTTGCAGGGGAGCTCGGGGGTCAGGTCTTGTTTTTTGCACGTCCACGCTTTCCACTCACCAACTCCTGCTTCTGTCGTTTTATCATGCGACTTATCGTTGAGTAATGAAGGCCTACATGATCGCCAATTTCTTTGAGGGTGTACCCGAAGTCTTGGTACGCGGTATAAATTATTGCAGGATCAAGCGCTTGCAAAGAAGCATCGCCGATGATCCCGGCCAGAGTGGGTCGCGCGGCATACCTTTGTGTCCGTGGAAACTCCTTGAACTGTGACTTGCCTCGCAATATCTCCTTTAGGTTCTCGATGAAAGTACTATCTCCAAGATAGAGACCTCCTTGCAAAGCTTTCCAGGGCGTGATCAGGTCGTCTTCCGACAGAACGAATTTACGGTAGGCCCGGCGAGCGGCCGGGACGGAAGCGCCGAACTGGGAGAGTATCCAGTCAGTGAATACCAGCGAATCCTTTTTATCGATTCCGGCGGTACTGCGATAGCTGCTCCATCGCCAGTCTGCGGGTGAAGCTACCAGCCCAGCCTTGGTAGGGTTCAATACAATATACCGGCACAGGGTAAGAAGATAGGCATCTTTATCAACCACAATGGCCTTAAACCGCCCCTGAAAGACATGCCCCGTCCTGCCATGCCGCCGGTTGAAGTTTTGCGTATAGATGCCGTTCAATTGGCGCATGCCCTGTGAGAGATTCCCTTCAACGGTCTCGATCAGCAGATGGTAATGGTTTGTCATGAGGCAATAGGCGTGGCAGATCCAGTGACAATCATCACAAATCCCCTTAAGAAGGGCCAATAAGTCCAAACGGTCATGATCATCAAGGAAGATGTCTTCCCGTGCGTTTCCTCGTGCGGTTATGTGGTAGATCGCCCCTGGATATTCTATACGTAGAGGACGTGCCATACGCTGTCTCTAGCATGGAATAGGTCGGAATGCAAATAACAAGACCTGACCCCCTGCCCCCCAAGTTTAACTGACGAGTTTGCACGCAAGTGCGGCCCTGGCAATCCGCGTGCGGCCGCTGGTTCAAAACCTTTATACTCTGCCCATCCAAATCTTAGGGCTGCGCTTGACATGAAATACGGAAAGGATAACGATCTTGCTTTCTTGGATTATAAAGAAGACAGCATAGGGAAATCTTCTCGTTAATGCTCGGCGAACATTTCTATGTACGACTGGATATAGGAGATGATTTCTTAATATGGAATTGAAAATAGCATCTAATACGAGCAAAAATTCGGAACCAAGACCATGAACCCTATTCTCATACCAGTCAAAGGCATTTTCAATATCCGTTTCAGCCTCTGGACGAATAATCAGTTCAAGGCTCATGCCCGGCTCTTTATACGCTCTCGAACCGTTGACCAAGGCGTTCCTGCGTTTGGATCAATATGATATGCATCGAGCCTGCGGTCTATTTCTGCTTTTTCTTCTTCTGTAAGAGATACCGATTCAGGGACCTGTTCGATACTATCCCAGATGTCCTCAACTAGCTGAATTCTCTCAGATATGCTGAGATCTAAAATATCCTTCTTTGCAAATGAACCCATAGT